>DJBL01000030.1:0-12507 GCA_002435595.1 Stenotrophomonas maltophilia
CGATGGCCTGTTCGGCGGTGGCGAGGGTGAGCGCACTGCCCGGCGCACGCTTGAGCAGCGCCTGCCAGGCGGCCGGGTCGCGCGACTCCAGTGCTGGTGTCGCACCGGGCACCAGCGGCATCTGGAACCCGGCCTGCAACACCCGGATCAGGGCCTGGTCATCGTGCTTGCCCGGGTCCAGCTGCACCGTGCTGCGGCGCAGATTGCCCGAGCGCAACGAGGACCACAGCAGGCGCGTGCGCAGCTGCCGGCCGGCCTCCACGCTGACCCCGTTGAACATGCGCTGCTGCACATCCGAATCTGCCGGGTCTTCAACGCCGAACGCATGGCTGATGAAGTAGACCTCTTCGCGGGGCTGGGCAGCGGCCGTGCCGCTGAGGAGAACGACGCCCAGACACAGGCCGCGCAGTAATGACATCCGTGTACACCCTCTATGCTGCCCGATGGCAGGGCGCGCATCTTCCCACATTCGCCCCTTGCCTGGCCGGTAGGCGCGGATTAGCATCGCGCAGCCGTTGCGACGGCCGCGCCGTGCTCGACCATTCCCTTTCAGATTATCTGCCGGAGTCTGCGATGATGCGTGTCCTGGTCTGTGCGTTGTTGTTGTGCGTGTGCTTGTCCACCTCCGCGGCGCACTTTCCGCTGACCCAGGTCAGTGCCGACCAGTCGGTGCCGGCACCGCCGGCCGACCAGGCGCAGATCATTTTCCTGCGCCCATCGGGCTATTTCTCCGGCATGCTGACCCTGTTGTTCGAGGGGCTGCCGGATCAGGAGACCTTCATCGCCCCGATCGGTGGGCGCAACAAGGTGGTCTACACCACCGCGCCGGGCCGGAAGTACTTCGCCTCCGCGTTTGGCGGTGGCATCACCCATTACCTGGATGCGCAGGTGGAGGCGGGGCGGCGGTACTACGTGCTGGTGCGCCCGATCCACGGCTACGGCTTCCAGCTGAGGCCGATCCGGCACGCGGAAACCGACTACAGCATGGCCAACCCCGAGTTTCCGCAATGGCTGGCCAAGAGCGTGCGGGTGCAGGCGGCCGATGGCGAGCGTTTCAACGACAAGTTCAAGGGCGCGGTGGACAAGGCGCGGGTGCTGGGTTTCACCCGCTGGCAGGAAAAGACCCCCGAGCAGCGCGCCGAGCTGACCCTGTTGCCGGCCGACGCGGTCGATCCCTGAGCGTCAGCGCGGCGTCGCCCGCGCCGGTTTGACGATCTTGCTGCGGCGCTGCTCGGTGCGGCCGGCGTGGAAGCGCGCGATGCTCTGGCCCAGTTCGTCCAGCGCACCCTCGGGCAACCACAGCTGTTGGGTGCCGCGGGTCATCGCGGTGTAGGCCGCGCGTACCGGGTTGTAGGCGGGGGAGCGGGCGAAACCGGTGCGGAAGCAGCACATCGACATCGCCACCTGGGCGAACTCGGTGTTCTTGGCATGCTCCACCAGCACCAGTTGCAGCGATGCCCGCTGGAACTCGACCAGGCGCTGGCCCAGTTCCAGGAAACGGTCGCGGTTGTAGCCGCGCATGAACATGCGCGGGATCTGCGGCATGCCCTGCGCGTCGCATTCGGCCAGCAGCGCTTCCCAGCGCTGGCTGCTGCCCCCGTGCGAGGTCATTTCGCGGTAGGCCTCCTCGCCCCGGGTCACTTCGCGGCCGACGCTGGACAGGGTGTCCGGATGGATGCCGAAGGCCACGCCGGCCGCGGCCAGGCGCTGGGCCTCTTCCAGCAGTCGCCAGGTGGTGCCGTACACGCGCGCGCCGCTGGCCGGCACCTGCTCCCACGCGGCGTAGTGGTGCACCACGGTGGGCTGGTCGGGCGAGCCGGCGAATGCGCCCTGGAAGAAACCGGTCGCATCCAGCGCCACGGTCTGGTTGACCAGCGCTTCGACATGGCGGCCCTGGCGTACCGACTGCACGATCTCCAGCGTCATGCCGGTGGCAAAACGCGGGGCGCGCCCGGACAGGCGCTGGTTGGGATCGCCCAGGCTGATCACCGCGCCCGCATAGCCGGACAGCAGCTGCTTCCAGGCCGGGCTCATGTCGTGCCCTTCGTCGATCAGCAGCGTGCCCCAGCTGGGCGGGATAGGCGCGTTGTGCAGCGCCAGCCACTTGCCGATGTGGTCCACGCTGAGACTGAGCAGCGCGTGCTTCTGCACGGCCGGATCGAACATGCAGCGCCAGACGTGTTCGCCGGCGGCGATGTACGGCGCTGCGTCGATCATCGCCCATGGCACCGCGCGCACGAAGTGGCGCGGTGCCAGCCGTTCGGCCGGTGAACGGCACCAGGCGTTGATGCCCTCGAAGGCGATGCGCAGAACCGCCGCCGGTGCGTGGTTGCCGATCGGCTGCAGGCCGATGCGCTGGGCGATGTCGCGGAAGGTGCTCTTGCTGATCTGGAAGGTGGGCCGGTAGGCCGTGCCGAGCAGGCCCTGGCGGAAGGCGCTGCCGGCTACCTGGTTGGCGAAGCTGACCTGGGACAGGATCTCGATCGGCAGGGCACCGCTGAGGCGTTGCCGGAACGCCTGCACCTGGCCGGGCCGGGGCGCGATGTAGGTGTAGCGGCGGGTGGCGCTGTCCAGCAGCTGCAGGATCAGGTGGGTCTTGCCGGCGCCGGCGTAGGCGTCCAGGTCGATATGCTCATCGTCGTTGGCCACGATCGCACGCAGCGCCCGGGCCTGTTCGGCGGTGTAGTCGCCACTGCGCTCGACGAAGGCCGGTGCGCGCGGCGCATCGGCGTCCAGCGCATCGGAATCGTCCTGCGCGGTGTAGAAACGGATCGTGTGGGTTTCCAGCGTGGTCTGGCACGCGGCCTGGAAGGCATCCACCGGATAGGCCTGGGCCGAGAGCGCACAGAACTGCGCGACCACTTCCTCCGGCCCCGGCAGCACGCCTTGCGCCGCCAGCGCCTGCAGCCAGGCATCGGCGGCCGCTGGCAGGCTGCGCGCCAGGCTGGCGAACTGCGCGGGCGCATCGGCTGGGGTGGCGGCGAACAGGGCACACGCCTGGTCGATCAACCGGGTCAGCGCGGCGCGGTGTGGGTGCTGGCCCTGGCTCAACGCAGCGGCAAACAGTCCGGCGCGCTCCAGCGCGGTGGGCGGGATCCGGCCCTCGTCAAGGAACGCCGAGAGCGCTGCCTCGGTCAGCGGCAGGAAGTACGCAGGTTGGGTCGGCAGGGGCATTGCAGGGGAATCAGGACGGCTGGCGGCACGGTAGCAGATGCACCCCTGCCACGCTTAGAACGGGTGTGCCCTGGCACACGCCAGGGCGTGGTTGTAATCGCTGGACATGCAGCGGTAGAACGCGCGCCTGTTGCCCTGGGCCGCCTCGCAGTCGTCCAGCCGGATCTGCGGCAGCAAGGCCCGCAGCGGCACCGCGGAGCGCTCGAAATCCGCGGCGGGCAGGTAGCCGCCCTGCACGTTCTTCTGGCCTACCTCCAGCATGGTTTCCACGCTGTAGCGGGCGTTCTCCACGGCCTTGGGGCAGGCCAGCGCGGCATCGGCATCGTGCACCGCCAGCAGCGCGGCGGCGAGCTGGTCGGCATCGGCGACGGCCTGCGCACGCGCGCCGGTGGCATCGCGTGCCGGTTGCGTGGCTGGCGCGGCCGCCTGCGCGACGGCGGCCAGGCTGAGGATCAACAGTGTGGCCAGCATGCCCGCAGGGCTCCTTGTCGTGCCGATCGGCAGCGGCGGCGCCGCATGCATCCTGCCCCGATCATAGCGTGGCTTCGGACCGGTAAGCGGGGGGCCCCGGAGCGCGGCGCGTTCCATGCTGTTTGCCCTGCGGTTGCTGGCCATCACGGTGCCGAGTGGGTGGATCGTATTGCTCGGCGGGGCCGAACGCGTGCAGGGTCTGTGCGCCCTGCTCGAGTTCGACCTGGCCACCCTGTTCACCGAGCCGCTGACCGTGCAGCACGTGCGCCTGTGCACGGCGATCACCTGGTGCATCTCGGGGGTGGTCATCGGGGTGATCGGGCTGCGCTGATCACATCGCACTGCCCACCGGGGTGATCCGGCGCGCCTCCTGCGCCGCCTTCACCGTGCGCCACCACGGCGCGCCCGGTTGCGGCGCGTCCAGGTCCAGGCGCTCGCCCATGCCCGGGGTGGCCAGCGCGATCGAACGTTGTGCCGCCAGCGCGCTGACCCGCTCGAAGGGTTCATCCCATGCGTGCAGGGCCAGGTCGAAGGTGCCGTTGTGGATCGGCACCAGCCAGCGCCCGCGCAGGTCCTGGTGGGCCTGCACGGTCTGCTCGGGCTGCATGTGCACGAACGGCCACTTGGCATCGTAGGCGCCGGTCTCGATGAAGGTCACATCGAACGGCCCATAGCGCTGGCCGATCTGGCTGAAGCCGTCGAAGTAGCCGGTGTCGCCGCTGAAGAACAGGCGCAGGCCGTCATCGAGGATCACCCACGAGGCCCACAGCGTGCGATCGCGGTCGCGCAGCCCGCGGCCGGAGAAGTGCTGCGCCGGGGTCGCGGCGAACCGCACGCCGTCCACCTCGGTTTCCTGCCACCAGTCCAGTTGGCGCACGCGTTCGGCTGGCACGCCCCAGGCGATCAGACGGTCACCCACGCCCAGCGGCGTGAGGAACACATCGGCGCGGGTGGCCAGGTGCTTGATGGTGGCGCGGTCGAGATGGTCGTAGTGGTCGTGGGAGAGCAGCACGCCGCGGATGGGGGGCAGCTCGTGCAGGGCGATCGGCGGGGCGTGGAAGCGCTTGGGTCCCATCCACTGGACCGGCGAGGCGCGCTTGGAAAACACCGGGTCGGTCAGCCACCAGCCGCCGCGCAGCTTTACCAGCAGGGTGGAATGGCCCAGGCGGTAGAGGCTGTGTTCCGGCGCGCCGGCCAACTCGGCGGCGCTGATCGCACGCACCGGCGGTGCCTGTGGCGGCGTGGTGCCGGCAGGGCGGTCGAACAGGAATTCCCACAGCAGCTTCAAGGTGCCGGTCACGGTCTCTTTGGGTTTGGGCGCGGCATTGGTGAAGTGGCCGTCGTGCATCTGCGGCGACTGGTCATGGTGGGCGATAGGCACGGTCAGGGTCATCCCGAGAAGTACGGTGAGGGAGAAGGCGAGGACAAGGAGGGGGAGGGCTCTCATGGGGCACCTTCAGGGTGGTGAGTGTGTAGGCACTCATTTATGACGCAAAAACACACGGTCATCGTTGGATGCCTTTCCAGAACAGGTCGAACCCGGCCTGCTGCAGCGCCAGGCGGCGCTCGGGTTCGGCGGCCATCGCTTCCAGCGTGGTCTCCAGCAGGTTGATTAGCACCCGGCCCAGGTAAAACGGCAGCCGGTCGGCCTCGATGCGGTCGGCCAGGCTGGTTTCCAGCCGCTGCAGCATGCTGCCGAACAGCCCGGCGCACTCGCTACGGGTGTCCTGGCTGATGCGTTCGGAGACCTTGAGCTGGCGCAGCGCCATGCGGTCCACCGGGTAGCTCGACCCCCAGGCGATCAACGCATTCCACGCATGCTGCAGCAGGGCGTGGGCATCGGCCTGGGTGGGGAAGTTGGCGCTGAGCGCCATCGACAGCCGGGTTTCCAGGCGCACGAACAGCGCGTTGAGCAGCGCGTCCTTGGTAGCGAAATAGGTGAACACGGTGCCCTCGGCGACCTTGGCCGCGCGCGCGATCTGCGCGGTGGAGGCGCCGGTCCCCTGGGCGGCCACCAGGCGGGCCGCCGCATCGAGGATGGCATCGCGTTTTTCTTCGCTGAGCGGGCGGGCCATGGCAATGAGTAAGTGAGTGCTTGCTCATTTATAAGGCGGGGACCGGTCCGGTGCAAGTGCCGCGTTGCCGGGCGGCGGCGATCGTTCAGCCGGCGCTGCGCGCATGCGCCCCGACGAGGGGGTGTACCGCGGCCTGCGCTGAGTGCGCCGTGCATTGCCCGCACACGCGGTGGGGTCTATAAGGCGGTTCTGGACCCTCTGATGGAGCGCCGCGCATGCCCGCCCGCACTTCCCGAACCACCGCTGCGGCCGCACCGGCGGTACGCCTGCTGGCCGGCGGCAATCCGCAGATCGCCAAGGGCGAGGGCGATGCGCCGGTGCAGGCCTACATCGCCGCGATGCCGGGCTGGAAGCGGGCGATGGGCGCGCGCCTGGATGCGCTGATCAGCCAGGCCGTGCCCGGGGTACGCAAGGCGGTGAAGTGGAACTCGCCGCTGTACGGCGCTGGCGATGCGGGCTGGTTCCTGAGCCTGCACTGCTTTACCGGCTACATCAACGTGGCCTTCTTCCGCGGCGCGGCGCTGAGCCCGCCACCGCCGGAGCCCTCCCGGCACCCGCACACCCGCTATCTGCACATCCGCGAGGAGGTGCCGCTGGATGAAGCGCGCCTGCTCGGCTGGATCGTGCAGGCCAGCCGCTTGCCCGGCGAACGCATGTAAACCCTGCCACCAGGACACTCCCATGACCAAGGCACGCACAGGCACCTCCCCGTCGGCAGCACCGGCCGCCGACACCGGGCCCTCGGCGGTACAGCAGATCGATGCCAGGATCGCCGCACTGGACGACTGGCGCGGCACCACCCTGGCGCGCCTGCGCCGCCTCATCCACCAGGCCGATCCGCAGGTGGTGGAGACGGTGAAATGGCGCGGCGTGCCGGTCTGGGAACATGATGGCATCCTGTGCACCGGCGAGACCTACAAGGCCGCAGTGAAGATGACCTTCGCCAAGGGTGCGGCGCTGGAGGACCCCAGCGGGTTGTTCAACGCCAGCCTGGACGGCACTACGCGGCGCGCGATCGACGTGCACGAAGGCGAGAAAATCAACGAGGCGGCGCTGAAGGCGCTGGTGCGGGCCGCGGTGGCCCTGAACGTTGCCGGGCAGGCGGCCAGGGCCGGCAAGCCCGGGGAGCGCGCGACCCGGCGCGGCAAGCACGGCGCGTCATGATCGGCTAGCCTGTGGCCTGCAATGGAAGCCACTCTCAGCACAAGGAGCGTCATGCGTCATCTTTCCTGGGCCCTCGCCGCCGTACTGCTCTCGCCGCTGGCGTCGGCACAGTCGGCAACCCCGGCCGACACCTTCAACCAGTTGTTCGGCAACACCTGCATGGCCCACCTGCATTCGGCCGACGACCTGACCGCCTGGATGGCCGAGCGCAACCTGGCCCCGTTGGAGGACGCGGTGGCGCAGAGCTTCCTGCACGGCGCGCCCGGCCGTGCCTGGGCGATCACCCTGGACGGAAACCAATACGCGGTCTCGCGTACCGATGCCGGCCTGTGCGCCGTGTATGCCAGGCGCATGGACGGCGAGCAGCTGCAATCACGCTTCGCCGCGCTGGCCAGCAAGCCGCCGGCACCGATGACCGCGCGGTCGACCCCAAGCCCGGCCGCCAGCACGGCCACGCGGCGGTCGGTGTCCTATGTCTGGGCGTGGCCGGATGAAACCCGCTCGGGGTTGCTGTTCACCCTGACCACCTCCAGCGATCCTGATGCGCCGCTGCAGGCGATGGCCTCGCTGGCCCGCGCCGAACCGGATGAAGGCGCGGCAGTGCACGCCAAACCTGCCTCCGCGCGCTGATCCGCCCAGCGGGTACGCGACGCAGTGTGCCGCGCATGTGACCGGCGCGCGGTGGCAGGCACGGGCGGTTTCGGCAAAGATGGTGGGCTGCACGATCGCCACGGGCGGTCGGGCAGACGTCCCCCATTGAATCTGGAATGCCTGTGCTGAGTGTTGTTGGTGTGTTGCTTGCGTTGTACGTGGTGTGGCGCGTGGTCTGGCCGTTGCGGGTGTCGCTGTCGGTGCGTGGCCCGCTCGGATTGCTGGTGGTGGCCCTGGCGCTGCACCACCGCATCGTGGCCCGTTTCGCCGGCACGATGGCCTCGCCGGAAATCCCCAAGGCTGCCATCGCGGTGCTGGCCACCGGTTTCACCACGCTGCTGCTGGGCGCGCTGGCGGTGCTGCTGCTGGACCTGCTGCTGCTCGGTGCGCGGCTGCTGCGCTGCCCCCGCGCCAGCGCGGCCCTGCGCCATGCGACCCTGCGCCCGGCGGCCTTCGGTGTTGCCCTGCTGTTGTCCACCTACGGCGTCTGGCAGGGCATGGCGGTGCCGCAGACGCGCCAGGTCGAGGTGGTCATCGATGACCTGCCCGCCGCGTTCGACGGTTACCGCGTGCTGCAGTTGACCGACATCCACGCCAGCCGCCTGCTCACCGGCCGCTGGGTGGCCAGGGTGGTGGCCAACAGCAACGCGCTCAAGCCCGACCTGGTGGTGATCACCGGCGATCTGATCGATGGCAGCGTCGCCGCACGCGCGGCCGATGTCGCGCCACTGGGCACGCTGCGTGCGCCCGATGGAGTGATCGCGATCACCGGCAACCACGAGTACTACGCGCAGTACGCGGCCTGGATGCAGGCCTTCCGCGCGCAGGGCATGCAGGTGCTGGAGAACAGCCACGTGGAGCTCCATCGTGAGGGTGCGGCGCTGACCATTGCCGGTGTGACCGACCCGGTGGCCAGCAACTACGGCCTGCCGCCGCCGGACCTGGATGCCGCGCTGGCCGGTGCCGACCCCACCGCGCCGGTGATCCTGCTCGACCATCGTCCGGGAGCGGCGCGCGCCAACGCAGCACGTGGCGTGGCGCTGCAGCTGTCCGGGCACACCCACGGCGGCCATATCGTGGGCATGGACCAGCTGGTCAAGCGCGCCAACGGCGGCTTCGTGTCCGGACGCTATGAGGTGGATGGCATGACCCTGTATGTCAGCAACGGTGCCGGTCTGTGGGCGGGCTTCGCCGCGCGCATCGGGGTGCCGTCGGAGATCACGCTGATCACCCTGCGCCGCAGGTAAGCGACGCAGCCTCCCACGCGGCAGCAGCAAACCCGACCGCATCGACTCCACGTCGGTGCGGCGGGTCGCTGGCCGTGGCGCGGGCAAGCGGCCGGTACGGCCTGCGCGCAGGGCCGGTGCAGGCAGGAGCCGGGCGCGCTCCACCGTGACTGGCAAGCGCTCGCCAAACTTGCGACCCTTGGGCTTTCATGTCACGGCTGGGTGCGGATGAAGGTGATGCAGAAAGGGCTTGGCGCGTTGCTGGCGATGGGCAGTATGAGCGGGTGCGCGATCAACGGTGAGGTCGTGCACGGCGAGCCGGCGCCCAGCGCGGCACCGGTCGGCGTGGTCCTGCCCGATACCGACAGCTGGACCGTGCACGACCCGGCCGGTCGCGATTATCCGATCTGGGTGTCGCTGCCGGCCAGCTACGCCAGCGCGCCGCAGCGGCGTTACCCGGTGCTGTATGTCACCGATGCGCTGTACAGCTTCCCGCTGGTGCGCAGCGTGCGCAATCTGGTCGGACAGGGTGGCGGCAACCTGGAGGATTTCATCCTGGTAGGGCTGCCCCCGCAGCAGGGCCTGACCTCCAAGCAGAGCCGCTCGCGCGACTACACGCCCACGCGGCCGGTGCGCAGGGCCGACGACGACTACAGCGATGATGTCACCTACGGCGGTGCGGCCCACTACCGCGACTTCCTCGCTGCCCACGTGCTGCCGGCCGTGGATGCGCGCTACCGCACCGATCCGGCGCGACGGACCTTCGCCGGGCATTCCTACGGTGGCCTGTTCGGCAGCTACGTGCTGCTGACCCGGCCGGAGATGTTCCAGACCTACATCCTGTCCAGCCCGTCGCTGTGGTTCGACCAGCACGTCATCGACCAGGTGGAACAGCGCTACGCCGCAACGCACACCGCCTTGCCTGCGCGCGTGCTGCTGGCCATCGGCAGCTTCGAGACGGTCAAGCCCGAGACCGGCTACCTCCGTGGCAACGACATGCTGCTGCACAACCAGCAGTTTGCCGATCGGCTGCGCCAGCGTGGCTACCCGGGGCTGCAGGTGGAGACCCGGGTGATCGAGGGCGAAGACCATCTCACCGTGTATCCCACCACCATGACCCGGGCCCTGCTGCAGGTGTTTCCCGGCGGCGGTCCCTACGACGGCGGCTGATGGGGTGTGCCGGCGGGTACGCTGACGCGGACGGCGACGCGACGGCTTCAGGCCGTGCCGGGTGCCGGCTGCAGCGCAGTGGCCTGCACCAGCTCCGGGGCCAGGGCATGGGCGACGGCCATGCGCAGCATCGCCGGGCTCACGTGGCGGCGGTGCACGTGGGTGATGGCGGCCATGTAGAACCTGCCGAAGGCATTGCGGGTGCGCACGCGCGTGCCCAGCGCGACCACCGCGGTGCCGTCGGCCAGTCGCTGCACCCGCACGCAGGAGCGGAAACGCAGGTGCCGGTCGTCGGCACCCAGCAGCACCTCGGCGCTGCCGCCATCGGCGCTGCAGGCCTGGGCAAGCACCGGGAAACGCCGCGCGAACAGCGTACTGCGGTCGGCGGAGAGCAGTGAGGAGACCGGGCAGCCCAGCGGCGAGGTGCGCAGCCTGAGCGGAGCCACCAGCGCATTGCGCACGGCCATCAGGCGGCCCACGCTCGGCGGCGGATTGAGCACGAAGCCCTCCAGCACGGCCTCCAGCAGCGCACTGGCCGAGGCGGCGGCGATGCGGGCGGGCGGCAGCGTCACGCTGATGTAGTCCTCATGGTCATCCGCATCGGTCCAGGCCTGCCGCAGCAATGAATCGGGTGGGGCGTGGGGCAGGGCGCAGACCGGTAGTTCCGTCGCACGGCGTCCGATGTAGCCATGTGCCGGCCGCAGCCGCGACAGGCCGGCCCGCACCCGCCCGGCCACCTCGCGGATGCGCGTGCACAGATGCGCCAGTGCCGACCGCGCGGGCGATCGCAACGACAGCGTCACCACCGGATACCGGGTCAGGTCGGTCTGCGCCAGCAGCTGCTGCAGCGCCTCGGGCAGGGTGTCGGTCAGCGTGGGGATATCGGCGGCACCGGCCTCGATCCGCGCACGCTGCGCCTCGCTCAGCGCACCGCCACGCTCGTTGGCATGGCAGGACAGTGCGAACAGCGCCGGGTGGCGCGGATGGCGCGACACGAACTGGTGCCAGGTGCCGCTGCCGAAGCGCACGGTGAACAGGCAGTCCGGCGGGATGTCGATGCAGCGCAGCGCCTGCAGGAACGCGGCCGGGTGCTGCTGCAGCTGGGCATCGGAGGCGGTGGAGAAGCGCAGCTGGGCACCGCCACTACCGGCAATGGCGGTGAACATGCGCGGCCCGGCGTGGCGATGGAAGGGGTGTCCGTTGCGGCCCACCGAGAACGAGTACAGCGAGGACGCGTCATCCTGCGCCAGGTGCATGCCGCCCAGTCGCGCGGAGGGTTCGTCCAGCGCATCGACGAAGCGCGGGTGCGCCGCCTGGCGTGCCCCGGCATCGCGCAGCAGCAGGTCACCGGCGCCGATCCCGAGCTGGGCGATCAATGCCACCTCGACCGGACTGCCATCGCTGCAGGACGGCAGGCTGATGCTGGGGAAGGAACGGCTGATGCGGCTGGTATCGAGCATGACGGTGTCCTTGTCCTGCGGCGGTACGGCTCAGGGGGAAGATTTGCGACGGGCGCGGGCGCGGCTTTCGCGCTGCAGCGGCCCCCCCACCGGGCACACTTCGGCGGCCCATGCGAACAGGGTATTGGTGAGTGTGTCCGGCACCTGGCGGAAGTACACGAACTGACCGCGTTTCTCGCGCTCGATCAGCCCGGCGTCCTCGAGGATGCGCAGGTGGCTGGACAGCGCCGGCTTGCTGAAATCGAAGCGCTCGCCCAGCTCGCCCGCACTCAGCTCGCCACCATTGAGGTAGGCCAGGATCTGGCGGCGCGCGGTGGAGGCGAGGGCTTCGAAGATGCGGTCCATGATCGGCAATTAACTAATTCGTTAACTAATAGTCTGCCCGCACACGCGCCCTGTCAACCCGGTGCCATCGGGTCATGGCGGCGGAACGGACAGCATCCACGCATGGCGTGGATCTACGCCCTTCGCCGCATCGCGCGCGTGATCCGTGCACATACCGCGCCCATCGTAGATCCACGCCATGCGTGGATACCACGCCCGCGCGGCCCCGGTGGTCCCAAGCACCGTAGATCCACGCCATGCGTGGATACCGCGCCCAGCGCGGCCCCGGTAATCGCACGCACCGTAGATCCACGCTACGCGTGGATACCGCGTCCATGCGGCGCCGGGCAATCACACGCCCCGTAGATCCACGCCATGCGTGGATACCGCGTTCAGCGCGGCATCGGTGGTCATGGGGGCGGAACGAAGAGCATCCACGCATGGCGTGGATCTACGCCCTTCGCCGCATCGCGCGCGTGATCCGTGCACATACCGCGCCCATCGTAGATCCACGCCACGCGTGGATACCGCACCCGCGTGGCCCCGGTGGTCCCAAGCACCGTAGATCCACGCCACGCGTGGATACCGCGTTCAGCGCGGCATCGGTGGTCATGGGGGCGGAACGAAGAGCATCCACGCATGGCGTGGATCTGCGCCCTTCGCCGCATCGCGCGCGTGATCCGTGCACATACCGCGCCCATCGTAGATCCACGCCACGCGTGGATACCGCACCCGCGCGGCCCCGATGGTCGCAAGCACCGTAGATCCACCCCACGCGTGGATACCGCGCCC
>DJBL01000030.1:12661-48345 GCA_002435595.1 Stenotrophomonas maltophilia
ATCCACGCCATGCGTGGATACAGCGCCCGCGCTGCCCCGGTAATCACACGCACCGTAGATCCACGCCATGCGTGGATACGGCGCCCAGCGCGGCCGCGGTGGTCCCAAGCACCGTAGATCCACCCCACGCGTGGATACCGCGCCCAGCGCGGCATCGGTGGTCATGAGGGCGGAACGAAGAGCATCCACGCATGGCGTGGATCTGCGCCTTCCCCGCGCCGCGCGCGTGAAGGCGACGACAGCATCCCTGCACGGCGCGGTCACCGGGGCGCGCCGACGCTGGCAGCCTGACCCCAGCACGGATTCGCCATGACCACCCTGACCCTGCCCGAACTGGCCAAGAAAATGGCCAATATCGACTTCACCCTGCTGCAGACCCACGCCGACAACGGCGACATCGCCGCACGCCCGATGAGCAACAACGGCGACGTGGACTATGACGGCGACAGCTGGTTCTTCACCACCGAAGACACCGACATGGTCCGTGAAATCAGCCACGACCCCAAGGTGGCGCTGAGCTTCACCGGCAGCAAGTCGCTGCTGGGCAAGCCGCCGCTGTTCGTGGCGGTGCAGGGCAGGGCCATGCTGATCCGCGACAAGGCGATCATGCAGCAGCACTGGGTAAAGGATCTGGAGCGCTGGTTCGAACAAGGCGTGGACAGCCCCGGGCTGGTGCTGATCCACGTGGCCGCCGTGCGCATCCACTATTGGGATGGCGAGGACCAGGGCGAGATCCTGCGCTGAGGCAGCCCGCCATGGCCGCTCCCGTCGCGCCGAAGGTCGGCTGTGCCGGCTGGTCGATTCCCAGCCGCTACGCCGCGCTGTTCGGTGCCGGGGACAGCGCGCTGGCGCGCTACGCCACGCGTCTGGACGTGGTGGAGATCAATTCGTCCTTCTATCGGCCGCACCAGCGCAGCACCTACGCGCGCTGGGCGGCCGCGGTGCCGCCCGGCTTCCGTTTCTCGGTGAAGCTGCCGCGCACGCTGTCGCATGACGCCGGGCTGGTCGGTGTGGGTCCACTGCTGGACCGCTTCCTGGACGAGGTAGACGGGCTGGGCGCGACACTGGGCGGCCTGCTGCTGCAGCTGCCGCCCTCGTTGGCCCTGGATACGCGCCGGGCAGGCGGATTCTTCCGCGCGCTGCGCCGACGCAGCGCGGTGGCGCTGGTCTGCGAGCCGCGCCACCCCAGCTGGTTCGATGCGCGGGCCGATGTCCTGCTTGAAGCGCATGGGGTTTCCCGCGCGGCGGTCGACCCGCCGCGCGTGGTCGCCGCCGCCGTCCCGGGCGGCGCGTCGTCGTGGCGCTACTGGCGCTGGCACGGCGCCCCACGCATGTACTACAGCGACTACCCGGACCCCGCACTGGCCGACCTTGCCCGCCAGGTCCATACGCACCGCGTTGGCCGGGAGCCGCCGTGGGTGATCTTCGACAACACCGCGCACGGCTTCGCCATTGCCAATGCCCTGCGCCTGAAGGAGATCGCCGCGCATGCCTGAAGGTCCTTCCATCGTCATCCTGCGCGAGGCGGCGGCCAAGTTCCGCGGCAAGACCGTGCGTCGTGCGCTCGGCAACAGCAGCCTGGACCTGACCCGCATGGAGGGGCGGCGGGTGCTGGCGCTGCGCAGCTGGGGCAAGCACTTCCTGGTCCAGTTCAGCGGCTTCAGCCTGCGCGTGCACATGCTGATGTTCGGCAGCTACCGCATCGACGCGCGCAAGCCCGCGCCGTCGCGAGTCTCGCTGCAGTTCGACAACGGCGAGCTGAACATCTACGCCTCCTCGCTGAAATACATCGAAGGGCCGCTGGAAGACACCTACGACTGGCGCGGGGATGTGATGGATGAGGCCTGGGACCCGCGCCTGGCCCGGCGTCGGCTGAAGCTGCAACCGGACACGCTGGTGTGCGATGCGCTGCTGGACCAGGACCTCTTCGCCGGGGTCGGCAACATCATCAAGAACGAGGTGCTGTTCCGGACCCGCGTGCATCCCGAATCGACGATCGGCGACCTGCCGCCGCGCGTGCTGGGCAAGGTCATCGCCGATGCACGTGCATACAGTTTCAACTTCCTGGAGTGGAAGAAGGCCGGGGTACTGCGCCAGCACTGGCAGGTACACACCCGGCGCACCTGCCCGCAGTGTGGCGGCCCACTGTCCAAGACCTACCCGGGCAAGAGCCGGCGGCGCACGTTCTTCTGCCCCACCTGCCAGGTCCGGTACTGAGCGCGCATGCGCGGCGGTGAACGCGCGCGACCGGCGCTGCTGTAGGATGGGGCCGTCCCACGCCGTTACGCGCGTCCTGCGCGGTCTGTTGCCGACCGCCCGCTTCGCTCCACTTTCCGAGTCGCGCTTCCTGTCGGGAGGGCGTACTCCCCGTGTCCCACGGAGCGCACATGCCGGGCTATACCACCCGCATCCTCACCATCCCGGTCGCCGGCCAGGACTTCCGCATCCGCGCGCTCAGCGATCTGCAGCAGTTCGCCGATCCCACCGGCCGTGCGCAGCGCGCCGGCATCCATTCGTCGCTGTGGAGCCTGTTCGGCCAGGTCTGGCCCGCCGGGCGCGTGCTGGCCGAGACCATGAGCGGCTTCGATGTGGCCGGCAAGCGCATCCTGGAGCTGGGCTGCGGGCTGGGCCTGGCCAGTCTGGTACTGGCCAAGCGCGGGGCCGATGTGGTCGCCAGCGATCACCATCCGCTGGCCGAGTCGTTCCTGGCCTACAACGCCGGCCTCAATGACCTGCCGGCGATCCACTACCGCGATCTGCCTTGGGAGTTGCCGGATACGACACTCGGACGCTTCGATCTGATCATTGGCAGCGACGTGCTCTACGAGCGCGGCCACGCCCTGCAGATCGCCGCCATGATGGAGCGCCACGCGCGCCCCAGCGCCGAACTGCTGCTCACCGATCCGGGCCGTGGCAACGTGGGCCCGTTCTCGCGCGCGATGGCGGCGCAGGGGTTTGCGGTGGACGAGGCCTATGGTTTGTTCGATGACGAAGGCGATGCGCCCGGACGCGGTCGGCTGCTGCGCTACACGCGTGAGGCGGTTCCCGCGGTGGCCGAGTAGGTTGCCGCGACTACCCGGTGGGGGTGACCATGTGGTGGTGATGTGAGTCCGGCGGCCCAGGCGGTGCAGTAGGCTCGGCGGCATCCTGTTGCCGATGTCCCCGCCGATGCAGCCTGCTCCCCATGCCCTCGCGTACCGCGTTGCCGCCACACCGGCGGACGCCGCATGAGCGCCTCCCCGCCGCGCGATCGGCCACGCACGCGCTCGATGATCGTGGCCGGGCTGTCCACCGTGGTGGAGTGGTACGACTTCACCTTGTACCTGTACCTGGCCACGGTGCTGTCGCGGGTGTTCTTCGGGGGCGGCGAGAACGCGCTGCTGGCCACGCTGGCCGGCTTCGCCGTCTCCTACCTGATGCGCCCGCTGGGTGCGCTGTGCTTCGGCCACCTCGGCGACCGCTTCGGGCGGCGCTACATGCTGCTGGCCTCGATGCTGCTGATGACCGTGGCGATGCTGGCCACCGCGCTGCTGCCCACCTTCGACCGCATCGGCGCCGGCGCCGGGGTGCTGTTGCTGCTGCTGCGCTGCCTGATGGCGTTCTCGGTGGGCGGCGAGTACACCGGAGTGGTGGCCTACCTGCTGGAAACCGCGCCCACCCGACGACGCGGGCTGGTGACCTCGTTGGCCTCGGCTGCCAGCGAAGTCGGCGCGCTGCTCGCGGTGGCGTTGTCGGCGTTGACCGTGGCCGTGTTGAGCCCTGCGCAGCTGGACGGGTGGGGCTGGCGCATTCCGTTCTTCGTCGGTGCGGCGTTGGCCGGGGCGATCCTTCTGGCACGCTCGACCATGCATGAATCACCGGAGTTCGAGCGGCAGCAGGCGGCCGGCACCGTGCCCACCTCGCCGATCCGCGACACCTGGCGCTTCCATCGCAGCGCGGTGGCACGCACCTTTGCCATCTCCGCACTCGGCTCGATCACCTATTACGTGGGCATCACCTACGTGCCGGCATTCCTGGGCTCGCTGGGCGAGGTCGGGGAGTCCGAAGCGCTGTGGCTGTCCACGGTGGCGGCGGTGGCGGTGATCGTGGTGACCCCGTTGGCCGGCGCGCTGTCCGACCGGATCGGACGGCGGCCGGTGCTGATCGCGCTGGCCGCGTTGTCGGCGCTGTTGCCGTTGAGCATGTTCAGCCTGATGGCCGGTGGCAGCACGCTGCTCATCGGCGTCGGCGCGGTGGTGCTGGCGTGCCTGGCCGGTGGCGTGAGCGCGGTGGCCGCGCCGGCCACGGCCGAGCAGTTCCCCGGCGAAGGCCGCCTCAGCGGCCTGGCCCTGGGCGTGACGATGGCGACCGCGTTCTTCGGCGGTGCCACGCCGTTGCTGGCCGAACTGCTGGTGCGTCACACCGGCTGGGCCTCGGCGCCGGGCGCGATGATCGCCGCCGTCGCCGTGCTGGTCCTGCCGGTGATGTGGACCCTGCGCGAAACCCGGCCCCCGCGGTAACAGCGGTGGGTGGACGCGTTCCGTTGCGGGGCACCCGGAACATCGGCGCCTGGTAGTGCCGGCCGCTGGCCGGCTCTGCACTATGTTGGATCGCGAGGAGCCGGCCAGCGGCCGGCACCACGGATCTGTCACCTGCCGCCTTCGGTGGGCAGTGGCGCGGGAACGTTCAACAGCCCGCCCGAGGCCACGTAGGCGGCCAGCGCCTGGCCCTGGCTGAGCAGGTGGCGTTCCATGGTGCGTTCGGCGGCCGCCGCGTCGCGCTGGCGGAAGCAGGCCATCAGCTCGCGGTGTTCGGCCAGCGACTGCGCGGTGCGGCCCGGTGCCAGCAGCTGGCGGCCGCGATGCATCTTCAGGATGCGGTGCAGGTCGTGGGTGATGCGGATCAGCCACGGATTGCCGGCGTAGTGCTGCACGGTTTCGTGGATGAGGTAGTTGTTGCGGTAGTACTCGGCGATGTTGCCCTCGGCGGCGGCGGCCTCCATGGCCGCATGCAGGTCTTCGAGCAGCTGCACGCCGGCCTCGTCGATATGCGTGACGGCCTCGTGCGCGCAGCGGCCTTCCAGCATCGCCATCACCGGGAACAGCTGGTTGAGGTCCTCCAGCGTCAACCGGGTCACCCGGCAACCGCGTCCGGCATCGATCTGCACCAGGCCTTCGGCGGCCAGCAGCTTCAGCGCCTCGCGCAGGGGGGTGCGGCTGATGCCCAGCGCCTCGCACAACGCCGGCTCGTCGATCCATTCGCCCGGAGGCAGGCGGTAGTCGTAGATGCGCTCGCGCACGTGCTCGGCCACCTCTTCGTACAACGGGGCGCGCTTCTTGGTCGAGCGTGGGGCGGGAGCAATGGCCATGCAGGGATTGTAATCGTTCCTTTCGTTGACCGGCCCGGGGCGGACCCCCAGGGCGCGAGCGCCCCCTGGGTCAGGGGGCGGCCGCGTCTTGTTACATCCAGCCCGGCACCACGAACACCAGCCAGGCCAGCAGCGGGCCGAAGGCCACCACCAGGCCGCTGTAGATCAGGAACTGGCGGAACAGCGATTCGCGTTCTTCCTTGGCCGCCGAGGCCACCACCAGCGCACCGTTGGTCGAGAACGGGCTGACATCCACGATGGTCGAAGAGACCGCCAGCGCGCAGATCACCCCCGCCGCACCCAGGTGGCCCTGCATCAGGAAGGGCACCGCCAGCGGGATGGTGGCGCCCAGCACCGCCGCCGAGGAGGCGAACGCCGAGACGATGCCGCCCACATAGCAGACCAGCAGCGCGCCCAGCAGCGGAATGCCGATCTGCGATACGCCATTGCCGATGAAATCGACCGCGCCCGCTTCCTGCAGCACGCCGATGTAGGTCACCACACCGCAGATCAGCAGCACCGTGGACCAGCTGATGCCATCCACCCCGCCCTTCTGGCTCTTCGGCGACAGCAGCGCCAGCGCCACGGCAACGGTGATCGAGACCAGGCCGACGTTGAGGTTGTAGATCAACGCGGCCACGCCCAGCCCGAGCAGCCCGACCAGGGTGAACACGCGCTCGCGGGTGATGCCCACCGCCTCCAGTGCATCGGGGTCGTTGGACAGCGTGCCGCCACCGGCCGAGACCAGCGCGCCGTGGCCCTCGATCGCGAACTGGCGCGAGGACGCCTGCGGCCCACCGGCCAGCGCAAGGTCGGCATTGCCCACGCCGCCGCCCACCGCCACCGCACCGCGACGCAGCAGCGCCACCCCGCCGAAGGCGAAGAAGCAGATCATGGCCATCATGAAGTTGAAGCCCAGGCTGGTCAGGAACACCGCCATCTCGGTCACTTCCAGCCCGGCCTTCTGCACCACCCCGTTGGTGATGCTGCCGTACACGCTGATCGGTGAGAAACCGCCGGCCTGCGCGCCATGGATGACCAACAGGCCCATCAGCAGCGGGTTGATCCTGTACTGCTTGGCAAAGCGCAGCGCGACCGGACCGATGATCGCCACCGCGGCCGGTCCCAGCGCACCGAAGGCGGTGAGCACGGCGGTCACCACGAACATCACCCACGGAATGGCCACGATGCGCCCACGCACCGCACGCACCGCCCAATGCACCAGCAGGTCGATGGTGCCGTCCTTCTGGGCGATGGAGAACAGGTAGGTGATACCGACCAGGGTCAGGAACAGATCCCCGGGGAACCCGCCCAGCACCTCTTTGCCTTCCATGCCGACGAACAGGCCGCCGATGATGAAGGCCAACGCGAAGGCGACCGCACCCATGTTGATCGGCAGGGCGGTGGCGACGATGAACATGATCACCAGACCGATGATCGTTGCGACTTGTGGACTCATGCGCCCTCCCAGACACTTGACTCGCATACAGCAAGGATGGAAACCCGCCATCCCGGGTTACGGCGTGTTACAGGCAACTCCCACCCTCATTGCTGCCGGCCCAGCGCGGCATCTACCCACGCCGCGGCACCCTCCAGCTGCTGGAACTCTTCCACCGCACGCACCTCGCAGCACGGGTAGGCGCTGGCCACCATGCGCGCCAGCGCCGTGCCGGGGCCCAGTTGCAGGAATACCCGCGCGCCGCGCTCGTAGGCCTGGCGCATCAACTGCGCCCACTCGATGGTCTGCGCCAGCTGCGCGGCCAGGGTGTGTTCCAGTGCGGCACGATCGCGCACCGGGCGTGCGTCGATGCCTGCCAGGACCTGCCGCTGCGGGGCCTGCAGCGGCGCCTGCGCCAGTACCCGGGCAAAGCCATCGGCGGCCCCGGCCAGCAGCGGCGTATGTGCCGGCACCTGCACCGGCAGCACGCGCACCTCGGCCCGCTGCTGCACGGCGGCCGCGGCCAGTGCGTGCAGCGCGACCCTGCGCCCGCCCAGGATGAAGTGATCGTGGCCGTTGGCAATGGCGATGTAGGTGCCGTGCGCCGCGCAGAGTGCCTGCACCGCCGCGCGCGGCAGGCCCAGCAGCGCCTGCATGCCCGCATCCGCCGGGCTGGCGGCGTCCATCAGCCGTGCGCGTTGGGCCGCCAACGCCAGGCAGGTGGCCGCACTGAAACTGCCGGCGATCGACTGCGCGGCCAGTTCGCCGATGCTGTAGCCGGCCACCAGCGCAGGCGCCGGGAGCTGCTCGCGCAGGCCCTGCCAGTGCGCCAGGCTGGCCGCGCACAGCAGCGGCTGCGCCACGGCGTTGTCGAAGCGATCGCCTGCCGCCGCCGCCGCGCTCACCTCGCGGCCCAGCAGTGCGGTGGCCGTGTCGAGCACCTCGCGCGCGGCGGGCAGGTCGCGCACGCGGTCGAACATCGCCGGATGCTGCGCGCCTTGGCCAGGGCAGAGCAGGGCCAGGCTCATGCGCGCTCCTGCTGCAGCAGGAACCAGCTGCAGGCCAGCAGGTCGGCGCTGCCGCCGGGGCTGAGCCGGCGCGCCACGAAGGCCTCGCCGAGCTGCAGCAGGCGGCTGCGCCAGTCCGGCGCGAAGGCGCCGCCATCGGTGATGAAGCGCGCTGCCTGCGCCCGTGCCCACGCCAGCCCTTGCGCACCGCCGCGATGCAACAGGTTGAGGTCATCGGTGTGGGCCACCAGCTGCATCAGCGTGTGGCACAGCGCGGCGTCATGCGGCAGCCCGGCCGCCAGCGCATCGCGCAGGACGGGCACGCCGACGTCACGCAGCAGCGGATAGCCGGCGATGGCCTGTTCACGCACCCCGGCCACGCCGTGGTGGGCGCGTGCGCGTTGGCCGGGACTGTCGGGGTCCAGCGGGGCCACGGCCAGCGCAGGCGCCCAGCGCTGTACGGCCCGGCACACTGCTTCGGCGCTGACCGCGCCGCCGTGCTCGCGCCGACAGGCGGCCGCCGCAGCCACCAGCAGGCCGAGGCTGAAGATCGCACCGCGATGGGTGTTGATACCGCCGGTGGCGCGCAGCATCGCCGTCTCGGCGGCGATGCCGTGGTCGCGCAATACCGCAAAAGGCGCGTCCTCGGCGCCGGCCTGGGCGATGCTGCGGAAATAGTGGCGCAGCGCGAACAGGCTGCGCAGGAAACGGCCGGCATCCATGTCGGTGTGGCTGCCGCAATCGAACGGCGTCACCAGCCCCGGTTTCGGCGCGCAGGCCAGTTCGGCATGCAGGCTGGCGATGGCCAGCCGTCCCAGACGCGCGCAGTCGACCTGTGCGGCTGCCGGGGACGGGGCCCGCAGCAGGGCGTTCATGCGGCAACACCGCCGGCAACGAACAGCGTGTCGCGCGGGGCCAGCAGGGCGCCGTCGATGCGCTTGACCAGTACCTGCCGTGCGCTGCCGGCGTACTCGCGCCAGTTCACCGCCGCGCCACCGGGCAGGCACAGTTCGCCATCCACGCGCCGGCCTTCGCGCACTTCCCAGGCCTGCAGCCGCTGCACCAGGCGCTCGGCCACCGCCGGCGCATGCACCTGCCAGAGCAGATCAATATCCGACTGGGCGTGCACATACGGCAACCCGGTGAGCGCCTGCCAGGCGAACGCACCAAACACGCGTGCCGGTGCAATGGCGTTCAGTCCCTGCAGCGCCATGCACCACTCCGCGCCGATCAGGCGGTCGGGGCGATCGATCAGCGCGTGCAACGACACCGGTGGCTGCTGCCGCACGATGTCCTGCAGCGGCACGCGCAACGCCAGCCGTTGCTTGCCCTCGTTTGGCGGCAGCGGCACGCCCAGGCGCAGGCGTGGATCGGGATCATCGGCGGCGCGCCGCGCCACCACCGCCGGCCAGCCCTGCGCGAACCAGGCGGCCAGGCGCGGCTCCTGTGCAGGCAGGTCGGCGCGCCAACGGGCCTGCGCCGACACCCACACCAGTGTGTGGCGGGCAGGCTGCTCAGGCATCGCCGGCCACCACCGCCGCAGCGACCGCGGCGGCCAGGGTGCGACCACCGCGCTGCGCGCCCAGGACGGCGCGGCGGTCACCCTCGGCCGGCGTGCGCAGGGCCTGCAGCAGGGCCTGGGCCAGGTCGTGCTCCCACACCGCGTGCACCGCACCCATGGCCACGTAGTTCTCCACGCCGGGGGCGAACACGGGCGAGCTCAGGCTCAGTGCCTGCAGCTTTTCCAGCGGTTGCTTGGTCACCCGTGCCATTGCGCGCAGGTCCATCACCCGCACCTGGGCGTCGGGCAGGGCATGGATGTGGTCGGCCATCAGGCCGAAGGACAGGAAGCCACCGCTCACCGATTCGCCGTACACCAGGGTAGCCAGCGGCGCGCCGCGGCGACGGGCCAGGTCCAGCGTCTGCGCCAGGTGGGCGAAGTAGCCGTTGATGCCCAGCAGTTCATCGCGGCGGGCCAGGCGCTGGCCGGCGGTGTCGACCAGCATCACGATCGGCCGCCGTGGCTCGGCGGCGGTGCTGGCGAGTACGGCGGCGGCCAGGGTGAGGGCATGGTCCACGCCGACCTCGAGCTTGTCGGTGGTGCCGATCACGGTCACCTCGCCGTCGTCGGTGTGGGCGCTGCCGGTCAACACCGCCTCGTTCACCGTGACGGCGTGCCCGCGCGGGAACAGCGCATCCAGCAGCGTGTTCAAGGGCATGCTCATGGCAGTCTCCGGGCGGCGGTGGCGGCAAGGAAGGCGTCGGTCTCCAGCAGCGGCAGCTGCTGCGGCTCGGCGATGCCCTGCAGGGCCCAGAGGTCCAGCCCGTCACGGCAACCGCCCCAGGCCTGCACGCGCGCCTGCAATGCGGCATGGCGGGCCTGCAACGCGGCCAGCGCCAGATCGGTGTCGGTGCTGTCGGTATCGGGCACCAGCGCATCCAATGCGGCCTGCGCGAAGGCGCTGATCGCATCGGGCACCAGCACTTGGGCCTGGTCGATCAGATAGCGGTGCTTGCCGCCGGTGACCCGCCATACCAGGGCGCGGTCGCGGGCGTCGAACTCTTCCACGCCGCGCACCGTTTCGATCACCTCCGGCCCGGACAGCGACAAACGCCCCTCTTCGGACATGATCACCGTGGTGCAGCAGCGCGCCACGATGCCCATGCCGCCGAACGCGCCGTTGCCGCTGCCGATCAGGGCGACCACCGGCACCCCGGCGGCACGCGCGGCCAGGGTGGCGCGCATGATCTCGGAAATGGCGATCAGCCCGGCATTGGCTTCGTGCAGCCGCACGCCGCCGGTATCGAGCAGCAGCAGCACGCCGTCCGGACGCTGGTCCACGGCACGGTGCAGCAGACCGGTGAGCTTGGCGCCGTGCACTTCGCCCACCCCGCCGCCCATGAACTGGCCTTGCTGTGCGGCCACCAGCACGTGCTTGCCGCGCAGCTGGCCTTGGCCCACCACGATGCCGTCGTCGAACGCGGCGGGCTGGTCCAGTTGCGCCAGATGCGGGCTCATCGCGCGCCGGGCCGGACCCAGCAGCTCCTTGAACGTGCCTGCATCGAGCAGGCCGGCAATGCGCTCGCGGGCATCGGCTTCGTAATAGCTGTGGCGGGGGGCGATGCTCATGGCTGGCCTCCGGCGCGCAGGGTCTGCACCGCCTGGTCCAGGCGCAGGCTGACCACGGCGGGCGTGGCGCCGGCATCGTTGATCGATACCTGCACGTCACGCAGCGGATGGCGCCGCGCGAAGTCGCCGAGCACCGCTTCCCAGATCGTGCCAAAGCCCTTGGCGGCGGTAACGACGCGGACTGCCATCGCACCGTCCAGTGCGGCCGGTTCCAGCAGCACTTCAAGGTTGCCCGAGGCCAGCACGCCCACCAGCACGGCCTCGGCGGGGAAGTGCACGGCAGTGCTGCCATCGAATCGATACGTGAGGGTTTCCATGGGCCTGTCCCTTACCAGTTGCGGAAGCGCTTGGGCGGGTCGTACAGACCGCCGGACCAGCGCACCAGGTCTTTCACCGAGCGCGCGGCCAGCAGGTCGCGGCTGGCATCGCGTACGTTGATGCCCAGATCGTCGGGGCGCTGGATCACGCCGCGGTCGCGCAGGTTCTCGACCATGCCGCGGTCACGCCCCAGGCCCACCGTGGTGTAGCCGGCCACGCCGCGAATGGCCTGCTCGCGCTCTTCGGGGGTGCGGCACAGCAGCAGGTTGGCGATGCCTTCCTCGGTCAGCACGTGGCTGACGTCGTCGCCGTAGATCATCACCGGCGGCAGTGGCATCGCCGCGCGTTCGGCCAGCTCCCAGGCATCGAGACGATCGACGAAGGCCGGCGCCATGTGCTCGCGGAAGGTTTCCACCATCTGCACCACCAGCTTGCGCCCGCGCGGCATCTCGCCCGGGCGCGCGGCCTGCTGGCCGGCCTTGAGCCAGGCAGCGCTGGCATGGCGGCGACCGCGTGCATCCGAGCCCATGTTGGGCGCGCCACCGAAACCGGCGATGCGGTCGCGGGTGGCGGTGGAACTGTTGCCCTGCAGATCGATCTGCAACGTGGAGCCGATGAACATGTCGCAGGCATACAGGCCGGCGGTCTGCGAATACGCCCGGTTGGAGCGCATCGAGCCGTCGGCGCCGGTGAAGAACACATCGCCGCGCGCAGCGATGTACTTCTCCATGCCCAGTTCGGAGCCGAACGAATGCACCGATTTGACAAAGCCCGACTCGATGGCGGGGATCAGCGCCGGATGCGGGTTGAGCGCCCAGTGCTGGCAGATCTTTCCCTTCAGCCCCAGTGATTCGGCATAAGTGGGCAGCAGCAGTTCGATCGCCGCGGTGTCAAAGCCGATGCCGTGGTTGAGCCGGTTGACCCCGTATTCGGCGTAGATGCCCTTGATCGCCATCATCGCCATCAGCACCTGGATCTCCGAGATCTGCGCCGGGTCGCGGGTGAACAGCGGTTCGATATGGTTCGGGCGCGGCGCCTGCACCACGAAGTTGACCCAGTCGGCGGGGATGTCGACGCGGGGCAGGGTATCGACGATCTCATTGACCTGCGCGATGACGATGCCGCCTCCGAAGGCGGTCGCTTCGACGATCACCGGCGTGTCTTCGGTATTCGGGCCGGTGTACAGGTTGCCGTGGCGGTCGGCCGCCTGTGCGGCCACCAGCGCCACCCGCGGGGTGAGGTCGATGAAGTAGCGGCCAAACAGTTCCAGATAGGTGTGGATGGCGCCGATCTGGATGCGCCCATCTGCCACCAGATTGGCCAGGCGCACCGACTGCGGCCCGGAGAAGGAGAAGTCGAGCTTCGAGGCGATCCCGCGTTCGAACACATCCAGGTGCGCGGGCAGGGACAGCACCGACTGCACCATGTGCAGGTCGTGCACCCGGGCCGGGTCGAGGTCGGCCAGGGCCTGGGCGAGGAAGTCGGCCTGCTTCTGGTTGTTGCCTTCCAGGCAGACCTTGTCGCCCGGTTCGAGCAGGGCGTGCAGCAGCGCGGCGATATCGCCGGCCGCCACCTCCCGGCCCCGGGCCCACGGCGCCGCGCGCTGCATCCGCGCCTGGCGGCCTCGCTCCAGTGTGTCCCAACTCGGGTTCATCGACGGACTTCCGCGTGGCGTTGAGATAATTACGCCATAATTACAGCACGGTGTGCAACCCGCAGCGCAACAAAGCGCTCGGCATCGCGCATTCAGCCAGGCGGGCGCCTGACGCGCAGGGCGGTCCGCCGCGATTCCCTGTCGTGCTTGCCACCTGTACTGTCAGGTGCACCGCGGGCGACCCCGCGCAGGGGGGGCGTGTCATGGCGTTGGGCAGATGGTTGGGCACCCTGTGGCGCTTGAGTCGCGTCCTGCGCGCGCTGGGGCTTGCAGTGCTGCTGCTGGTGGCGCTGGGCGCGCTGGCGTACGAGGTCATCCATCACGGCAGGCCATCGCTGGGCACGGCGGCACTGGCCGTAGTGCTGGCCCTGGTGATGGGGTCGGACGTGCGCAGCATCCTTGCCCGCAGCGATGAAAAGCGGCTGACGCAGCGTATCGCCCACGCCCGGCAGATGCTCGTCGCGCTGGATGCCGACGCTCGCATCGCGCACCTGCGTGGCGTGAAGCGCAGGACGATCATCGCCGGCGTTTCGCTGCTGGCCAGCGTCGTCACCCTGCGGGTCTGCGGGGACAACCCCGGCGTGGTGGGGTGGATCTGGTTGTGGCTGGCGCTGAGCGCTGTGTTTACGCTGGTCGGTGCGGCCGCGCTGCTGCTGGTGCGACGCTGGTCCAGCCAGGTCCAGGCGCTGCGTTGACGAAGCGCCGCGTGGGCGGCATCGCGTTGGGTACCGCCGGTTCCGGGCCGTGCGTCCGCCGGGGGCTACCCGGCGAACGCACGACGGTGCCTTAGAACTTCCAGCGCAGGCTGGCCGCCACGAAGCGCGGTTCGCCGTAGTTGTTGTAGTCCAGGTTGGCCCAGTAGGTCTTGTCCAGTGCGTTGCGCACGCTCAGCGTGGCCGTCCAGTTGTCGCTGATGCGGTAGTTGGCATTGAACTGCACCAGCGCATACGCCGGCTGGTTCACCGTGACCGTGCCACCCAGCGGGTAGGGGAGGTTGTAGCCCTGCACCTTGCTCTGCCACTGCACGCCGCCGCCCACGCTCAGGCGCGCCAATGCGCCACGCAGCTGCACCTGGGTGTTGAGCTGGAGCAGGTCCTCGGCCGGGTTGGCGTAGAGCAGGTCGGTGGCGGCGCGGGTCATCTTGACGTGGGTGAAGCCGGCATTGACCGTCCAGCCCGGCAGGATTTCGCCGTTGACGTCCAGCTCCCAGCCGCGCACCTTGGTGCCATTGACCCCGATGTAGGCCGAGCTGCCATCGCTGAGCGAGCCATCGGGCACGCTCATGTCGCGGACCGCGTAGTTGTCCTGCTTGGCTTCGAACACCGCGGCGTTGGCGGTCAGGCGGCCGTCGAACCACTGGGTCTTGATGCCCGCTTCCAGGTTCGAGCCCTGCACCGGTGCCAGCAGGTTCTCGTTCCTGTCCTTGTAGTTCTGCGGATTGAAGATTTCGGTGTAGCTGGCGTAGGCCGATACGTTCGGGGTGATGTCGTACACCAGGCCCACGTACGGAGTGACTTCATCGCTCACCTTGTACGCACCGCTGGTGGCGGTGTAGGTGCCGGCGGCGTTGTAGGCACGGGTCAGCGTCTGCCAGCGGCTCAGGCGCGCACCGGCGATCAGTGACAGCGGATCGGCCAGGCGCAGGCGGGTGGCCAGGTAGACGCCACTCTGGGTGGTCTTGGCCACGCGGCGCGCGCCGGTGCGGGTGTAGGTCACCTCGGAGATGTCCCCATCCCAGTTGTACACGTTGGGGATGTAGTAGCAGCGTTCGCTGCCGCAGCGTGCCCAGTCGGTGGGGTAGTTCAGCGCCAGCGTATTGGTGGTGCTTTCCAGGTCGGCCCACTGTGCGCCCAAGGTGACATCGTGCTCGCGGCCGAACAGGGTGAAGGTGCCGGTGAGGTAGGCGTCCACGTTGCGGCGGGTGTCTTCCGAATCACCGGCGGCGGTACGCAGGTAGATGCCCGAACCGGTCGCCGGGTCCGGGTAGCCGGTGCCGTACAGGCGGATGTTCTGCACGTTGCCGCGGGTGTAGGCGGTGTTGATCTTCAGTAGCCAGTCCTCGCCGAAGCGCTGCTCCAGGTTGGCGAAGGCGGTGCTGGTCTCGCGCTGCCAGTAGCTCCACTTCGGGGCCAGGTTGGTCGAACGCGGCAGGTGCGCGAAATTGCCCTTGCTGTCGAAGAACGGCACCGTGCCCCAGGTCGAGCCGACCGGATTGTTGTCCTGGGTCTGGTAGCCGACGGTGACGGTGGTGCTGTCGGTGACATCGCCTTCGAGCACGGCCATGCCGGCCATCTTGTTCTCTTTGTAGCGGTCGTAATAGAAGTCGCGGTCGGTGTAGGCGGCGACCACGCGGCTGCGGTAGCGGCCGTCGGCGGTCAGCGGTGCGGTCACGTCCGCTTCCATGCGCTGGTAGTCCCAGCTGCCGGCACTGACCGAGAAGGAGGCATCGAACGCCTTGCCCGGGCGCTTGCGCAGCAGATTGACCGTGGCCGACGGTACGCCGGCGCCACTGAGCAGGCCGTTGGCACCGCGGATCACTTCGATGCGGTCGTAGAAGGCGGTGTCGTATTCCTGGTTGGTCGACCCACTGTAGGTGGGGATGCCGTCGACCTGGAAATCGGTGATGGCAAAGCCGCGCGCGTAGTACAGCGGGCGCTGGGTGTCGTAGAAGGACACGCTGACGCCGGTCACGTTGCGCATCACGTCGTTGATGCTGAACAACGACTCGTCCTGCAGCCGCTGCAACCCGATCGAGGTAGCCGACTGCGGGGTCTCCTGCAGGGTCATCGGCAGGCGGGTGGTGCTGGCCGGTGCGGCGCGCGCGCCAACCACGCTGACCTTGTCCAGGGTCTTGGCGTCGGCATGGCTACTGGCCGCATCGGCGGCGGTGTCGGCCAGGGCCAGCGGCGAGGCCAGCGACAGCACGGAGAGCAGGGCCAGGCCCAGCGGGGCGCGGCGGAGGGTACGGGGCGGAACATCGCGGAAGGACATGCGCAGGTCTCGAATCGGTCTCGGGAGGGGAACAGCGGGCAGCAGGCACAGCAGGCCGGCGCCAGGGGCGCCAGGCGGTAGGTCCATCTGAGGGGGTAACGCTCCGACCGCGGGTCGGTGCCGTAGCGGCCGTGGGTGGTGAGCAGGGCCCGGCGGCCGTCCGTGGATTCCGGCCAGGCCCGCACCGGCAGCGCAGGGTGCGTAAATGTAAAGCGTTCTCATTCGCTTTACAATTCCTGAATGCGGCCGGGATCCGGCCAGGCCCGCGCCGGGCCGGAAGATCGGCCGGTTCGCGTCGTCTGCGCCGGCGGCAGCGGACAAAAAAAATCCGGCCCACGCGGGGCCGGATCCGGAGTTCATCGCGCGGCCGGGGCCGGCGGCGGCAGGCTTACAGCGCCTGCAGTTCCTCGTTGGCGTTGCGCGTCTTCTGCGCCGGCTTGGCGGCCGGCGGCGGGGTCAGCATCACCGCCGGGGTCGTGGCGTTCTCCACCGGCACGTCCAGGTAGGGCAGCTGCAAGGTCTCGCTGGTCTGGCGGCGGATCTCGTTGGTCAACGCCGGGCTCTCATTGAGCTTGCGCCCGTAGGACGGCACGATCTGCTTCAACTGTGCCTCCCAGCCGGCGGCCATCTGCTGCGGGAATGCCTTCTTCAGCAGGTCCAGCATGATCGGCGGTGAGGTCGATGCACCCGGCGAGGCACCCAGCAGCGCGGCCAGGGTGTGGTCCTTGTCGGTCACGATCTCGGTGCCGAACTGCAGCACCGGGCCCCTTTTCGGATCGCGCTTGATGATCTGCACGCGCTGCCCGGCGGTGACCAGCTTCCAGTCCTCGCGCTTGGCGTTCGGGAAGTACTTGACCAGCTCGGCCTGGCGATCGGCGTCGTTCAGGCGGGCCTGGCCCATCAGGTACTTCACCAGGTCCAGGTTCTCCACGCCCACGTCCAGCATCCCCGCCACGTTGTTGTGGTTCACCGAGGAGTACAGGTCGAACCACGAACCGTGCTTGAGGAACTTGGTGCTGTACAGCGCGAACGGTCCGAACAGCACCACCGGCTTGCCGTCCAGCTTGCGCGCATCCAGGTGCGGCACCGACATCGGCGGCGAGCCCGTCTCGGCCATGCCGTAGGCCTTGACCGAGTGGCGGCTGGCGATCGCCGGTGCCTGGAAGGCCAGGAACTGGCCGCCCACCGGGAAGCCGGCGTAGTCCTTGGACTCGGGGATGCCCGACAGCTGCAGCAGCTTGAGCGCGGCGCCACCGGCACCGATGAACACAAAGCGCGACTTGATCGTGGACTCCTTGCCGGACTTGAGGTCCTTCACGGTCACGTTCCAGCTCTTGTCCTCGTTCTGGCGCAGCGCGCCCACTTCGTGCTGCAGGTGCAGCTGGAAGTTGGGACTGCGCTGCAGCCCGGCGGTCAGCTGGCGGGTGATCACCCCGAAGTTGACGTCGGTGCCCAGCGGCATCCAGGTGGCGGCCACCTTCTGGTTCGGATCGCGGCCCTCCATCAGCAGCGGCGCCCACTGCCTGATCTGCGCGGCATCCTCGGAGTACTGCATGCCGTAGAACAGCGGGTTCTTCACCAGCGCCTGCTGGCGCTTGTGCAGGTAGGCGATGTTGTCATCGCCCCACACAAAGCTCATGTGCGGGGTGGGGTTGATGAAGTCCGAGGGCTGGCTGAGCCGGCCTTCGCGCACCTGGTGCGACCAGAACTGGCGCGAGATCTCGAACTGTTCGGCGATGCCGACCGCGCGCTTGGTCTCGATGCTGCCATCGGGCAGCTCGGGGGTGTAGTTCAGTTCGGCAAAGGCGGAATGGCCGGTACCGGCGTTGTTCCAGCCGTCCGAGCTCTCCAGCGCCACGCCGTCCAGGCGCTCGTACACCTGGATGTTCCAGTCCGGCTGCAGTTCCTGCAGGAAGGTGGCCAGGGTGATGCTCATGATGCCGCCGCCGACCAGGACCACGTCGACCGGCTTGTCGTTGCCGGCCGCCGGGACCGAACGCTGGTGCAGGGGCCAGTAGAGGAATATCGCCGCTGCCAGCAGCAACAGCACAAGCAGGCCGAGGACGACCTTGGCAAATTTTTTCATGGGGATCTCAGGTGGGGGAGATGTGAACAGGATGCCCACGCCACGGGGAAGAGGCGTGAAGAAACAAGCAGTTGGGCGACCTTTGTGGCCATTTTATCGCCTTTCGCCCGGCTTCTGGTGCAACGCAGCATCCGACCGCGCGGTTCCGGCCTCAATCGCTGGCCAGGGTGAAGTACTCGGCCATGAAATACCCGGCCTGGTAGACCAGGGCCACCACGGCCAGCCCCAGGTGTGCGCGCCGCTGCCGGCAGGCCGCGCCCAGCGCGGCGATGCCCAGCATCAGCACGGTGTGCACCGGGTAGGCCGCGCCCAGCATCTGCCAGCGGCTGTGGCCCTTGATCGCGGTATCGCCCAGGTCCAGCAGGGTCAGCAGGGCCAGCATCCCGAAGAACCAGCCCCGGCGCTGCAGCAGGTAGGTCTCATAGCTGCCGAACTCGCGCACATCGTCGGGAAACAGCAGCACGCACAACAGGTACCACGCCGCGCAGTAGGCGATCACGAACAGGTACAGCTCGAAGGTCCACTGCCGGACCTCGCCCAGGCGGAACTCCCACCACCAGAACGTCACCACCGAGATCAACGCCCACACCACCCAGCACAGATGGATCCACGACCAGCCGCGGCGCCTGGGATGCTCGATGATCCCTGCCAGCCCGCGCAGCAGGGTGGTGATGCTCAGGCCCAGGATGATGCTCAGCACCACCCGGATGTGCAGGTAGACCGGATCGGTATCCATCGATGCCCCCACCCTTGGAATGCGCCGATCCTGCGCCGGATCGGGTCATCGGCCCGTGTACGGCCCCGCGCCGCCGGCCCTCTCAGCGCTTCTTCCGCACCAGCGTCGCCGATGCATCCAGCACCGCCCGGGTCAGCAGGGCCATGGTCTGTACATCGCCCTTCCAGTGCTGCCAGTACAGCGGCACGTCTTCCCAGGCGCGCTGCTTCATCAACACCAGCCGCCCGGCTTCCAGGTGGCGGCGTACCAGCGGCAACGGGTTCATGGTCCAGCCCAGTCCGCCCAGGTTGGCCTGCACGAAGGCGCGGGTGGAGGGAATCCACCAGGTCGGCGCGGTCAGCGGCAGGTCGTCGCCGGCCAGTCGCCGGGCAAAACGCGCCTGCATGTCGTCCTTGCGGTTGAACACCAGCACCGGCGCCTGGGCCAGCGCCTGCGCGTTGACCCCCTTGGCGAAGTGCTTTTCATGGAAGGCCGGCGTGCAGGTGGCCGCGTAGCGGATGCTGCCCAGCGCATGGATCTGGCAGCCCTGCACCGGTTCGTCCAGGGTGGTCACCGCGCCCAGCACCGCGCCCTGGCGCAGCAGCGCGACGGTGTGGTCCTGGTCTTCCGAGCGCAGGTCCAGGGTGGTGCCGGTCTGCCGCGCAAAGTTCAGCGCCGCCTCCGGGAACCAGGTCTCCAGGCTGTCGTGGTTGACCGCCACCGGGATGCTCGCGTGCGGCAGGTCTTCGTCGGCGATGCCCATCCGGTGCAGCGCGTCGTGCTCCAGCAGCGCGGTCTGCTCGGCCAGCTGCACCAGCACCTGGCCTTCCGGGGTGGCCACCGCCGGCGAGGAGCGCTTGACCAGCAGCCGCCCGACCCGATCCTCGAGGGCCTTGATCCGCTGGGACACCGCCGAGGCGGTCACATTGAGCGACTGCGCGGCCCGCTCGAAGCTGCCTTCGCGGACCACCGCGGCAAGTGCGCGGAGCTGGGCATGGTCGATGCGCATCGTCTTAAGTCCTGCTAAAGATGGTTAAGTAAGTTTAGCTCTACTTTTTCATGCTGCGGCGCGACAATACGCGCCATCCGGTGCTGTACGCCTTGGCGAGGCACCGCCCCCAGTAGCACGACAAGGCGGTATCCCATGTTCTCCATCATCTCCGGCGGCCCCGGTCTGGCCGCGTGGCTCAGTGGCGCTGCGACCGGCATCGGCCTGTTTGCGGTGGTCGGTGCGCAGAGCGCCTTCATCCTGCGCCAGGGCATCCTGCGCAAGCACATCGTGCCGGTCGTGGCGACCTGCGCGGCCATCGATGGCATCTTCATCTTCGCCAGCGTGGCCGGCCTGCGCACCCTCACCCAGGCGCTGCCGTGGCTCACCACGGTGGTGCTGTGGGGCGGCGTTGCGTTCCTGGCCTGGTATGCCTGGCAGTCGGCGCGGCGCGCGCTGGCCGGGGGCGGCGGCATGCACGTGGAGGATGGCGACAGCACCTCGCGCCGCGCGGTGCTGATGTCGGCGGTCGGCTTCTCGCTGATCAACCCGCATTTCTGGCTCGACATGATGGTCATTGGCGGCATCGCGGAGAACTTCGGCAATGCGCGCATGGCCTTCGCCGCCGGCGTGTTCACCGCCAGCTGCCTGTGGCTGACCGCCCAGGGCCTGGGCGCGCGCCTGCTGGCTCCGCTGTTCACCCGGCCGAAAACCTGGCGCATCCTCGACGGCACCATCGCGGTGATCCTGTCGATCCTGGCGCTGACCCTCGCGTTCCGCGGCATGCATTGAACTCTCTCCTCACTGCATGCCTGGAATGGCACCGCTTGCGGTGCCATTTTTTTTTGGCGGGCGCCGCCCAGGACCACCGGTACGGCGCGCTGGCAGAGCTCTCTGGAACCTGCGTTCAGGTTCCGTCTAGAATCGGGCACCCGGACAGGGCGTCCGGACCACAGGGGGCAGAAGGATGCGCAAGTCAGGTTGGTTGGCCTTGATGATGTGTGGGGCGCTGGCGGGGCAGGCCGGGGCAGTGGAGCTGGACCGGTACCTCAAGCGCGATGACTTCGCCGATATCAAGATTTCTCCCGAGGGCGACTTCTTCGCCGCCACCGTGCCGATGGAAGACCGCACCGCACTGGCGATCCTGCGCCGCTCGGACAACAAGGTGGTGGGCTCGTTCGTGCCGCCGACCAAGAACCACGCGGTGGACTTCAACTGGGTCAACCGCGACCGGGTGCTGATCAGCCTGGCCGAAAAGTGGGGCGCGCTGGACGAGCCCCGCCTGACCGGCGAGCTGTTTGCGATCAACGCCGATGGCGGCCGCGGCGAACTGCTGGTCGGCTACCGCGTGGAGAGCAACGGCCCCGGTACGCGCATCCAGCCCAAGAAGGTGGAGGACGTGGCCGCCTTCCTGATCGACGAACTGCCGCAGGATGACCGTAACGTGCTGGTCTCGATCCGGCCGTTCAAGGCGGACGCCTTCACCCGCGTGGACCGCCTGGACGTGCAGAGCGGGCGCCGCCAGACCGTGGCGTTGTCGCCGGTGCGCGAGGCGGACTTCGTCAGTGACAGCGCCGGCCAGATCCGCTTTGCCCACGGCGCGGGCACCGACAACGTCAGCAAGCTCTACTACCGCCAGGGCAGCGGGGACACCTGGAAGCTGGTCAACGATGAGGCCGTCACCGGCCGCGTCGAGCTCGCGCTCGGCTTTTCGGCCGACGGCGCACTGGCCTACCTGCTCAGCCAGCAGCCTCAGGGCCCCAATGCCATCGTGTCGTGGGACCCGCAGTCGGGCAAGCGCGCCACCGTGCTGCGCGACCCACAGGTGGATCCCAGCAGGGTGATCGTGCGGCCAGGCACCGCGATCCCGGTGGGGGCGCTGTTTCTGGGCGACACCCCGCGCACCCGCTTCTTCGATGAAAGCTCGGCCGACGCGCGCCTGTACCGCAGCCTGGAAGCGGCGTTCGGCGGCGATGCGGTGTTCATCACCTCCAGCACCCGCGACGGCAAGCAGTTGATGATCCAGGCCTGGTCCGGGCAGAACCCCGGCGACTTCTTCATCTTCAACAACGACACCAAGAACGCCGACCACGTGATCAGCCGCAGCAGCTGGGTGGAGCCGGCCAAGGCGGCCAAGGTCACGCCGATCGCATTGAAGGCACGCGATGGACTGGACCTGCATGGCTTCCTGACCGTACCGGCCGGCACCAGCGGCACCCGCCTGCCGCTGGTGGTGATGCCGCACGGGGGGCCGTTCGGCATCTTCGATACCGCCAGCTACGACAGCGAAACCCAGCTGCTGGCAGCGGCCGGCTATGCGGTGCTGCAGGTCAATTTCCGCGGCTCGGGCAACTACGGCCGCAGCTTCCGCCAGGCCGGCGCCGGCCAGTGGGGCCGGGCCATGCAGGACGATGTGACCGATGCCACCCGCTGGGCCATCGAGCAGGGGCACGCCGATCCCTCCCGGATCTGCATCTATGGCGCCAGCTATGGGGCCTACGCGGCGCTGATGGGCGCGGCCAGGGAAGCGGCGTTGTACAAATGCGCGGCCGGCTATGTCGGCGTGTACGACCTGCCGATGATGTTCACCCGCGGCGACACCCAGGAAAGCAAATCCGGCCAGACCTACCTCAAGGACTGGCTGGGCGATCCGCAGAAGCTGGCCGCCGTGTCGCCGGTCAACCTCGCCGCGCAGATCAAGGTGCCGGTGTTCCTGGCCGCCGGTGGCGAAGACGAGCGTGCACCGATCCTGCACAGCAGGCGCATGGAGGAAGCGCTGAAGAAGGCGGGGGTGCCGGTGGAAACGCTGTACTACTCCAGCGAAGGCCACGGCTTCTACACCGATCCGCATCGCCGCGAGTACTACACCAAGCTGCTGGCATTCCTGTCGCGCCACATCGGAGGGCAGGCGGCCAACGCCGCCGCGCAGCCCTGACCGCACCGTTGGGCTTAAGAAGACAACGGCACCGTGAGGTGCCGTTGTTGTGTGAGGGTGGCTGAGCGCGGCAGATTGCAATGTGTTGCATGGTGCCCGGGCGCGACCCTGCGGGATGCTGGGCAGCTCTCTCTTCGGGTCTTCCCAGCATGCGGCGCTACCTCTCCTCAACGTCCCACCTGCGGCCTTTTTCGTGCTGGTCCGCGCCTTTGCTGCTTGTTCTGTTCTGCACTCCCTCCCGTGCGACCGACATCGGTGACGATCTGCAGTTGACGGTGGAGCAGGCGCTGATGATCGCAGTGCTGTTCGGCGAGGTGGACGAGAGGGCGATCCGGTTGCACGGGTTGATGCGGGGCAGCGAGCCCGTGGGGCCATTGAGCGAGCCCGACGCCGCGGTACTTCATGACACCGTCCAGTTACTGACAATGGGCAAGCTGATGACCGAGAATGTCGTCGCATTGGCCTACGGCAACCGGCTTGAGGGCACGGCGGCGGGTCGTCTACTGGCGGCATCGCAAGCATGGGGATTTGCCGGCGACGGCGCTCGTTGCCTGGCACAGGGCGTCCGGCGCGAGCCTGTTGATGGCGCACCTGTCGCCGCCGCATCCACCGATAGGGTGGGCTATCGCGTCCAGTACGTTTGCATCGCACCACATATGCACAAAAGCCGAGCGCTGACACAGCTGATGACGGCTGTCGTGCAGGGACAGGCCGCACCATCGGTAGATGCACTGGAGCAGTCGATGTTGGCCGGCGAGCGCCGCGACGAGGCCCGGCCTTGGTCGATGGGCGGCAGCCTCCATTTGTCCAGCGATGCACGCGGACGTAACTGGACGAGCAGCGGTGCCGTCGTGGGCGAACAACTGCTGGCGGAAATGCAGGTGCCGCCCACTGTGTGGATGCCGGCGCCGGTGTCGCAGGCTGAATCGGTGCACATGGCGGTGCAGGAACTGATGCAGCGCATGCAGGTTGCGGGGGAAGCGTCGGCAGACCTGCAGGATGCGATCGCCGCGCACCTCCTGCTGAGCTTTCCGGAAGTGTTGTGGGGTGCCGTGCGCGAGGACGTCAGCGGGTTCGCGCGCGCAGTTGCCCGCCGCGCAGCCACGGCCGAATGCCGGGTGCAGGAGGTGAAGCAGGGGGAGGACAGGTATGAAGCGCACACCGTTCGTCTGGCGCAGGCAGCCTTGACATGCACGTTGCCCGCGCTGGAGTGGACGCGTGCACCCCTCGACGCCCATGATCGTGATGCGACCGCCTTGGCGGCACGCTATCGCCAGTTCCTTCAGCGCGCGACGGGAACGATCGCCACGTCACCTGCTCATGCGGCCGCAACCGCAGTGGACTTTCAGCAGGTGTCCGGACCGAATGGCGACGCATGGCACGCCGAGCCAGGTGCATTGCCCAAGCTGCTGCTGGAGGGCATCCTGCCCGCGCCGTTGGTGAAAGAACTCGGCGGCCTGGCCCTGAACGCAGATGCGCTCCATCCGGATATGCGTTTCGAGCATCTTGACGGGCGCAATCTGGACGCGTCTGGACGCGTGCTTGTGCGCCGTTTCCTTTATCAGCTGCGCGCGGCCAACACGCGGAATGAGGTGACACCGCCGGAGCGCTGATTGCCGCGGTTCGACTACTTCACCCCGTGCATCATCTTCTTCAGCAGCGGCGAACAGGCCAGGGCCACCGCCGCGCAGCCCAGGCCGATCCACATCAACAGCCAGAACAGGTGCTCGTAGCTGGCGGCGGCGCTGGCGATGTTCATGGTTTCGCCTTCGGGCACCTCGATCGCGGCAAGCTTGCCGAACAGCGCGGCCAGCGTCTCGGAGAACGCGGTGGCCAGGAACCAGGTGCCCATCATCAGGCTGACCACGCGCGGCGCGGCCAGCTGGGTCACCGCCGACAGGCCCACCGGCGACAGGCACATCTCGCCGATCTCCAGGATCAGGTAGGCCAGTACCAGCCACCACACGCTGGCCATCTGCCCGGTCGCGCCCACCTGCTGCGCCGCCAGTGCCAGCGGCACGAACGACAGCGCGGCGAAGATCAGCCCGAACGAGGACTTCACCGGCTTGGACGGGTCCAGCCGACGCCGGTCCAGCCAGGCCCACAACGTGGCGAACAAGGGCGCCAGCACCACCAGGAACAACCCGCCCAGGTAGGTCAGCGAGCCGGCGGTCTGCGGAATCACCAGGCAGTCGCGGACCAGCATCACCAGCATCAGCACGACGATGCCGACGAACAGGTTGCGCGGTGCGGTCGAGCCGGGGGTGCGCTCGGACAGCCGCGCCGCCACCACGAAGCCCAGCGGCGCCAGCAGCAGCGAGGCGATCGACCACGGCAGCGGGGTGCCGCCCTGGATCACCAGGGAGGGCACCAGGTCCTTGGTCAACAGGCGATCGGTGAAGGTCACCCACGAGCCGTAGGTCTGCTCGTACAGGGTGAAGAACACCAGCGCCATGAAGATCAGCGCCATCAGCGCGATCATCTGCTGGCGCTGCACCGGCGTGCAGCGGGTACCGGTGAACCAGGCGAACCACACCAGCACGCCGCCCAGCACCACGATCATCAACATCAGCGCCAGGCTGATTTCACCGCCCAGCGCGAACGCGCCATTGGCCGCGGCCCACATCAGCGCCGCCACGGGCACCACGCCAAGCACGGCCACGGCATAGATCAGCCACTCGCGGCGGATGCCCAGCACGCGCTGGCGCAGTGCGGGCACGTCGGTCGGCTCGGCGTGGCCCTGCAGGTACTTCTGGCCCCACAGGAACATGCCCAGGCCGATCACCATGCCGATCCCGGCCGCGCCGAAGCCGTACTTCCAGCCATAGGCCTCGCCGAGGAAGCCGCATACCAGCGAGGCGAACAGCGCGCCCAGGTTGATGCCGGCGTAGAACAGCGAGAAGCCCGAATCGCGGCGCGGATCGTTTTCCGGATACAGCTTGCCGACGATGGTGGAGATGTTGGGCTTGAGGAAGCCCACGCCCATGATGATCAGCGCCAGCGACAGGTAGGTGATGCCGAGTGCGGCATCATCGCGGACGATCTGGCCGTCGATGCGGGTGGCCGCATGGCCTTCGAAGGCCATGCCCAGGTGGCCCAGCACCAGCAGCACGCCGCCGAACACCACCGCCTTGCGCATGCCCAGCCAGCGGTCGGCCAGCAGGCCGCCGAACACCGGGATGCAGTACACCAGCCCGCCATACGCGCCCAGCAGGTCCAGCCCGGCCTTGTCGCCGAACAGGTGGTACTTGGTGAGGTACAGCAGCAGCAGCGCCTTCATCCCGTAGAACGAAAACCGCTCCCACATCTCGGTGAAGAAGCAGACGTAGACGCCCTTGGGATGGCCAAGGAAATCGTCGGTGGCGGTCGAGGCGGAAGCGGGCAGGGCGGCTGCGGTCATCGAAGTGGCAACGGCAAAGAGGCGGCAATTATAGAAGCATGCCCGCCAGCGCCGGCCGCCGGCCGGAAAACCCGCTCAAGCGGGGAGCGTGCGCCTCACAGGTACCGCAACCACGCGATATCGCGCCGCCTGGCCTTCAACCGCGCAAAGGCACGGGTGGGCCGGTACAGCGCCAGCGCCAGCACCGCGGTGATCGCCCACAGCGTGGCCACGTGGTCCACCCCGACGTACCCGCCATGGGTCGTGCCCCACACCGCCTCGGCCAGCACGTACAGCAGCTTGAGCACGTACAGGTGCAGCAGATAGAAGAACATCGGCGCTGCGCCCACCTCGGCCAGCGGATGCAGCCGGCGGGCCACGGCCGGCAGCTCGTACAGGCGCAGCAGCAACAGTCCGATGCCCAGCGTCAGCAGCAGGAACAGCAGCGAAGGCGGGTACTTGGTCACGTTGAGCACGCTCATCAGCGTCTGCCCGGCCGTGCCCAGCGCCTGCCACGGCGCATCGCCGTACACGTTGGCCGCGCGCAGCAGCGCAAACCCCAGCAGCGCACCCGCCCCGGCCCACAGCAGCCGGCGCTGGCGCCGCGCCGGGTCGCCGTCGCGGGCGAACCACGGCCCCAGCACGTAGCCCAGCGCGATTACCCCGATCCACGGCAGTACCGGGTAGGAGGTGCGCAGGCGCAGGTGCTCACCCAGTTCGATCCAGTCGCGCTGGTGCAGCACCTTCCACAGCACTGCCAGTGGCCCATTGCCGTCCACGTGCACGCCATCGAGCAGGTTGTGGCCGCCGATCAGCACCAGCGCCAGCACCGCCAGCACGCCGCGCGGCAGCCACAGCAGGCCGGCCAGCGCAATCATGCTCAGCCCGATCGCCCAGATCACCTGCAGATAGATCACGCTCGGCGGGAACTGCAGTGTCCAGGCGAAATTGACCACCAGTATCTCCAGCGCCACCAGGAACACCCCGCGCTTGAGCAGGAACGCGGCCGCCGCGCGCCGGCCGGTCGCCTGGCCGCTGCCATACAGCCACGCCGAGAGGCCGGTGAGCAGCACGAACACCGGCGCGCACAGGTGCGCCAGCAGGCGGCTGGCGAACAGGGCCGGCTCGACCTGGTCCACCGCCATGGGGTCGGCCACCTGGGCATGCAGGTAGAAGGTCTCGCGCACGTGGTCGAGCAGCATCAGCACGATCACCGTGCCGCGCAGCTGGTCGATGGACGTCAGACGGGGGGAGGCGGGGGCCACAGGCGCTCCGGTCGATGGCGCGACAGGATATAACATAACATTTGGCGCGTCGCCTGCCCTGGCCAGGTCATTGCGACCGCTCCGCAGGGGCAGGCGGACCGGCGGCGCAGCGCAGCGGCTGTGCCAACTGTGGCCGGATGCGACCGTCTGCGACGGACAAAGCCTGTCACGTCGACGTCCATCGCGTGCGCAGGGCGGTCCGGGACCAACCGCACTGGACTTGACGCCCCCTGAACGCTAGCGTGAAAGGGATTTTTTGCCATCAGGGGCATCCATGAACAACGACGCTGCGCCCAAGCAGCTCACCTTCCGCGCGGTGGTCCTTGCCATCGTGCTGGCGGTGGTGCTGTCGGCCGCCAATGCCTACCTCGGTCTGTTCGCAGGCCTGACCATCGCCACCGCGATTCCCGCCGCGGTCATCTCCATGGGCGTGCTGCGCCTGCTCGGCGGTGGCACCATCCTTGAAAACAACATCGTCCAGACCGGCGCCTCGGCCGGTTCGTCGATCGCCGCCGGCGTCATCTTCACCATCCCCGCGCTGGTGATCATGGGCTACTGGCCGGACTTCAAGTACTGGTGGGTGCTGGGCATCGCCGGCCTCGGCGGCCTGCTGGGCGTGTTGTTCTCGGTGCCGCTGCGGCGCTCGATGATCGTCGAAGACCCGCTGCCGTTCCCGGAAGGCAAAGCCGCCGCCGAAGTACTCAAGGCCGGTGAAAACCCCGGCCCGGGCCTGAAGATCCTGGCCGTGTCGGCGGTGATCGGTGCGTTCGTCAAGGTCGCGGCCGCCAGCGGCATGCGCCTGATCCCCGATGCCTGGGCGCAGTCGGCCTACATCGGCAGTTCCAAGATCACCGCCTTCATCGGCACCAACCTGTCGCCGGCGCTGCTGGGCGTGGGCTACATCGTCGGCCTCAATGTCGGCATCGTGGTGGTGTCCGGGTCGATCCTGTCCTGGCACATCGCCATCCCGCTGTACCAGGCGTTCTTCGTCAACAGCGACCCGGCCCTGGCCGCCTCCATCGCCACCGCCTCGTCCACCGACGCGGCGTTTGCGATCTGGAGCGCCAAGATCCGCTACCTCGGTGTGGGCGCAATGCTGATCGGCGGCGTGTGGACCCTGATCTCGCTGCGCAAGTCGCTGTTCAACGGGGTCAAGAGCGGCTTCGCCGCTGCGCGCAAGAGTGGCGGTCCGGCCCTGGCCGAGACCGAGCGCGACCTGCCCATGAAGTGGATGCTGGTGGCGCTGGTGGTGTTCACCCTGCCGCTGCTGGCGCTGTACCAGGCCATCGTGGGCCAGTGGCATGTGTCGATCCCGATGACCATCATCATGATCGTCGCCGGCTTCCTGTTCGTTTCGGTGTCGGCCTACCTGGCCGGCCTGATCGGCTCGTCCAACAACCCGGTCTCGGGCATCACCATCTCCACCATCCTGTTTGCCTCGGCCGTGCTGGTGCTGCTGCTGGGCAAGAGCGGCCTGACCCCGGTCGGCGTGGGCGGCGCCCCGCTGGGTGCGGTGGCGGCCATCATGATCGGTGCGGTGGTGTGCTGCGCCGCCGCGGTCGGGGGGGACAACCTGCAGGACCTCAAGGCCGGCTACATCGTCGGTGCAACCCCGTGGAAGCAGCAGTTGATGCTGGGCATCGGCGCGTTCTCGTGCGCGCTGATCATGGCCCCGGTGCTGAACCTGCTGGCCACCGCGTACGGCATCGGTGCGCCCACCGCCGCCCATCCCAACGCCCTGGCGGCGCCGCAGGCCAACCTGATGGCCTCGGTGGCCAAGGGTCTGTTCGGTGGCCAGCTGCCGTGGACCTTCATCGCCATCGGTGCGGGCATCGGTGCGCTCATCATCGCCTTCGACGGCTGGCTGAAGTCGCGCGGGTCCCGCTTCCGCGTGCCGGTGCTGGCCGCGGCGATCGGCATCTACCTGCCGCTGGAGCTGATGGTGCCGATCTTCCTGGGCGGCCTGATCTCCTACCTGGTCGAGCGCTTCCACAAGGTGCGTGCCGAGGACGAAGAAGGCCGCGACCGCGTGCACAAGCCGGGCGTGCTGTTCGCTGCGGGCCTGATCACCGGTGAAGCGCTGATGGGTATCGCCATTGCGATCCCGATCGTGCTCAGCGGCCGCGCCGATGTACTGGCCCTGCCGTTCGCCCTGCCGGGTGCCGACTGGATCGGCCTGGCCGTGCTGTTCCTGGTGGGCTGGCTGATCTACCGCACCGGCAAGCGGTCCGGCGGCAAGGTCTGACCGACCGGCTGTGACACCCGACAAACCCCGCCGCGGCGGGGTTTGTCGCTTCCGGGCAGCGGCATGACCGATGGCCTTTGCCACGGCCACCCCCGCGGCCCTACCATCGGCGTTTTGCCGTTCCGCGGAGAACCCGATGAAACTTCGTTACGCCCTGCTGCCGTTGTGCCTGCTGACCGCGCTGCCGTCGCTGGCGGCCACGCGCGGCCTGGATGTGCGCGACATGATCGCGCTGGATCGGGTCTCGGCCCCGCTGCTCACCGCCGACGGCGGCAACGTGGTGTTCGCCAAGCGCGTGGTCGGCAGCGACAGCAAGGCCAGCACCGGCCTGTTCATCCGCAACCTGCGCACCCGCGATGCCGCCCCGCCCAAGCCGCTCACCCCGGCCGGCTGGAACGTCAACTCCGCCGCGCTGTCGGCCGACGGCCAGAGCGTGTACTTCCTGAGCGCCAAGGGCGGCAGCCAGCAGCTGTACGTGCAGCCGGTCAGCGGCGGCACCCCGCGCCAGCTGACCGATTTCCCGGTCGACGTGGACGGCTTCCGCATCTCCCCGCAGGGCGACCGCGTGGTCTTCAGCAGCGGCGTGTTCCAGGCCTGTGGTTCGGACCTGGCCTGCACCAGCAAGAAGCTGGACGCGCACAAGGCACGCAAGAACACCGGTGAGGTGTTCGACCAGTTGTTCGTGCGCCACTGGGACACCTGGAACGATGGCCGCCGCAACACCCTGTTCGTGGCCCCGCTGCCGGCCGCCAAGGCCGCGCCGGTGAAGGGGGCCTCGGCGATCAGCGCCACCCTTGATGGCGACGCACCGTCCAAGCCGTTCGGCGGCAATGACGATTTCGCCTGGGCCCCGGACGGCAAGACGGTGGTCGCCTCCATCCGCGTGGCCGGCAAGCAGGAACCGTGGTCGACCAACTTCGACCTGTACCAGCTCGACGTGGACGGCAAGCAGGCCCCGGTCAACCTGACCGCGGCCAACCCGGCCTGGGACGCCGGCCCGGTGTTCAGCGCCGACGGCAAGACCCTGTACTACCGCGCCATGAAGCGCCCGGGCTTCGAGGCCGACCGCTTCGGCGTGATGGCGCTGGACCTGGCCACCGGCAAGGCCCGCGAGATCGCCCCGAAGTGGGACCGCTCGGCCGGCGAGATCGTGCTCAGCGCCGATGGCAGCAGCGTCTACACCGGCGCCGATGACCTGGGCGAGCACCGCCTGTTCAACATCGACATCGCCACCGGCAAGGCCACCGTCGTCGCCGAAGGCGGCAGCATCGGCTCGCCGGTGATCGCCGGCACCACCCTGGCGTACACGAAGAACAGCCTCAAGAGCGGTGACCAGATCGTGGTCGCCAGCGCCGATGGCAGCAGCCCGCGCGAGATCACCCCGAGTGCGGCGCAGATGCTGCCCGAGGTGGCCTTCGGCGATTACGAACAGTTCCAGTTCAAGGGCTGGAACAACGAGACCGTGCACGGCTACGTGGTCAAGCCGTACAACTACCAGGAAGGCAAGACCTACCCGGTCGCGTTCCTGATCCACGGCGGCCCGCAGGGCAGCTTCGGCAACGGCTGGAGCTACCGCTGGAACCCGCAGACCTACGCCGGCCAAGGCTATGCGGTGGTGATGATCGACTTCCACGGCTCCACCGGCTACGGCCAGGCGTTCACCGATGCGATCAGCCAGCACTGGGGCGACCGCCCGCTGGAAGACCTGCAGAAGGGCTGGGCCGCCGCGCAGAAGCAGTACCCGTTCCTCAACGGCGACAAGGCCTGCGCGCTGGGCGCCAGCTACGGCGGCTTCATGATCAACTGGATCGCCGGCAACTGGAACGAGCCGTGGAAGTGCCTGGTCAATCATGACGGCGTGTTCGACCAGCGCATGATGGGGTACGCCACCGAAGAGCTGTGGTTCACCGAGTGGGAGCAGGGCGGTACGCCGTTCCAGAAGGCGGCCAGCTACGAGAAGTTCAACCCGGTCAACCACGTGTCCGACTGGAAGAAGCCGATCCTGGTGATCCACGGCCAGCTCGATTTCCGCATCCCGGTCGAACAGGGCCTGGCCGCGTTCACCGCTGCCCAGCGTCAGGGCATCGAGTCCAAGTTCCTGTACTTCCCCGATGAAAACCACTGGGTGCTCAAGCCGCAGAACAGCGTGCAGTGGCATGACACCGTCAACGGCTGGTTGAAGCAGCACATCGGCGAGTAAGCCGGTTGGATGCGCCGCCCGATGGGGCGGCGCTTCTTTATCGGCGCATCGCATCCTGCCGCTGCACGCCGCGGCAGCCGACCAACGGTCGGCTCTACCTGCGGGTTTGTTCCCGGCACGCGCGAACGTGCGTGTCCCTTTACCAGGCATTTCCCACCCGTGAAAGCACCCGCCCTGATCCAGAACGACATCGTCGTCTTCGGCCTGATCGCCGCCACCCTCGGCGCCGTCTTCTGGACCGCCTCGCGCGAGCAGGGCGTGTGGAAGCGCTTCTATACCGTCGTGCCGGCCCTTCTGCTGTGTTACCTGCTGCCCGGCATCTACAACACCGTCGGCCTGATCGACGGGCAGAACACCCATCTGTACAACCCGGTGGCGCGCGACATCCTGCTGCCGGCGGCGCTGGTGCTGCTCACCCTGGCGGTGGACATCAAGGGCATCCTGCGGCTGGGCCCGAAGCTGATCGTGATGTACCTCGGCGCGTCCTTCAGCATCATGCTGGGCGCGGTGGTGGCCTTCCAGGTGATGAAGTGGCTGCACCCGGACACGGTGGCCGGCGACACCTGGGCCGGCATGGCCGCTCTGGCGGGCAGCTGGATCGGGGGGGGCGCCAACATGCTGGCCATGCGCGAGGTGTTCGACGTGAACGCCACCACCTTTGGCCAGTTCGCGGTAGTGGACGTGGGCGTGGGTTATGTGTGGATGGCCGCACTGATCTTCCTGGCCGGGCGCGCGGCGAAGATCGACGCGCGCAGCGGCGCCGATACCTCCGGCATCGATGAACTGAAACTGCGCATCGAGAAGTTCCGCAGCGAACACGAGCGCGTGGCCAGCCTCACCGACCTGATGCTGATCGTGGCGGTGGCCTTCGGCACCGTCGGGCTCTCGCATGCAATCGCCGGGCCGGTTTCGGCGTGGTTCAAGGGCCATGTCAGCTGGGCCTCGCAGTTCAGCCTGGATGCGCCGTTCGTGTGGGTGGTGGTGATCTCCACCACCTGTGGACTGGCGTTGAGCTTCACCCGGGCGCGCAACCTGGAAGGGGCAGGGGCCTCCAAGCTCGGCTCGCTGCTGCTGTACTTCCTGATCGCCTGCATCGGCATGCAGATGGACCTGCTGGCGTTGCTGGACCGCCCGTGGCTGTTCCTGCTGGGCATCATCTGGATCGCGGTGCACATCGTGCTGCTGTGGGCGCTGGCACGCGTGCTGAAAGTGCCCTTCTTCTACTTTGCGATCGGCTCGCAATCCAACATCGGCGGGCCAGCCTCGGCCCCGGTGGTCGCTGCCGCCTTCCACCCGTCACTGGCCCCGGTCGGCGTCCTGCTCGGCACGATGGGCTACGCCACCGGCACCTACCTGGCCTACATCGTCGGCATCACCCTGCGCGCCATGGCAGGGTAAATCCAGGGCACGCGCCGCCACCGCGCCCGGCGCGGCACGTGACCGCCGAACGCCCGGCATGCCAACGTCGGAACCAAGAGCATCCACGCATGGCGTGGATCAACGAGGGCACACCCCGACGGGAAGAGCATCCACGCATGGCGTGGATCAACCAGGCACACCCCGGCAGGCAACCAGGCACCGTAGATCCACGCCACGCGTGGATGCCGCGCGCAGCGCGGCACGTGACCGCCGAACGCCCGGCATCCCCATCGCCGACACGAAGAGCATCCACGCATGGCGTGGATCAACGAGGCACGCCCCGGCAGGCAACCAGGCACCGTAGATCCACGCCATGCGTGGATGCCGCGCGCAGCGCGGCACGTAACCGTCGAACGCCGGCATCCCCGCCGCCGAAACCAAGAGCATCCACGCATGGCGTGGATCAACGAGGCACACCCCGACGGGAAGAGCATCCACGCATGGCGTGGATCAACGAGGCACGCCCCGACGGGAAGAGCATCCACGCACGGCGTGGATCAACGAGCCAGCCGCCGACCGGGCGAGATCTACCCGGGCAGCAGCCCGCGTTCAATCAACCACGCCCTGGCATCTTCGGCATCCTGCTCGAACCACGCCCGGGTGGACCCCAGCCGATACGTATACCCCCACGCATCCATGTCGGCCATCAACTGCGCGCTGCCTACGCCGGGCAACTGCGCGGCCAGCACGATCTGCAGGTAACAGGTGGCATCTTCTTCGGGGACCGAGTCGGTGGCGTCGGTGTGCACCAGCGCGCGTCGCTCCGGTGGCAGCACGATCAGGTGGCAGGCCTCGTGCAGCATCGAATGCACCGGCGTGTCATCGCGCACGTACACATCGCTGCCGATGATGCCCGCCTCGGGCTCGCCCCAGTAGCTGCCCGGGATCGGCGCGGCATCCTCCACGCGGTGCAGGCGCAGCTGGTGCGCGGCGAGCAGGGCGGTGGCATCTTCAAAACGGATATCGCCGACGCAGGTGACCTGCACATCGGCGGTGGCAACGTCGGCGTTCATGGCATGTACTTCGGCCGCCCCTTCCGCGGGGAAGGGGCGACAAGGCTCAGGGCTGCTGCGGGCCTTCGGGCAAGGCGACGGAGATGTCGAGCACGTCGTGCTCGCCGTCCTTGACCAGGTCGACCTTGACCGCATCGGCATCGATGTTGACGTACTTCTTGATCACTTCCAGCAGCTCGCGCTGCAGCAGCGGCAGGTAATCCGGGCCGCCACGGTGGCTGCGCTCCTGCGCGATGATGATCTGCAGGCGGTTCTTGGCCGTTTCGGCAGTGGTCTTCTTCCGGTTCAGGAAATCGAACAGTCCCATGCTTACCCTCCGAACAGCTTGCTGAAGAAGCCTTTCTTCTCCACGGTGGTGAAGCGCATCGGACGCTCTTCGCCAAGGATGCGGCCCACCGCATCTTCGTAGGCCTGGCCCGCCGCCGATTCGGGGTCCAGGATGACCGGCTCGCCCTTGTTGGACGCATTGAGCACGTCGCCCGACTCGGGCACCACGCCAATGGCCTTCAGGCCCAGCACTTCTTCAACGTCGGTGATGCTCAGCATTTCGCCACTCTCCACCCGGGCCGGGCTGTAGCGCGTGAGCAGCAGGAAGGCCGGCACGCTCTGGCCGGACTCGGCCTTGTGCGTCTTGGAATCCAGCAGCCCGATGATGCGGTCCGAGTCGCGCACCGAGGACACTTCCGGGTTGACCACCACCACGGCGCGGTCGGCGTAGTACATCGCCAGGAACGCACCCTTTTCGATGCCGGCCGGCGAGTCGCAGATGATGTACTCGAAGCCGTCGGCGGCCAGGTCCTTGAGCACCTTGCCCACGCCTTCCTGGGTCAGCGCATCCTTGTCGCGGGTCTGCGAGGCAGCCAGCACGTAGAGATTGTCGAAGCGCTTGTCCTTGATCAGCGACTGCTTGAGGGTAGCTTCGCCGTGCACGACATTGACGAAGTCGTACACCACGCGGCGCTCGCAGCCCATGATCAGGTCCAGGTTGCGCAGGCCGACGTCGAAGTCGATCACGGCCACCTTCTTGCCGCGCCGTGCCAGGCCGCAGGCCAGGCTGGCGCTGCTGGTGGTCTTGCCGACGCCGCCCTTGCCGGAAGTGACTACGATGATTTCAGCCAAAGGACTTCTCCTGATTCATTTTGTTTGGGCGCCGGATCAGTCCAGCGCCGCGATCTTGATCTGGTCCTGTTCCAGCCAGACCTGCACGGCCTTGCCGCGCAGGGTGTCCGGGACATCGTCCAGTACCTTGTAATGGCCGGCAATGGCGACCAGTTCAGCATGGAATTCACGGCAGAAGATGCGCGCCGTGGTGTTGCCTTGGGCACCTGCCAGGGCGCGGCCCCGCAGCGTACCGTAGATATGGATGCTGCCGTCGGCGATGACCTCGGCGCCGGCTCCGACCGTGGCCATCACGGTCAGGTCGCAGTTCTCCGCATACAGCTGCTGGCCCGACCGCACGTTGCTGGTCTGCATCCGGCCCGGCTGCGGTGCCTTGGCCGGATCGGCCGGTGCCACGGCGGGAGCGGCGGCGGCGCGGGGGCAGATCGGAAGAGC
>DJBL01000066.1 GCA_002435595.1 Stenotrophomonas maltophilia
GGTGGGCACGGAGGCGGGCGCAGGCGCGACGCTGCCGGCCACCGCGCTGGACGGCACGGCTGCAGGCGCAGTGGCCACGCTGGCCGGGGCATCGCCGGGCCACTCGATCACCAGCCTGGACTGGTCACCCTGCTTGATCATCTGCGGGCGGAACGGGGCGACCGATTCGGCCAGGTCGAACACCACGCGGAACGTGCCAGGGACCGGCTGGCCGGTGCGCACCGCAGTGACCACGCCCTTGGGCGCGGGCAGCTTGAGGTTGCGCACGGCACTGGAATCGGGGAAATCGACCACCAGGCGGTTCGGACCGGCCAGGCTGAGGGTCTTGTAGCCGCCGCTGCCGGCCAGCGAAATCTCCGCGCGGGTGCCGGTCGCGCCGGTCTCCAGGCCGACCTGGCGGACTTCGCCCGCCCACGCCAGCGCGCTCGCCAGACACAGTCCGACGGCGGTGCAGATGGCGGTGAGTGGTTTCCCCATTGGCATGGGTCAGGATTCAATCACCGCCCTGAACGAAATGCAACACTTTTTCCCTTAATAATCCGTAACCTGCCGGGGTTTCCTAGTGTCAGCCGACAGAAAGGGCCTGCAAGTCGCCCCCTTGTGGCAGCCGGGCGAGCCAATCACGACCCGCGTCGCTGGTTGCGGTGAGACGCGCGCGGCGTCCCTGCCCTTCGATTTCCAATGCCACGATCAGGTCGCTGGGCGGCAGCGCACCGGCGCCCCGCTCGGGCCACTCGACCAGCCACAGCGAGGCGCAGCCCTCGTCCAGACCGAGGAAATCGAGCTCGTCGGCCTGGCCGATGCGGTACAGGTCCAGGTGCCAGGCTTCGTGCCCGTCGGCCAGCGGATAGCGCTCGACCAGGGTGTAGGTGGGGCTGCGGATGGCCCCCTGCACGCCGAGCGCGCGCAGCAACGCGCGGGCCAGGGTGGACTTGCCGGCGCCCAGGTCGCCCTGCAGCTGCATCACCGCCTGCGGCGGACGGGTGGCGGCCAGCCACTGCCCGAGCAGGTCGGTGTCGTCGCTGCGGGCCAGGAAGAACGTGATCATGCGATGGAAGGTTCCGGATTGACGAGGCGGCGCAGCGGTACCAGCAGGTCGGTGGGGAGCAGGCCACGCTGGCCGTCGCCGGCGGCGGCATCGCCGGCCAGCCCGTGCAGCAGCGCGCCGGCGCTGGCCGCATCGAACGCGTCCAGGCCCTGCGCACGCAGCGCGGCGATGATGCCGGTGAGCAGGTCGCCCATGCCACCGACGGCCATGCCCGGGTTGCCCGCCGCGATCACGCGCGGGCACTGGCCAGGCGCTGCGACCACGGTGCCGGCGCCCTTGAGCACCACCACCGCTCCGAAACGCCCGGCCAGCTGCCGGGCCGCCGCATAGCGGTCGGCCTGGACCTGCGCGGTACTGCAGCCCAACAGGCGTGCGGCCTCGCCGGGGTGCGGGGTGAGGATGGCATCGTGCAGCGTTTGCGGGGACGCGGCCAGCAGGTTCAGCGCATCGGCATCGACCACCAGCGGCATGCCGCTGGCCAGCACCTGCCGCCACAGTTCGTGCGCCCAGTCGTCCTGGCCCAGGCCGGGGCCGATGGCGACGGCCCTGGCGCGCGCCAGCAGCGTCTGCAGGTCGTCGGCATCTTCCACCGCATGCACCATCGCTTCGGGCAGGCGCGCCAGCAGCGGGGCCACGTGCACGGCCTGGGTGGCCACGCTGACCAGCCCGGCACCGGCACGCAGGGCCGCCTCGCTGGCGAGCATCACCGCCCCGCCGCTGCCGCGGTTGCCGCCCACGCACAGCACGTGGCCGGATTCGCCCTTGTGGGTATTGACGCGTCGCGCCGGCAGCAACGCGGCCAGCCGCCCCTGCGACCAGCACGCCGCCGCCGGCAGCACGCCGAGATCGGCCGCATCGGGCAACGCCAACGGTGCCAGGCGGCGGCCGCCGATATGCTCCAGCGCAGCGCCGGTGTACAGCCCGCGATGGCGCACGATGAACTGCAACGTCACGCTGGCACGCACCGCCACGCCCGGCACCGCGCCGCTGTCGGCGTCCACGCCGCTGGGCACGTCCAGCGACAGCACCGGCGAACCGCAGGCGTTGATCGCCTCGATCAGCGCCTGCGCGGCGCCGTCCGGGGCACGGTTCAGGCCCAGGCCGAACAACCCATCGACCACGACGTCGGCCGCCGGCAGTGTGCCGGTGAAGACCTCCACGCCCCCGCCCTGGTCCTGCCAGGCCTGCGCTGCGGCCCGGGCCAGCACGGTGGCCACGGGCGCGTCGGGCAGCTGCACCACCTGCACCTGGCGGCCGGCCTGGTGGGCCAGGCGGGCCACCACGTAACCATCGCCGCCGTTGTTGCCCGAGCCGACCACCACGCAGATGCGTTGCGCCTGCGGCCAGCGCTGCAGCAGGCAGTGCCATGCGGCCAGGCCGGCCTGGGCCATCAGGCTGGCGCCGGCATCGCCCAGCCGTGCGCTGGCCTGCGCATCGATCCGGCGCGCGGCGGCTACATCAAACAGTTCAGCAAGCTCGGGCATGCCGGGATTCTATACTTGTCGCCATGTCCGCTGTTCCGCTGCCCGCCCCCGTCAACCTCGCCCGCGCCACCCAGCGCGTGCGCGAGATCGCGCGTGCGCACGGCTTCCAGCGCTGCGGCGTGTCCGGCATCGAGCTGGGCGAGGACGAGGCGCACCTGGCCGACTGGCTGGGCAAGGGCCTGTACGGCACGATGGACTGGATGGCCCGCCACGGCACGATGCGCGCGCGCCCGGCCGAACTGCTGCCGGGCACGGTGCGGGTGATCTCGGTGGGCATGGACTATGGCCACAAGGACGATGCCCAGGCCTGGGACACGCTGCACGATGGCGACCGCGCCTACGTGGCGCGCTATGCGCTGGGCCGCGATTACCACAAGCTGATGCGCAACCGCCTGCAGAAGTTCGCCGATGCCATCGCCGCGGAGATCGGCGCCTTCGGCTACCGCGTGTTCGTCGATTCGGCACCGGTGCTGGAGCGCGCGCTGGCCCGCAATGCCGGGCTGGGCTGGATCGGCAAGCACACCTGCCTGATCGACAGGCAGGGCGGCTCGTGGTTTTTCCTGGGCGAGATCTACATCGACCTGCCGTTGCCGGTGGATACTCCGGCCACCGCGCACTGCGGCACCTGCACGCGCTGCATCGATGTGTGCCCCACCCAGGCGATCATCGGGCCACAGCGGCTGGATGCACGGCGCTGCATCTCCTACCTCACCATCGAGCACGACGGCGCGATCCCCGAGGACATGCGCCCGTTGATGGGCAACCGCATCTACGGCTGCGACGACTGCCAGCTGGTCTGCCCCTGGAACAAGTTCGCCCGCCGCACCGACGAGCCGGACTTCCGCGCGCGCAACGACCTGGACACCGCCTCGCTGGCACAGCTGTTCGCCTGGGATGAAGACGAGTTCCTGCGCCGCACCGAAGGCAGCCCGATCCGTCGCAGCGGCCACGAGCGCTGGCTGCGCAACATCGCCGTGGCCCTGGGCAACGCGCCGGGCCACGCCGATACGCTGGCCGCCCTGCACACGCGCTCCGAACATCCCTCGCCGATCGTCCGCGAACACGTGGCCTGGGCGCTGGCCCGACATGCCGCGCGCGACCCGGCGCGGTGATGCTTGTGCGACCATGGGCGCCCGTTCGTACCGTTTGACCCGTCCATGGACCGCAGCGCGCAGATCCTCACGCCCAGCCAGCTCAACATCCTGGCCCGCGACCTGCTGGAAGGCGCTTTCCCGCTGATCTGGGTGGAGGCCGAACTGGGCAGCGTGACGCGCCCGGCCTCGGGCCACATGTACTTCACCCTGAAAGATGCACGCGCGCAGATCCGCGCGGCGTTGTTCAAGCCCAAGAGCCAGTGGCTGAAGTTCGTGCCCCGCGATGGCATGCGCGTGCTCGCGCGGGGCCGGCTGACCCTGTACGAAGCGCGTGGCGAGTACCAGATGGTGCTGGACCACATGGAAGAAGCGGGCGAAGGCGCGCTGCGCCGCGCCTACGAGCAGCTCAAGGCACGACTGGAGGCCGAAGGCCTGTTCGCCACCGGGCGCAAGCGCGCCCTGCCCGCCCACGTGCGCCGCCTGGCGGTGATTACCTCGCCCACCGGCGCCGCCGTGCGCGACGTGCTCAGCGTGCTGGAGCGCCGCTTCCCGCTGCTGGAGGTGGACCTGCTGCCCAGCCTGGTGCAGGGCGACAGTGCTGCGGCGCAGATCACCGCGCTGTTGCGCGCCGCCGATGCCAGCGGTCGCTACGACGTGATCCTGCTGACCCGTGGCGGCGGTTCGCTGGAAGACCTGTGGGCCTTCAACGATGAACAGCTTGCCCGGGCCATCGCCGCCAGTACCACTCCGGTGGTATCGGCGGTAGGCCACGAAACCGACTTCAGCCTGGCCGACTTCGCCGCCGACCTGCGCGCGCCCACCCCGTCGGTGGCCGCCGAGCTGCTGGTACCCGACCGGCGCGAGCTGCAGGTGCGCGTACGACGCCTGGCCGCGCGGATGGTGCAGCTGCAGCGGCATGGGCTGGGCCAGGCGATGCAGCGCGCCGACCGCGCGCTGTTGCGCCTGAACGCACAAGGTCCGCAGGCACGCCTGCAGCTGCTGCAGCGTCGCCAGCAGGATCTGGCCCGGCGCCTGGCCAGCGTGTGGCGGCAACAGCAGGAACGTCGCCAGGCGCAGCTGCGGCATGCGGCGGTGGTGTTGCGCAACGGCCACCCACAGCGCCGCCTGGATGCCCTGCGCGAGCGCCTGCAGCGCCTGCAGCCGCGCGCGGCGGCGGCGATCGGCCGGCAACTGCAGGGCGACCAGCTGCGCCTGCGCGGCCTGGCCCGCTCGATGGAAGCGGTGAGCCCGCTGGCCACCGTTGCCCGCGGCTACAGCATCCTCACCCGCGAAGACGATGGCAGCCTGGTGCGTTCGCCGTTGCAGGTGCGCCCGGGCGATGCGCTCAAGGCGCGCGTGCAGGACGGCACCATCGAGGTGGTGGTCAAGGACCGCTAGCCGACGGCGCTACCGCGCCGCCGAGCCGCCGGCGCTTTCGCAGTACTTCTGCCGGTATTCCATCGCCTTGGGCAGCAACGCCTGCAGGTTCTGGATACGCGTGCCCGGGTTGGGATGGGTGGAGGAAAACTCCGGCGGCGCCTGGCCACCGCCGTTCTGGCCCATGCGTTCCCAGAGCGGGATCGCTTCGCGCGGGTCATAGCAGGCCGCCGCGGCCAGCATCAGCCCCACTTCATCGGCCTGGGTTTCATGGCTGCGCGCATACGGCAGCAGGTAGCCGTAGCCCATCGCCGACATCACCATCTGTTGCTGTTGCGGGTCCATGCCGCTGGCCGCACCGGCCATCTGCCCGATCTGGGTGAGCTTCTGCTGGGCCATGCGCTGGGCGCCGTGGCGCAGCAGGGCATGGGCGATCTCATGGCCCATCACCACCGCCATCGCATCTTCGGTGCGCGCCACCGGGATCAGGCCGGTGTAGACGGCCATCTTGCCGCCGGGCAGGCAGAACGCATTGGCCTGCTCGGAGGGGATCACGTTGACTTCCCATTCGAAGTCGCGGGAAAAATGCGCCGGCTTGAGCCCATGTTCCTGGGCCAGTGCGGTCTCCACCACGTCCACCTTGGCGATCAGGCGCCGGGCGATGGACTGGATCTCGCGCGACTGCGGCGCGTTGGGCGCCAACGGCCGCTCCTGGGCCAGGATCTCCTGGTAGGCCTGCAGGCCCAGCGCCTTTTCCTGGGTGGCATCGAGCGAGCTGTCGATCAGCACGCTCTCCCCGGTATAGGGATCCACCGCGCGGTTGGCGAACCAGTAGTAGGCCGCGTAGCCGGCGAAGGCCAGCAGCACCCACCAGCGGATGTTGCCGAACATCCCCGGGCGTCGGGCCCGGCCCTGTTGCTGACCAGCGAATGGATCGTTGCGCATGTTGCAGATTCCTGGCGGGACCGGCGCACCCTGGCCGGCACGGCGTCATCTTAGTGGCTGCGGTGGGATGTGACGTGAGTGTCGGCCGGCCCCCCGGCCGCGCCTCAGATACCGCGGACCAGGCGGAAGCCGATGCGGGCGCTGGTGGTGTCCGAGTCCTGTGACTGGCGCCAGGCCGCGCGGGTCTGGTCGGGGGCATTGGCCCAGTTGCCACCGCGGATCACCCGTTGCCGGCAGCCCGGGTTGAACCAGGCCGCGCCATCGGCCGGCGCCCGCCGGTAGCTGGCATGCCAGCAGTCGGCCACCCACTCGCTGAGGTTGCCGGCCACATCGTGCACGCCCCAGGCGTTGGCCTCGAAACTGCCCACCGGCGCCGGCCCCCACCAGCCATCGCCATAGCCGACGAACGCGTTGTACCAGTGCCGCCCGGACGGGGACACATCCTCGGCACCGGTGAAGTTGCCCGACAACGCCGGTGGCGTGCCGGCATCGCCCCACGGGTAGCGACCGCTGCTGCCGGCGCGCAGCACGTATTCGAACTCGGCCTCGCTGGGCAGCCGGTAGGAGCGCCCGGTCTGCTCGGACAACCAGGTGGCGTAGTTTTCCGCGTCGCGCACGCTCACATGCATCACCGGCGAGTTGGCGATGGCCGGCGCACCGTTGTAATCGGACTGCCAGTCCACCCCGCTGTGGCGCACGAAGTTGCCGCTGCGCTCGTCGTACACGATCGAGTGACCGCGACGGGTGGCCCGCGGGCGGGCGTTGCTGGCCTGCACGTAACGGCGGAAGTCGGCCACGGTGACCTCGGTGATCGACATCGCAAAGCCACGCTCGAAGCGCACATAGTGCGAAGGCTTCTCCGCATCGCTGGCCCCACGCTCGTTGTCCCCGGCGCCCATCTGGAAGCCGCCATGCGGCACCACAATCATCTGCGGGCCGCGGCCGCCGTCGCGCAGCGCATCGCTGAACACCTGGCGTGGACGGAAGCTGCCGTAATGGGTCACCAGGTCGATGCGCTCGCGCAGCTGGCCCACCACCGGGTCGCCGGGCAGTGCGATGCGCAGCGCGTCTTCAAGCTTCTCGCGGGCCGGCTTGAGGCCCTGCGGGGTGGTCAGGTCGCGCAACCCTTCATCGCGCAGCCGGGTAAGCGTATCGGCGCGGATCCGTTCGATGCGCTCGAAGGCATCGGCGATGGTGATGGACGAGTCGCGGACCTTGGCCGCCTCGGCCAGCCAGGTGCCGGCGCTGGCGAAATCGCCGGCGCGCGCGGCGGTCTCGGCGCGCCGGATCAGCGCGCTCTCCGCGGCGGCCAGGCCCTGCCGCGCGCGCACGTCGCCGGGATCCAGCGCCAACGCCTCGCGGAACCCGGGGATGGCGCCGTCGCCGTCCTCGCCGATGCGATCGGCACGCAGGTCGTCTTCACCGGCGCGGTTGTAGGCGATCACCCGCTGGGCGATCTCCACCCGCGACTGCAGCCGGCGCACCCGCGCATCGTCGGGGGCGATGGCCAGCAGCACCAGCGCCCGCTCGCCGGCCTGGGCCAGCGCCTGGCGCTGTTTCAGCGGGCGTGCCAGCAGGGCATCGGCCTGGTCCAGCAGCCGTTGCCGCGCACGCGTGAGCCCGGCCTTCGCCTGGCGGTCCTGGCCATCGCGTTGCAGCAGCGCCAGCCAGATCGGGATGGCGGCCTGTGCGTCGGCATACAGGTGGTCCTGCTCGAACGCCTGCGCGGCCTGGCGGCGGGCCGCGTCGACGGCATCGTCGGCGATCTGCACCACCGGCGGCTGCCAGCGCTGTACGGTTTCTGCGGCATCCTCGCCGCCGATGGTCACCTGTGCAGGCGCCGCCGCTGGCGTCTTCAGCACCGCCCTGTCGGCAGCCTTGGGCGCGGCGGCCGGCGCGGGCGCATCGGCCGAGCAGGCCGCCAGCGTGAGCAGCAGCAACAGCGACGGGACGGGAGCAGGTATGCGCAACTTCAGGTTCCTTGCAGCCAGGGCCGAGCATCGCCGAACCGGCACAGGCCAGGCAAGCCGGGCGGCGACTGGTTCATGATACCGGCGCGCGTGCCGGGCACGGCGCGTTATCCTGCCTACCCTGTGCATCCCTTGCAGTAGACGGAACCCACGTGGCTTATTGGATCAAAACCCCGGCGGAGCTGGACGAGCGCTACCGCCAGCGCCCCACCCGCATCGGGCTGGACACCGAATTCATCCGCGAGCGCACCTACTGGCCGCAGCTGGCCCTGGTGCAGATGGCGGTCGGCGATGAAATCCTGCTGATCGACCCGCTCATCCCCGGCATGACCGAGGCGCTGGCGCCGTGGCTGGCCGATACCGGCATCCTCAAGATCATGCACAGCGCCAGCGAAGACCTGGTCACCTTCAAGGTCGCCTGCGGCGTGCTGCCGCGGCCGCTGTTCGACACCCAGATCGGCGCGGCGCTGGCCGGCATCGGCGGCGGCATGGGCTACCAGAAACTGGTCAATGCCATCACCGGGGTGACCCTGGCCAAGGGCGAGACCCGCTCGGACTGGATGCGCCGCCCGCTCTCGGACGCGCAGCTGGAGTACGCCGCCGACGACGTGGAATACCTGTTCGCCCTGCACGATGCGATCGATGCCAAGCTCGGTGAGCTGGGCCGTCGGCAGTGGCTGCAGGACGACGCCGAGCGCCTGCTGGGCAGCGTGGAGCATGACGAAGAGCGCTGGCCGCACGTGGCCATGCGCTCGGCGCAGTTCATGGATGCCGCCGCGCAGAGGCGCCTGCTGCGCCTGCTGCGCTGGCGCGATGTACAGGCACGCAGCAGCGACAAGCCGCGCAGCTGGATCCTGGACAACGAACTGGCCGCGCTGCTGGCGCGTACCCCGCCGGCCGACGTGGGCGCGCTGGACAAACTGATGGAAGGCTTCCCCAAGGCCCCACGCAAGCTGCTCACCCCGGTCTGGGAGGCGCTGAACACGCCGCTGGACGACGAGGCCGACGCACCGTTGGCGCTGCCGGCCAACGACGGCAACAAGCAGGCCCTGAAGAAGCTGCAGGATGCGGTCAGCGCACATACCGCCGCACTTGGTTTGCCCGATGGCGTGCTGGCCTCGCGCAAGCATCTGGAAAGCTACCTGGAAAGCCGCACCTGGCCGGTCGCGCTGGCCGGCTGGCGCCGCCAGCAGCTGGAGCCGGTGCTGGCCCCGTTGTTGCCTGCGGCCTGAGCACCGCATCGTCGTCGCGCACTCGGCGCGGCGGCGGCCCTGTGCCGCGAGCGTCACCGTTGTCCGGCTGAGCCCGCCGGTGCGCCTGCGCAGCGGACGCGCACACCGTCACGGCAGGTGACAGATTGCCTAGAATGCGCGTCCAATCTTCTGCAAGGACGCTGTTCTCCATGGCGCATTCCCCCCACGACGCGCTGGCGCTTCGCCGCAGCGCCCGCGATGCCCTGCACCAACAACGCTTCGATGCGCTGGACCGGCTGCTCGGCGAAGTGGAGCAGCAGTGGCTCGACGGTGGCACCACGCGCTTTGGCTACGGTTGGCTGCTGGCCACCCTGCTCGACCCCGTGCAGGACCTGCCCGCCCGCCTGGAACAGGCCCGGCAGTGGTGTGCGCAACAGCCGCACAGCCCGCATCCGTGGGCCGTGCTCGGTGCGTTGTGGGACCGCGTTGCCGGGCGCATCCGTTCCAGCGAAACCATCGAAACCATCCGCCAGGTGCAATGGGACGCTGCCGGCCTGGCCCGCGACCACGCACTGGCCGCCTGGCTGCACACCATTGCGCGGCACCCGCGCCCGGCCTTCGTGCTCGGCCGGATGCTGCGGATGTCCTGCTACCTCGGCGAGCCGCGCTGGCTGCAGCAGCTGCAGCGCGGGGGACGTGCCGAACTGTACAGCGCCCAGCAGCAGCAGGATCCGCATGGATTTGCCGCCGCGCAGGCCCTGCTGGCGCCGTATGGCCGCCCCCTGGACGCCCTGCCCGCCCTGCCGCCGCTGCTGGCCGGGCGCAGCGAAGAAGCGTTCGAATACGCGGCCGATTACTGGCTGCAGCAGGCACTGGCCATCTGCGCCGACAACGCCGATACGCTGGAAACCTACCTGTACTACCTGTACCCGCGCTGGGGCGGCAGCCATGCGCTGATGCAGCACTTCATCGACGGCCCCGAGGCCTCGCGCCTGATGCTGCCGCAGCGCAACCGCCTGCGGGTGGTCAAGGAGCGCGACTGGCTCTGGTTCCAACCCGATGCCGAGGACGCCGAAGACGTTGCCCGGCACGACCAGGCCTATGCCGCGCTGCTCGACCTGCACCTGGATGCGTCCACGCGGGCCCAGGTGCTGTGCTGGTGGGCGACGCTGGACTACCAGCTGGGCCGTGACGAACCGCAGGAAAACCAGGTGCACTGGGACCCGGTGCGGATGGCGCATGCGCACCACTGCCTGGCCGAAGCGTTCGCGCTGGACCCGGCGTGCGTGGTCGATGAAGGCTTGACCGTGCTGGAAGCCTGCGCCCTGTTTGCACACGTCGATGGCGCCGACAGGCTGTTTTCGCAGCTGCTGGCCAGTGTCGAAGACTGGACCGACAGCGCGCATGCGCTGGCATGGCTGGCCGCCGGCCGCCGCTCGGGCCTGTTCGGTTTCAGCATCGACGCCGCGCTGGCCACCCAGCACCTGCGCGGGGCGCTGGCGATGGCGCGCGAAGAAGAGGTCGACCTGTCCACGGTGGCGGCCAACCTGTTCTGTGCGGTGTCTCCCCCGGCCGGCCTGCAGATGCTGCTGGAGCTGGGCGCTGCCGGTGACCCGCGCGCGATGGCAACGCTGGTGGACCTGTACCGCGGCCGTGTGGCCGGCCAGGATTACCCCGCCTTCGTCGATGCGGCGCAGGAAGCACTGTGGACCGACCGCGCCATCGCCGCCGGCGACCTGGTGGTGATCTACAACCGCGCCTGGCAGCTGGGCCAGGCGTTCGACCACCAGGCCGACCCGCACCTGCAGCAGCAGTCGCGCCTGCTGTACCGCCGCTGCGTGGATGAGGCCGCGCCGCACGACCGGGTCTGGCGCCCGGCGCACAAGAACCTGGCCGTGCTGCTGTACCAGGGCGACGATACCGCCGACAAACAGGAGGCGGTGTTCGACCTGCTCGGGCCGCTGTGGTGGCGTGGCGACAGCGCGACCCGGGCATGGGCGGCCGGGTTCTTGGCCGATGTCTTCCACACCGGCGACGGCGTGCCTGCCAATGCGTTCCTGGCCAAAGTATGGCTCGAGCGCGCCGCTGAAGCCGAGCCGGACAATGCCGAGGTGTTGCGCCTGCGTCCGCTGATCGACGGCCAGGGCAAGCTGTTTGGGGCCAGCCGGGCCGCGCGCCAACAGGCCCGCGACCGCGAGAAGGTGGACCTGCGCAGCTGGCAGCTCACCTTCGGCCAGCATGCCGTGCCGGACCGGCAGGACGTCCAGCCGGTCTGAGCCGCGGCAGCCGACCAACGCGCGGCGCTACATGGTCGCGCGAGGGGTCAGACGCAGCCGCGCGCTTTCAACACCGCCCAGCGCTCCGGGCCGATCGCCTTGCGCAGGCCCGGCAACGGATCGACGCTGCCGGTGTTGTCGGCCACCGCCACCACGAAATCGTCGGTGGTGGTGAGCAGGGCGCGACGCTCGGGCGCATCCAGCCATGCCGCCACGTTCTTGAGCACGCGCGTGGCCGATGCGCTGCTTTGGCGCAGCTCCATGTACTGGCTGTGGCGCGTGCAGGCCTCGGTCAGTGCCGGCTCGGTGAACCAGTGCTCCTCGCCGTCACCCTGCACCGCGCGGATCTCATCGGGCGCCCACAGGTAGTAGCGCGCCTCGTCGTCATCACGGTCCAGCACCGCCTGCCGGTACGGCTGCCGGCCCCACACCAGGAAGGGCGGCCAGGCCGCGGACACGTCTTCATCGGTGAAGCACAGCAACAGGCAGTACAGCGGCGGGCCGGCCGGAATGCGCGGCAACTGCGCGCTGATTGCCTGGATCAACAGCCGCTCCACCTCGGCGCTCACCGTGGCCAGGGTTTCGCCTGGACGCGGGCGCTGGTACTCCAGGCGGCGTTCGCCGCTGCGGCGGCCCCGGTCATCCAGGTACTCCAGCACGATCGTGTCCAGCTGGCCGGCGTCGTTGTAGCTGTAGACGTTCTGGCACCACCAGGTGGGCGCGCGCCTGGACCAGTTTTCGATCACCACCCGCTGCAGCCGGTCGCCCTCCCACTGGTAGGTCTCGTTGAAACCGCGATCGTCGGTGACCAGGTCCAGACCCTGCAGCGTGCCGTCGTGCTCGCGCCATTCCCACGCCGATTCAATGTCGCCCTCGCCAAACGTCAGGCGGTGACGCACCCCCGGCGCATGCAGCCACGCCGTGCTGCTGCGCTTGTCGCATTCGATCACCACCCGCCCCTGCGCATCGAAACCATGCCGCACATGCCTGGCCGGATCCGCCTTGTCATCGGCGACCCACCGCGGCTTGGGGCCGCCCTGCTTCTCCTGCAGGAACGGGGTGGCCAACGCCATCGACTCGGTCGCCCAGCGCCACTGCACCACCGCGGCCGTGCAATCGGCCACCAGCGTCTTCGCAGCGACCGGATCGGAATAGGTCGTATACAGCTGCCGGAGCATTGTCGAGATCCTTTCAAGCTGTGGCATCGGTGCAACCGCGCGTCCGATGCGGGCCGGGGACCATAGCATGCAACGCACAACGCCCTGCATAAGCAGGGCGTTGTGGGGATAGCCCAGCGTCAGCGTCGGCAGCGCGCGAACACGCTGCCGACGCAGGGGCACTTACCAGTTCATGTTGAGCGAAACGCCCACGGTGCGCGGTTCGTTGTACACCGCCGCCATGTAGTTTTCAATCACGCCCTTGAGATTCTTCTCATTGGTGATGTTGCGCGCGAACAGGGCCACTTCCCATGCACCGTAGTTGCCGGAGTAGCCCAGCTTCAGGCCGCCTTCGAAGCTGCCCTTGGAGTTGAACTCGGCCGAGTCATACAGCACGAAGCTGGTGTAACCCTGCTTGTTCCAGTCGGTGGACACGAAGAACACATCGCTGTCATTGACCGGCACGTCGTAGCGCGCGGCCAGGTTGATGTTGTACTTCGGCGCATTCGGCAGCGGGTTGCCGTTGATCTGGGCGAAGGTGTTGGCACCGACCTTGATGGTCGGATCGTTCACCGTGCACACCACCGCGCCGTTGAGCGCGCAGACCTGGGCGTAGACGCGGTCGTCCTGGATCTCGCTGTGCAGCAGGCTCACGCCGGCGCTCAGGCTCAGGTTCGGGATCGGGCGCAGTTCCATGTCCGCTTCCAGGCCGTAGGCCTTGGCCTTGTCGGCATTGAACAGCACGCCGTTGCCGTCCGAATCATTGCCGTTGAGCTGGATGTCGTTGACCACGTAGGTGAACGCGGCGGCATTCACGCGCAGGCGGTTGTCCCACAGGCTGCTCTTGATGCCCGCTTCCCAGGACAGGATGGTTTCCGAGTCGGCGGTGGTGAAGTCGGCGTTGAACACCGCCGAACGGCCCTGGATGGTCGGGCCACGGAAGCCGCGGGCCACGCGCGCATACACGCTGAACTGCGGGTTGAACGCGTACATCGCGCTCACGTCCCAGCTCGGGGTGGTGTCGGCCATTTCCACGTCGGTACGACCCTTGTAGGTCACCACGCCGGCGGCGGTATCGGCGGTCTTGAGCAGGCGGGTGTGCTTCTCGTCGCGGGTCTGGCGCAGGCCGGCGGTCAGGGTGAACTTGTCGGTCACCTCATAGCTGACCTGGCCGAACCCGGCCCAGGAGGTGTTGACGTTGCGCAGGCGCACCCAGTTGTTGGGGTTGCGTGCGTTGCCCTGCAGGAACCAGGCGCGCTGGTAGAAATCGGTAGTGTCGCGGCCGTCGAAGTAGAACGCGCCGACCTGCCACTTCAGGCGGTTGTCGTCGCCGTTGGCCAGGCGGATCTCCTGGGTCCACTGGTCCAGGTCGCGGATCTGGCCCATCGACTGGCCATAACCGTTGGCCACGCCGTTGACCGGGAAGTTGGCTGCCGCGCCGCCGTCGGTGTCGCCACGGCTGTAGCCGGAGGTGGTTTCATAGGCGGTGATCGAGGTCAGCGAGAGGTCGCCGAAGTCGTACACGGCCTTCACCGAGCCGCCGTAAGTCTTGTAGGCCTGCGGGTTGTTGTCGGCTTCGTCGTAGGCCACGCGGTCGCGCGCCACGTCGGTCTTGTTGGAGCCCTTGGTCACCGCGCCACGCAGGAACAGCGTGGAGGTACCGTCGTAGTCGCGGGCGTGTGCCGAGGCCAGCAGCGAGAAGTTCTCGGTCGGCTGCAGCAGCAGCTGGGCGCGCACGTTGCGGTCGTCGAAGCCGCCCATGGCGTTCTTGCGCGGGGCCACGGTGCCATCGGCGCTGGGGCCGGTGTAGGTGTTGTCCACGTAGTCATCGCGGTGCTGGTACAGCGCCGACACGCGGAAGGAGGCGATGTCGTTGATCGCCCCGCCCACGCCGCCGTCGATGGCCACGCTGCCGTAGCTGCCATAGCTGGCCTGCACGCGGCCACTGGCCTCCTGGCTGGGCTTGATGGTGTCGAACTTGACGATGCCGGCGGTGGTGTTGCGACCGAACAGCGTGCCCTGCGGACCGCGCAGCACTTCGATCTGGTCCACGTCGTAGACCGGGTTGGACTTGAGCACCACGTGCTCGAGGACCACGTCGTCCTGGATGATCGAGACCGGCTGCGAAGCACCCAGGTAGAAATCGATATTGCCCAGACCACGGATGTAGAAGCGCGGGAAGATGCGCCCGGTGGTGGTCTCGGCGTAGAAGCTGGGCACCTTGCCCGACAGCGCCAGCAGGGTGTCATCGCCACCGGCGGTGTAATCGCGGATCTTCTCGCCCTGGACCACGCCGACCGAGACCGGCACTTCCTGCAGGTTGCGCTCGCGGTGGTCGGCGTTGACGGTGATGGCATCCAGCGAGGTCGGCGTGGCGTCCTGCGCCATCGCAGTGCCGGCAAGGCCGAGCAGCGCGGTGGTGGCACAGGCCAGCGCCAGTGCATGGCGGCGCGGCAGCGCGGCGGAACGGCGGGACGGCATCGACACGGAGGTGTTGCGGTTGGCAGGCATGCAGGGGTCTCGGGGATTACAGAACTTGGGTGGCGTGCGGCGCACGCGGATGAACAACATCGACACCGCTGCTTGGGCAGCGATGGGGCACGTTATTGCGTGGATGTTGCAGGCTGGTTGCAGGGCGATGCGGGGGACGGCCGTCCATCCCCTCCCCTGGTCTGCTGGCTGAGCCGCCGGGATTCTGGCGCGGATTATGCCCGCTTGGCGCAGCGCCCGGTAGGCTTGACGCTGTGCCGGATGTGGCTGACGGCGCCTGCGGCAACCACCGCAGGCGCCGTCGCGCAGGCTCAGGCCGCCGCGGCCCGGCGCACCGCCGGGGTGCTGTCGGCCAGGCGGAAACGCCCCACCGTCTGCTGCAGATCGACCGATTGCGCGTTCAGTGCGCGTGCCGCTGCCGAGGCCTCTTCCACCAGCGCCGCGTTCTGCTGGGTCACTCCGTCCATCTGCACGATGCCCTGGTTGACCTGCTCGATGCCCGCCGCCTGCTCCTGGCTGGCGCTGGCGATTTCCTCGATCAGTCCATTCAACTCGCCCACAGAGGCCACCACGCGCTGCAGGGTCTGCCCGGCCTGGTGGGCCAATGCGCTGCCGTCGGCGACCTGGCTGCTGGAGGCCTCGATCAGGCCCTTGATCTCGCGCGCGGCCTGCGCCGAGCGTTGCGCAAGCGCGCGCACCTCCGAGGCGACCACCGCAAAGCCGCGACCTTCCTCACCCGCACGCGCGGCTTCAACCGCGGCGTTGAGCGCCAGGATGTTGGTCTGGAAGGCGATGCCGTCGATCACCGTGGTGATGTCGGCGATGCGGTGCGAGGACGCCTCGATTCCGACCATGGTCTGGACCACCTGGGCCACTGCCGCCCCGCCCTGCGCGGCCACGTCGGCCGCTTCGGTGGCCAGGCGGTCGGCACGACGGGCGTGGTCGGCGTTCTGCTTGACCGCCGCGGTGAGTTCTTCCAGCGACGCCGCCGATTCCTCCAGGCTGGCCGCCTGCTGCTCGGTGCGCCGCGACAGGTCTTCGTTGCCGGCCGCGATTTCAGCCGAGGCGCTGGAGACCGACACCGCCGCCTGCTGGATGTCACCCACGATCGCGGTCAGCTGCGCCACGGTGGCGTTGGCATCGTCGCGCATGGTGGCGAACACGCCCTGGAACTGCCCGTCGATGCGCGCACGCAGGTCGCCGGCGGCCAGCGCGCGCAGCAACCCGGACAAGGCCGCCAGGTTGCGGTCGGCGGTGACCATCAGGGTGTTGAGGCCTTCGATCATGTCGCGGAAGTCGTAGGCAAAGGCCTCGGCATCGCCGCGCTCGCTGAAGTCGCCGGCGGCGGCGGCCGCGACCAGCCGCTTGATCTCGCCATTGATGGCCAGCAGGCGACCGCGCACCCCGTTGACCGCCTCGGTGATCAGCGCCTTTTCGCCCGGCAGGTCTTCCATCGAGGCCGACAGGTCGCCATCGGCATAGGCGCGCACCAGGGCGACCATGCGCATCTTGGTCTGGATATGCGCGGCCACCAGTTCATTGGTGCCGGTCACCATGGTGCCGAACTCGCCTTCGAAGCGGCTGGCATCGATGCGGTGGCTGATCGCACCTTCGGCGTGACGCTGGCTCATTTCGTTCTGCGCGTGGATGATCTCGCGCAGCTTGGCCTGCATCTGCTGCAGCGCGCCCATCAGCTGGCCGACCTCGTCCTGCCGCGCCACCACGATCTGCCGATCCAGGCGGCCGGCGGCGACGTCGCGCGCCACCTGCCCGGCCTGGGCCAGCGGCGTGCTGAGCAGGCGCTTGACCACCACCAGCAGCGCCACGATCACCACCAGCAGGCCCAGACCGGCGACCAGCGCGATGCGCAGCATCAGCGTGTGCAGCACGCCCTCCAGCACCGATACCGGCTCCAACCCCAGCACCGTCCACTGCCAGGGGCCGTAGGCCTGGGCGGAGACGAAATAGGCCTGGGCCGGGCCATCGGCGCGCTCACGCAGATGCACGGTGGCCTGCTCGCGGGTGCCGGCCAGCAGCGCTTCCAGCGCCGGCAGGTCGGCGGCCTCCACGTGGGCGGTGAGGGCCTGGCCTTCATCGGCGGGCGCGGCGATCAGCTGGCCGAAGCGCTCGCCGGGCCGGGTATCGACGGCCAGGAAGTGGCCCTGCTTGCCGAGCTGCGCGGTACGCAGGCGCTCCTTGAGCGCGGCCAGGCCATCGGAGTAGTTCTGGCCAACGAAGGCAATGCCCACCACCTCGCCCGCCGCGTCGGTGATCGGCATGTAGTGGGTCATGTAATCCACCCCGAACAGGCGCGCCGGGCCGGTGTAGCGCCCTCCCTGCATCAGCGTGCGGTAGGCCGGGTGCGCGTGGTCCAGTACGGTGCCCAGCGCACGGGCGCCCTCGGCATTGCGCAGCGAGGTGGACACGCGCACGAAGTCCTCGCCCTGGCGCACGAACACCGTGGCCACGCCACCGGTGGCGCTGGCGAAGCGGTCCACCGCCGCCTCCTGCAGGTTGATGCTTTGTGCCCCCAGGCGCAGCGTGGGCACCTGGCGTTCGCCGACGCTGACCGGATGGGCTTGATCCAGGCTGGCATCGCCCTCGGGCAGCATCGCGCGGAAGGTGCCGGCCATGCGCTCGGTGCTGTCGCTCAGGCTGCGGTCGTAGAGTTCGACCGAATCACGCATCAGCGCGGTGGACGATTGCAGGCCGGCCTGCACGCGCTGCTGGTAGCTGGTCGCAGCCTGGCGATAGATGAGCACCGCCAGCACGACGAAGGCGACGGCGGTGATGATGCCCATCAGCAACGCAAGGCGCGCGCCGATGGACGAGGAGAAAACGGTGGCGGCACGGGTCGTCATCGTTGGTACTCGAGGAGAAAAAGTGTGGGATGTTCGTCACACTTCTTATCGGCACCCTTTCTGGTCCTCTTTACGTTTTCGTGCCTAGTCCTTTCCTACTAGATTCGCCATGTAAGTCATTGTTTCGTATGGCGAGCACGTGAAATTTCTCTTCACAAATCCGTTCGCATGTTCAGATTCCCCGCGGGCGGCCGAGGACGGAGCCACCCGCGTCGGCTTGAGCACCTGCGCCAGCCCAGCGCGCGCGGCGGAATGAAGCAGCTCTTGGCAGCGCCCCATTCACGGCGCTAGACTAGGCCCAACGCGAGGCAGTGCCTGCGGGGTTGTTGCAGCATCCGTGGGGCCATAGCTCAGCTGGGAGAGCGCGTCGTTCGCATCGACGAGGTCAGGAGTTCGATCCTCCTTGGCTCCACCACTATTCAGATACGAAAAAGCCTCGGCGTCGGCCGGGGCTTTTTCTTTGCCTGCGCGGCCGGGCGCACGGCCACGGCGGCCTGTTGGCGGTGAGCGCGGTGCGGCCGATATCATGGCGCCCGCTTACAATCTTGCGAGACCGCCTGATGTACCCGTCATGGAAGACCCTGCTGCTGGCCAGCCTGCTGCCCCTTTCCAGCACCGCCCTGGCCGGCCAAGCCATCAACGTCAGCCTGCCGGTGGACACGCGGATCGAGCCGATCCTGTTGCTGGCCCACTATGAGGTCGGCGATTGCAGCCACCCGGAAACCGCCCGAAAGGACAGGCGCGAAGCGGGCATTGCCCTGATCGATCGCTGCATGGGTTTCCCGCTCACCGTTGCGCAGGCGCTGAAGACGCAAGGCTTCGACGTCCAGCTGGAGGTGTTCAACCCCAGCGCCCCGATGCCCAGGGACGCCTACCTCGGTGCCGCGACAGCCTGGGGCGCGCAGCAGCGCGCCGCCCATCCCGAGCGCTATGTGCTGGATTACAGGGGCATGATGGCCACGCGCGCCGGCGTGGTCCTGCTGATGTTCCTGGAAGCGCCCGCCAGCGGCAACCGCGCCCTGCTCGGCCGCCTGGACCTGATGCATTTCGGCATGGACATGTACGCGCAACGGGTGACCGAAGCCCGGCAGGCCGAGGTGGTGGCCAACACCATGGACCACCGCTGCCCGATCCACGGTCCACAGCAGAAGTGCAACGACCGGCTGGCGTTGATCGAACAGGTCGACTGACGGGGCGGCGCGTCGGCGGCGACACCTGGCCGTCGCCGCCGCGATCACCTTACGCCTCGCTTCCATCCTTGCGCGGCGGCCGGCGGGTTTCCGCATCGTGGATCGCCTGGTCGGTCTGAGCCGGACGCTGCCTGGCCGCCTGGTCCTGTTTGCGGTCCTGCTGGGCTTCCTTGACGCCTTCCTGCTGGCCGGGCTGTTTGTCGGAGGTGCTCATGCGCTGTACTCGTGGAGGGTGTACCGCCACGCTAGCGGGGCGGCGGTGAGCTGCAGGTCAGGGCCGCGTCGGTGTCGCGTGCGCATCAGGCCAGGCTGACCACCAGCTTGCCGAAATTGCGCCCCTTGAGCAGGCCGAAGAACGCCTCCGGGGCCTGCGCCAGGCCCTCGACGATGTCTTCGCGGTACTGCACCCGGCCGTCCTGCAGCCACTGCGCCATGTCCTGCAGGAACTGCGGGAACAGCGCGTTGAAATCGGACTGGATGAAACCGCGCACGGTGAGCCGCTGGCGCAGCACCTGGCTCATGAAGCCCGGCAGCCGGTCCGGCCCGGGCAGCACCGCGCCACGTGCGTTGTAGGTGGCGATGGTGCCGCACACCGGAATGCGCGCGAAGTCATTCAGCAGCGGCAGCACTGCCTCGAAGACATGGCCGCCGACATTTTCGAAGTACACATCGATGCCGTTGGGCACCGCCGCGCGCAGTTGGACGGCGAAGTCGTCGGCACGATGGTCCAGGGCCACGTCGAACCCCAACGTTTCCAGGTAGCGGCGCTTCTGCTCGCCGCCGGCAATGCCCACCGTGCGCGCGCCCTGCAGCCTGGCGATCTGCCCGACCGTGGCGCCGACCGGGCCGCTGGCGGCGGCCACCACCAGGGTCTCGCCGGGCTGCAGCCTGCCGATCTCCTGCAGGCCGGCATAGGCGGTGAAGCCAGGCATGCCATGCACACCCAGCGCGGTGCTGGCCGGCAAGCCGGTGTCGGCCAGCGTGCGCGTGATGCTGTCCCCTTCCACTACCGCGTGGGTCTGCCAGTTGCCCGTGGCCACCACCCGCGCGCCGACCGCAATGCCGGGATGGTTGGAGGCGATCACGTCGGACACCGTGCGCCCTTCCATCACCGCATCCACAGCCACCGGCGCGGCATACGAGGGGCCCTCTTCCATGCGACCGCGCATGTACGGATCCAGCGAGAGCCAGCGGTTGCGCAGCAGCACCTGGCCCGGACCCGGCGCAGGCACGGCCACCTGCTCCAGGCGAAAGTTGGCGGCGACCGGCTCGCCCTGCGGCCGCGAGGCGAGGACGATGCGGGTGTTGGTCAAGTCGTTCATCGATGGCAACTCCATGCAAGGTGTGCCCCACGGTAGTCGCTGGCGATACGCCCGGCGCAGGGGTAAAACAGCGTTCCATCGGTGCGCTGGCCGGGCGGCATCGCCAGGCCCTGCGCTGCCTGCATCGGCGATACCGACACGACGACAGCATTCCATGGGCCGCCGCGTGCCGGGCTCGCCATGGCCACCGGGAGGCCGCGTGGCGCATCATGGCGCGATGAACACCCTTGCCCGCCACGTTCGCGCCAATGCCGTGCGCTATCTGCTGCTGTCGATGTCGGCCACCACCGGGCTCGGCCTGGTGCTGTGGGCAGTACTGGCCACCGAGCCGGGCTGCCTGGCCGCGCAGGGCCATTGGTCGGGCAGTGGCCTGTGCCATACGCGGCTGTGCCTGCTGCAGGGTGACTGCGGGCAGCGTGCGACGCCAATGGTCGGGTGCGCGCAGGTTCGGCCCGGCGATTCACGCGGCAAGGTGTACTTCCACCTGGGCAATCCGCTGCCGGGTGCGCCGGCACGGGCACGCTGGCCGGCCGCCAAGGAGAGCGACCGCATCATCGAGGCGCGCTTCGACGGTGATCGGCTGGTCAGCCTGGCCTGCCCCCTGGCGCCGTAGCCGACACAGTGGCGGCAGCCGATGCGCTGTCGCGCGAACAGGCGACCGGGCTCAGTCGGTCAAGCGTACCGCCTCACGCAGCTCGAAGGCTGTCTCGCACCGGGTACAGCGTGAGGTGCCCAACAGCAACGCCAGCGTGGCGATGAACCCGGCGCGGTGCGCGCGTGCCATCTCCAGCAGCCAGCGCTCCGACTCGGAGGCTGGATCACCGGCGCCCGCTTCGATCGCCGCCGTGCGCACCGCCCCGCCCCCGATCCACTCCTGGTGCGTGACGAAGGCCTGCGGCGGGTCGATGACGATGTACAGATCGACCTGGCATGCCGGGCACACGCCCGACAGTTCGCCTTCCAGCACCCCGGCCAGCGCGCGCGACCAGACCCGTTCACCCCCGAAGGCCAGCCGGGCCTGCAGCAGGTGCAGGAACGACGCCTCGGACAGGTCATCCCGGGCAAGCTCGCGCAGGGTCTGCGCGGTGCAGTCCTGCAGCAGCGACAGCAGCTGCGGGTGGCCTGGCACCTGCACCGGCACGCCATCGGCATGGCTGACGATGGCGCCGGCCAGCACCAAGGGCTCGATCCGCCGCGCCGGCACCGCCTTCAGCGCGGCACGCAGCAGATAGGGAAGCGCCTGCAGGCTGGCCGAATACACCGTGGACTGGTGGCACAGGTGTGACCACAGCACCTCCCAGTCCACCTCGCCGCTGCCCGCATCCAGTTCCTCCAGCATCGCGCCGACGGTGTCGGCGCTGCCGTAGGCATCATCCAGTGCGTTCCAATCGGGCATTGCCGTGCTCCAGCGTGTGCAGGTGTAGCCCGACAGTGTGCGTCGGTCAGCGGGTTCGCCGCCACTGCAACGGGCTGATCCCCATTTCCACCCGGAACATGTAATTGAACGCAGACGCCGACGCATAGCCCAGCTCGTGCGCGATCAGGGTGGGCGAACGGCCTTGTGCCAGCCATTCGATCGCACGCAGCAGCCGCAGCCGCGTACGCCACGCGCGCAGGGTCATGCCGGTCTCGCGCTCGAAATGCCGCGCCAGCGTGCGCGCCGATGCGCCCAGCCGGGTGGCCCAGTACGCCATCTCGCGCTCGTCGCCGGGGTGATCGTGCAGGGTCTGGCACCAGCGTTGCAGCCGTGCATCCTGCGGCCACGGCAGGTGCAGCATGTGGCGCGGCTGGCGGCGCAACTGGGTGGTGATCAGACGGCACAGCGTGAGGTAATAGTCCGGATCGTGCTCGGCCGGGGTGCGGTCCAGTTCCACGATCAGCTCACGCAGCAATGCCGACACCTCCAGCACCACGCAATGGTCGGGCATGCCCAGCGCCGCGTCGTCGGCCACGTAGAGGTTGCGGAAGGACGCCGCGCCCAGTGCGCCGGTGTGGTGCAGCGTGCCGGTGGGCACCCACAGCGCCTGCTGCGGGGTGATCACGTGGCGTGCGTTCGCGGCGCTGACCTGCAGCACGCCGTCGGTGGCAAACACCAGCTGGTTCCAGGGATGTGCGTGCGGTGGGAAGCGCTCGCCGGCGGCCAGCTGCTGGCTGCGCGCCAGCACCGGCCACGGCAGCCGCCGCAGCGCCGGCACCGGCACTTCGCGCCAGGGCGCCGCCCGCGTCCGTGGCCGGGTTTGTCGCTTGGTCGACATGATGGGTCATTCTATCGAAAGACAGTCAGGCCCGGTGCGCCGAGGATGGGCCATCCCCCACGGTCTGCCGCCATGTCTGTCCTCACCCCCGCTTCGCCCGCACGCCGTCCCTGGCAGGTCATCGGTGCCGGCATCTGCGCGCTGGTGCTCACCGTGGGCCTGGCCCGCTTCGCCTACACCCCGTTGCTGCCGTTGATGCGGGTGGACGCCGGATTGAGCGCCGCCCAGGGCGGCTGGCTGGCCACCTTCAACTACCTGGGCTACCTGCTGGGCACGCTGCTGGTGGCGCGGGTGGGCGACATGCGGCAGAAATTCCAGTTCTACCGGGTGGGCCTGGTGCTGGCGGTGCTGGCCACCGGGCTGATGGGGCTCACCACCACGCCGTGGCTGTGGAGCGTGCTGCGTTTCGTTGCCGGCCTGTCCAGCACGGCCGGGCTGTTGCTCGCCTCGGGACTGGTCCTGAACTGGTTGCTGGCACAGGGCCTGCGCCCGCGACTGGGCCTGCATTTTGCCGGGCTGGGGCTGGGCATCGCGGTGTCCGGGCTGGCCACCGCCGCGCTGGCCGGGCATGCCGGTTCCAGTGGCCAATGGATGTGGCTGGCGGCCCTGGGGCTGCTGTTCCTGGTGCCGGCCTGGGCGTGGATGCCTGCCCCGGGCACGGCATCGACCCAGGCGACGGCTGCCGCCCCTGCCCCGCCCGGCCGGCGCTGGCGCCATCTGCTGGTGGCCGCCTACTTCTGCGCCGGGTTCGGCTTCGTGGTCAGCGCCACCTTCATCGTGGCCATCCTCGAACAGACCGCTGCGTTTGCCGGCCATGGCAGCGCGGCATGGGTGCTGGTCGGGCTGGCCGCGGTGCCGTCCACCTTCGGCTGGGACCGGCTGGCGGCGCGGCTGGGGCTGATCCGCGCGCTGATGCTGGCCTTCGCGCTGCAGGCCGTCTCCTTCGTGCTGCCGCTGCTGGATGACGGGCTGCTGGCCGGGCTGGGCAGCGCGGTGCTGTTCGGCCTCACGTTCGCCGGTATCGTCAGCCTCACCCTCACCGTGGTCGGCCGCCACTACCCACACAACCCCGCCAGGGCGATGGCCAACCTGACCTTGAGCTACGGCGTGGCGCAGATCCTGGCCCCGGCGCTGGCCGGCACCCTCGCCCGCGACAGTGGCTCCTACCACGCATCGCTGCTGCTGGCCGCGGTGATCATGGCCATCGGCATCGTGCTGTTGTGGTGCATGCCCGAGGACACGCACTGACTGCGCGCAGCGCGCGAGGTGCGGACTGAACCGATGTTCATGCACACGGCAGCCGCGCATGGGCACGCCGGATCAAGCACTTGCAGGCCTTCGCGCGAGGCCTGGCAACAAATGTGAAATTTTTTTCGCGAAACGCTTGCCGAACCCTGCATACCTCCGTATTATTCGCGTCCTCGCCAGCGGCAACGCAGCGATGAAGTGGCCGAGTAGCTCAGTTGGTAGAGCAGGGGATTGAAAATCCCCGTGTCGGCGGTTCGATTCCGTCCTCGGCCACCATGATTCAAGAAGAGCTCGCAGAAATGCGGGCTCTTTTTCTTTGTGCGGTTGTACGGAATCTGCACGGATCCCTTTCCCGCGCGGACGCAGATGCACGATGCCGACTGGACCGTAAGCAACACGGTCGAGCTGTTCGAGATCGTCCGCAACGAAATCGAGTGGCAGATGGCCGTCGCGTCTCTCAAGGCGCCGGGCGGGGCGCGCCTGCAAATGACAGAAACTTCACACCTCGCCCCTGCCCTGCCCCTAAGCTCGGTCGACCGTTCCGGAGTGCCGTCGATGCGCCTGCTCAGCCCGTGGCTTGCCCTGCTTCTCCTGCCTGCAGCCACCTCGCTGTGGGCGGCCGAACCCGTGCGCTCGGTGCCCGCCCTGGACATGGGCCGCTACGCCGGCCAGTGGCATGAGATCGCACACCTGCCGGTGTCATTCCAGAAGAAGTGCGTGGGCGAGATCACCGCCACCTATGCGCTGCGCAGTGATGGCCGGATCAGCGTGCACAACGCCTGCCGCATCGCCGATGGCGGGCGCATCGCCGCCGAAGGCGTGGCGCGCCCGGTCGAGGGCCATCCCGGTCGCCTGCAGGTGCGCTTCGTGCCGGACTGGCTGGCGTGGGTGCCGCTGGTCTGGGCCGACTACTGGGTGATCGCGCTCGATCCGGACTACCAGTGGGCCGTGGTCGGCGACCCGGCCCACAACTACCTGTGGATCCTGTCGCGCTCGCCGAGCATGGACAGCGCCCTGTTCGCCCGGCTCAAGGCACGCGCCGAGGCCATGGGCTACGACCTGGCGCCGCTGAAGGTGATGGCACCGCTCGACTGAGCGGTGCCTGGCACGCTTACTCTTTTGCGCGCTGGCGATAGTCCAGCGGCGGATGGACGCGATCCAGCAGGGGCACATAGCGGAACTGCGCGCCACGCCGCTGCGCGAACTCGTGCTTCGCCGCCGCCACCGTCTGCGGCGACTGCAACAGGCTTACGCTGGTCAAGGCCAGCACGCGCGCGGCGTTGAGTGCGCCCTTGGCGCCGATCGGCGCGCCGGAGGCGGCCGCCGCCTGCCAACTGTGCGCCGGCGTACCCGGCACCCAGGTGGCGGTACCCAGGCCGACCGTAGGCACGTTCCAGCTGACATCGCCGACATCGGTGGAGGCACCGCCGGCGCGATCGGCACTGTAGGGTGCCAGCGTGGCTGCCGTGGACAGCGGCGGTCGCTGGGTGAGGCTCTGCTGGAGCTGCTGCGCGAACGCGGTGTCGGCCGCGTCATACACCACCCCGCCCACCCGCTGCAGCGCCTGCTGCATCACCTGCCCCAGCGTGTCGTTGGGCAGCAGCGAATACACGCCGCCGGTGGCCTCGAAGCTGGCCTCGGTGCCGGTGCCCATCGCCGCGCCGCGCGCGGCCAGCTGCAGCCGTTGGATCACATCGCGGACCACCGCCGGATCGACATGACGCACGTAGTAATAGGCTTCGGCGGCATCGGGCACCACGTTCGGCGCAGCGCCACCGTTGCTGATCACGTAATGGATGCGGGTGCCGTCGGGCACGTGCTCGCGCATCATGTTGGCCATGTGGTTGAGCGCTTCCACCCCATCCAGCGCGGAACGGCCGCGCTCGGGGGCGATGGCAGCGTGCGCGGCGGTGCCCTTGAAGCGGAACTTGCCGCTGATGTTGGCCAGGCTGGTGCCCTGCGCGGCGGAGTTGCCATCGGCGGGGTGCCAGTGCAGCGCCACATCCACATCGGCGAACAGGCCGGCGCGGGCCATGTAGACCTTGCCACTGCCGCCTTCCTCGGCCGGGGTGCCATACACGCGTATCTCGCCGTCGCTGCCGCTGGCCTTCAGCCACTGCGCCACTGCCTGCGCCGCGCCGACCACGGCGGCGCCGAACAGGTTGTGGCCGCATGCCTGCCCCGCGTCCTGCCCGGGCAACGGGCTGCGGACCGGCACGGCCGCCTGCGCCATGCCCGGCAGCGCGTCCATCTCGGCCAGCAGCGCGATCACCGGGCCGTTGCCACGGGTGCCATACCGGGCCACGAACGCGGTCGGCATGCCGGCCACCCCTGCCTCGATGCGGAACCCGGCCTTGCGCAGCTCCTGTTGCAGCAGCGCCGAGGCCTGCACTTCCTGGTAACCCAGCTCGGGCCGCGCCCACAGCGCCTGGCCGACCTCGGCCTGGCGCCCAGCGTAGGCATCCACTGCCGCCAGCACGCTGTCTGGCGCATCGGCGGCGGACGCCGGCAACGCCAGCGCAGCGACCAACACGCCCACGGCGATACGCAGGGGCCATGCCATCTCAGTAGAACCGCACATTGTCGATCTCGAACCAGATCGTTTTCCCCGGCGTACCGGTGCCGGAGAACAGCAACTGCTGCACGTCGTCGCCGCGCCAGGCCGGCAGCGGCCCCTTGGTGCGGTACGGCGGCTGGCCCTGCAAGGCGGTGAACGGAATCTCCAGCGTCTGCCAGCTGCCGCTGGCGGCCAGCGGCGCACTCCAACGGCGTCCCTCCAGGCCGCGCGCCTCCAGCCGCAGCGTGGCATCGGCACGCACGTCCACGCGCACGCCGTGCCAGCGGCGCAGGTCGGCCGGTGCCACCGAGCCGCGCGTCAATGGCAGGATCACCGCCGCATGGGCATCGTCCTTGCTGGACAACCGGGCCTGCATCGACAGCGCCTTGCCGCCCTGCTCGCGGTCGATCACGGCAGTGACCTGCACGGTGCGATCGTTGCCGCCGTCGGCATCGTCATTGCGCAGCGTATCCAGCGCGGTGCGCTGGTCGCCGCGTTCGAAATCATCGACGAGCGCATCGATGGCCCGCGGCGGCAGCGCGGTGGCACGGTTGCCCGCCGGCAGGCGCACGCCCTTGCCCACTACCTGGCGCCCGGCCACGTAGACCTGCTCGGTGTTGCGCACGTCGCTGATGCGTTCCCACGGCCGCCCCCGGACCAGCAGCAGGTCGGCACGTTTGCCGACCTCGATGCGGCCGCGGTCGTCCAGCGCCAGCGCCTCGGCGCTGTCACGGGTGCCGGCCAGCAGCGCGTCGGTCGGGGTCAGCCCGGCCTGCACGAACAGTTCCAGCTCGCGCAGGGTGGACTCGCCATGCGGGGTGCCGGTCATGCCCGCGTCGGTGCCGAGCACGATCGGAATGCCGGCATCGTGCAGGGTCTTGACGTTGTGCAGCGCGTTGGCGAAGTTGGCCTCGCGCTGCCGGTACGCCTCGGTGCCGGCGCGGGCCTTGCCGCTGCCATCCACGCGTTCGGGCAGGTAGACCGCCAGCGACGGTGCGTAGCGGGTGCCGTGCTGCTTCATCAGCGCGATCAACTCGGCGTCGGCCGGGCCGTCCTGCACGCTGTGCGCCAGCGCATCCACGCCGGCCCGCGCGGCCGTCTTGCCACGCTTGACCATCACCGTGTGGGTGAACACGCGCAGCTGCTGGCGATGGGCTTGGGCGACCAGCGCCGCGAGCGTCTCCTCATCCATGCTGCTGTTGTCGGCGGCATTGGAGTAGCGCCAGCCATCGGTGAACGCCTTGATGAAGTCCGGCTGGTAGGCGGCCACCGCCTTGACCGCCGCGGTCGCCGCCTCGGGCGAGTTGACCCAGCGGGTGGTGTTCTCATCGCCCCAGTCGGCGCCGTGGCCCAGCGGCGTGCTCATGCGCGCGGCAAACTTCACATCCGGCGCGGCGATGCTGTGCAGCCAGGCCCGGCGCGGCGCATAGGCCTCCGGCGGCTGGTGGAAGTCGCTGACCGTGGTGACCCCGGCGGCCAGGTAGCGGGTGGCGATCTGCGGCAGCGTGGCCGGCTGCGCGTTCGGCGTCCAGTGCGTGTGCAGGTCGAACAGGCCGGGCAGCAATGCGTGGCCTTTGGCGTCCACCTGGCGGGTATGCGCCGGCGCCTTGAGCCCGTCTCCAATCGCGGCGATGCGCCCGTCCTGCACCAGCACGCTGGCCGCGAACGGCGCGCGGCCGGTGCCGTCGAACACCATCGCATTGCGGATCAGCACGTCCGTGTCGGCCGCGCTGGCCACCACGACGGCGCCGGCCAGCAGCATCCCGGTCAACCGCGCCAGCCGGCGCGCATGCAACACAGTCGAATTCATTCGGGCGTCCTGGTTCATTGCAGTGAGCGCGGCGCGCTGTAGGAGGCGTTGTGCGGGGTTCGCAGCCAGACATCGTTGCCCTGCTGCTCCACCTCCAGCCCCAGGCTGAGCGCGACGCTGCGGGCAAAGCCGATCGGGTCGTTGGCCGAGTACAGCCCGACGATGCGGCGGCTGCCGACCAGCGGGTCATCGATCATGATGCGCACATCGCTGTAGCGCAGGAACTGCGCGGCAGCCACCGAAAGCGTGTCGCCATTGAAGGAGAGCATGCCCTCGCGCCAGGCCAGTTGCTGGTCCAGGTCGTCGTGGTCCACGCTTTCGATGCGGATGCCGTGGTTGCGGTTGGACAGCGCGCGATGGTTGGCCTGCAACCGGGTCGGCGCGATCGCGCCGCTGGCATTGGCCACATCCACGATGCCCTCGCGGACCAGCACTTCCACCCCGCGGGTCCGCTGCTCGTTGAGGCTTACCGAGAAGCTGGTGCCCACGGCGGTCACCGCGGTATCGCGTGCCACCACCACGAACGGGCGCGCGCGGTTCTTGGCCACGTCGAACAGGGCTTCGCCGCGCAGCAGGGTAATTTCGCGGCGCGCGCCGGTGTAATGCACGCGCACCGCCGCGCCCGAATCCAGCGTCACCGCAGAGCCGTCAGCCAGCGGCACACGGCGGATCTCGCCCTTGCCTGCAAGGTGGTAGTCACCGGCATCGGTATGCTGGTGCACGCCCAGGGCGAGCAGGCACAACGAGGCGGCCAGCCCCATCACCCACTGCAGGCGCGGGTGCGGGCCGGGCGTGGCGCGCGCGGCCGGCATGCGCTCGGCATTGCCCAGCGCCCGTGCGCGCCCGGTCCGCGCGTACACCGCATGCGCGCGTGCGTAGGCACCGAAATGGCGACGATCGGCCTCCAGCCAGCGGTCGCGCTCGGCCCGTTCGTCCGGCGGCAGCGGGCCACGGTCCTCGCGCGCCACCCAGCGCGCGGCCTCATCATCGATGCGGTTCTCAACGGCGCCGTGCATGGACTGCCTCCGTGGTGTCCGGTTTCCCTGTGGACCCTGCCTGACCTGCTTCCTGTTTCATCGACTCCATCAACAACCGGATACCCTTGCAAACGTGCTTTTCCACCGTGTTTTCGCTGATCTGCATGCGTTCGGCGATCTCGCGCTGCGAGAAGCCCTCCACCCGTCGCAGGATGAAGGCCTGGCGGCACTTGTCCGGCAACTGCGCGATCAGCGCGGTGACTGTGTTGAGTTCCTGGCGCGAAGACGCCAGCCGTTCCGGTGAGGCGTCCTCACCGGTGATCGGCAGCCGGTCGAACTCGGCCACCATTTCCATCGAGACCACCTGCGCACGGCGCAGCTGCTGCAGCACCACCGACTGCGCCACCTGGTAGACATAGGCGCGCGGCTGGCGCACGTGCGACACGTCGGCCAGCGCGGCGAGGATCGCGTAGGTCTCCTGCACCACGTCGTCCACGTCCTGCGGCTGGGCCATGCGTCGCCGCAGCCAGTCGCGCAGGCCCCGCTCGCACGGCAGGACATGCTCGGCCAACCACAACGCCCGCTCTGCTGCCAATGTTGCGCCCATTCAAACTCCTGCTGCGCTGCCCGGCACGACCGGGCAGCGGGAAAAGGAAGGAACCGCCGGTCAGAAGGCCTTGCTCACGCTGGCATACCAGTAACGTGGATAGGCCTGGTAGACCGCCGAAGAATAACCATAGCTGTCATCGGAGACCGGCGGGCGCTTGTTGGCCAGGTTGTTGGCGCCCAGCTTGAGCGACACGCCGTTGAACAGCCCTTCGCGGTTGAAGTCGTATTTGACGAAGGCGTTGGCCAGGGTCTGCGACTTCACCGTCCACGGCGTGCCATCGGCCAGGGTCAGGCTGGTCTCGTGGTAGCTGCTGGCATAGCGCGCGCTCGCCCCCACGGTGACGTTCTGGTACCGCCAGGTCAGATTGCCGCTCCACTTCCACTTCGGGGTGCCGCCATCGCCGATCAGGTCACCGCCGCCGGTGATGGCGATGGACGGATCGACCAGGCCGGTGGCCTTGGCGTCTTCCAGCGCCTGCAGGGCCGGCGAGCGATCGCGGTAGAACTCGATCAGGCGGGTGCCGTTGATGCCCACGTCGAAGCGGCCCAGGGCGGTCTCCGGCGAGCTCCAGGCCAGGCTGTAATCCACCCCGCGCACGGTCTGCGGCTGCATGTTGACGTACTGGTCGGTGACATAGAGCACCTTGCCGGCCGGGTCCAGACCGGTGCCTGCAAAGCGCGCGATGTCATCGGCCGTGGGCGCCGCGCGCACCACGTTGGCATTGCTGCCGCCCTGCTGGCGCAGCAGGTAGTCCAGGATCAGGCCGTTGCCCTCGCCGAACAGGCCGATGATGCCTTCCTGGGCGTATTTGTAGTAATCCACCGCGACGGTGAAGCGGCCGAAGTCTTCTGGAATGAACCGCGGCTGGAACACGATGCCGGCACTGGTGTTGGTGGAGGTTTCCGGCTTGAGGTCGGCATTGCCCGAGCGCCGCGCGGTGGTGGACGAACGGTAGGTGGTGCCGCAGGCATTGATCGAGGCCAGCGCGCCGGAGCGCACGTCGGCTTCGCACTGGATGTAGTCGGTGCGCGTGTTGGAGCGGCTCACCACGGTGGCGTTGACCTGCTCCAGGTTCGGCGCACGGAAGCCCTTGGCCCACGAGGCGCGCACGGTCAGCCCATCGACCACGGTCCAGCCCAGGGCCAGCTTGGGTTTGGTGACATTGCCGAAATCGCTGTAGTGCTCGGCGCGTCCGGCCACCTGCAGGTCCAGCGCGCGCACCAGCGGGATCCCCATCCCAGGCGACACCAGCGGCACCGAGAACTCGGCGAACAGGCCGGCCACGGTACGCGCGCCCTCGGTATCGGGCGTGGGACTCACCCCGTACATGTCGCTGGGATAGGCGATGCCGGTGATGCTGTCGGTGTAGGTGAGGCTGCCGTCCACGCGCGCATCGCGGTCGTCGCGCTGGGTTTCGCGGCGCACTTCCAGACCGGTGGCCATGCCCACGTCGCCGGCCCAGGTGCGGAAGAGGTCCGGTCGCGAGGCCTTGAAGTCCCACAGGTACAGCTCGGTTTGGCTGCGGCGGGTGGCCTTGTAGAAGAAGCTGTCGAGCTTGGCGTAGTCGTTGCAGCCGCCGCAGAACGGGTTGTAGGCCGCCGACGTGGAATCGGCCAGCGCCTGCTGGAACAAGGTCATGCTGACCGCGTCCTGGGTGTCCACCACCTTGGCCCGCGAGTACAGCGCGGCGGTTTCCCAGTCGAAGCCGACGTGGAACCCGCGCAGGCCGCCGAGCGCGCGCAGCTGGGTGTTCTTGACCTCGATCTGGGTGGGGCGCTCGAAGCGGTAGCTGGTGATGCTGACCGGGATGCCGCCGGCGGCGACGTTGAGGTTGGCCAGGCGGTTCGGGTTGACGCTGCCGTCGGGCAGGCGGGTCGCACCGAAGGGGTTCCAGTAGTTGCTCGCCGCCACGGTCATCGGCAACGCGGTGATGGTGTTGACGCCCGATTGCAGGCTGCGCGCCTGGGACTGGTACCAGCCGGCTTCGCCGAAGGCAGTGATGCCGTTGTCGAAGTCGTGCTTGCCGGTGAGGAACAGGTTCACCCGGCGCACATCGGGGGTGATCGACAGCGGGAACCGTGCCTGCTGGTCGTCCAGCAGGTTGCGGTCGGCGCCGGCGGTGGCCTTGCTGCCGGACTGCACGCACAGGCCCTGCCCCAGGGCGGCGTTGCAGCCTTCATTGGTGCTGGGCTGCACGTGGAACGCGCCGGCGGCAGTGGTCAGGAAGGTGGTGCCCTGACGCACGCGTGGGCCGATCGCGGTGAAGTTGCCCCAGGGGCTGTTGCTGTTGCGGTTGTCGGTGCCGCTGAGGCCTTCGAACGCGGTACCGACGAAGTCCGGGGCGCGATCGGCGCTGCCGGTCCAGTCCTGGTCGAGCGAGTTCAGGCCGGTGGTGCTGTAGTAGTTGAAGGCCAGGGTGACATTGCTGCGCAGGTCTTCGGAGTTCTTTCCGACCAGGCCGTTGATGCCCACATCGCGCAGGTTGGTACCTTCCCCGATGCCGCGCTGCACGCTGAGGGTGCCGCCATCCACGTCATCGCGCAGCACGTTGTTGACCACGCCAGCCACCGCGTCGGTGCCGTAGATGGCGGCGGCGCCATCAAGCAGCACCTCGACCCGGCGCAGGTTGGCCACCGGAACGGTGTTGGCGTTGTAGGTGAGCACCGGAACCAGGTTGCCGTCGGCCTGGCTGGTGGGATGGACCACCGTGCGACGCCCGTTGATCAGCAGCAGCGTGTTGCCGACGCCGAGCCCACGCAGGTTCACCGAGGCGATGTCACCGCGTGCATAGTTGGAACTGTTGCCGCCATTGGTGCCGCTGAAGGAGACATCGCCCATCTGCGGGATGGAGCGGTAGAGCTCGTCGCCGGAGACCGCGCCGGTGGCCTCGATCTGTTCGGCCTGCAGCGTGGCCACCGGCAGCAGCGCGGCGCTGCGGGCGCCCTTGATCTGGGTACCGACCACGGTGACCGAGTCGAGTGTGACCGGCGCATCGCGGACCGGCGCGGGCGCCTGGGTTTCCGGCTCGGCCACCGGTGCGGACACCTGCGCGCCGAGCAGACCGCCGCTGCCGAGTGCGGCCAACAGCGGGCGGTTGGCGCGCAGTGTAATGGTACGGCCATCATCGGAGGCGACACTGAGCCCGGTCCCGGCCAGCAGTTGCGCCAGAGCCTGGCGCGCATCCATCTGGCCCTTCAGCGCGGCCACGGCGACGGTACTCTCGCGGTCACCGACGGCGGGACTGATGATCTGGATCCCCGCCTGGCGGGCGAACTCCGGCAATGCTTCCTCGATACGCCCCCCGGCGATATCGAAACTGGCCTGCTGGGCCAGCGCGGGCGTGACCATGCCCAGCACCGACACCACCAGGCCCCCACGGATGGCGAGGGCCAACGGCTGCAACTTGTACGAACGCATGGATACTTCCCCGTGAAAGTGAACATGAGCGGCGATGTTTCGTACCCCCCTGAACAATCCAGATGCACCGACGCGCGTGTTCCGCCATCGGTGTGGATGTTCGTTGCTCCCTGGCTCGACTCTACGGACTTCGGCATCGGAGCGCTGAAGCGGACTCGCTGAAGAGCTGAGCAGCCTGAAGCGGAGCGCTGAACGCCTTCCGATGGCAGGCAGCCAAACCGCCGACCGAAACGCACCCCAGGCACGCCCCTGCACCTCCCCCCTCCCGCACGTCGCACCTCTCCCACCCCAACAGCATTCGCCACTCCCCCAACTCCCCACCTCTCCGCCTCCCCACCTCCCCACCTCCCCACCTCCCCGCCTCTCCGCCTCCCCGCCTCTCCACCTCCCCGCTTCCCCGCTTCCCCGCTTCCCCGCTTCCCCGCTTCCCAACTCTCCGCCTCTCCGCCTCTCCGCCTCTCCGCCTCCCCGCCTC
>DJBL01000034.1:0-498 GCA_002435595.1 Stenotrophomonas maltophilia
CACTTCGCCGGCGGCCGCCGCGCGCAGCCGGTGCACCCGGTAGGCCGCGGCATCGGCCAGGTACAGGCCGCCCGCGGCGTCCAGCGCCAGGCCGCTGGGCCGGGCAAAGCGCGGCTGCGGCGCCACCCCGGCCAGCGCCATCTGGTGGCCCTGCGCGGAGACCTGCACCACCTTGCCGTTGCTGTCGCCCACATAGAGCACATCGTCATGGGTGACCGCCACCGACAGCGGGCCGCTGAGCAGCCCGCCGCCCACCACCTGGGTACGCAGCATGCCGTCCGGCGACAAGCGCCGGATCGCATCGTTGTAGAGGTCGGCGATGAGCAGGTTGCCGTGCGCATCCAGCGCCAGTGCCACCGGCGTGTCCAGCCGCGACTCGGCGCCGAAGCCATCCACATTGCCCGGCGTGGCGCCACCGGCCAGCGTGCGGACGCGGCCATCGGCTTCGATCACGCGGATGCGGTCATTGTAGGTGTCGGCCACGAACACCCGGCCGGC
>DJBL01000034.1:693-9283 GCA_002435595.1 Stenotrophomonas maltophilia
CGGGCCGTCGGCAAACCCCGCCTGGCCATCGCCGGCCAGCGTGGTCACCGCGCCGTCGGTGCCGATCCGGCGGATGCGGTGGTTGCCGGTATCGGCGACGTAGACGTTGCCCGCCGCGTCCAGCGCGATGCCCGAGGGCGTATGGAACTGCGCCTGCAGTGCCGGACCATCGCGCCAGCCTTCGCCGTTGCCGGCCAGCGTATCCACCCGGCCATCGGGGTAGAGGCGGCGGATGCGGTTGTTGTCGCCCGCATCGGCGATGTAGGCCACGCCCTGCGCATCGATCGCCAGCGCATAGGGATCTGCAAACCGTGCCTGCGCGCCGGCGCCTTCGCGCAGGCCATCCACGCCGTCGCCGGCCACCGTCTCGATGCGTGCCTGCCAGCCCAGCGGCGTCGGCAGCGGACCCTGCGCCAGCGGCGTCTGCGCCGCGGGATACCGGAACGTCCATGCCAGCCCTGCCGCGGTGATCACCACCACCACCGCCACCATCCAGTGCCAACGTTTCATTGCGTTCCTTGCCGTCGTTCGGGCCACGACCTTAAACGTTGCCTGCGCGTGTGGAAACCCCACGCGCTTGTGTCATCGGCAGGTTCCGGGTTCAATCCCTGCTCCCACCACGGAAGGTTGATCCATGTCGAGTTTGCGACACCGCTTCGCCGGCACGTTGCTGCTGGCCCTGCTCGGGCTGCCCGGTACAGCCGCCGTTGCCAACACCGCCGTGCCCACCGCGACCTCGTCCGACGCGCTGGCCAAGCTGCTGACGGACGCAGTCGAGATGGCCAGGGAAGGCGACAGCGTCGGGGCACTGAACGATTTCGCCAAGGTCTTTGCCGATCCGGGCTTCGCGCGGCTCCCGGCGCAGTTGCGCCTGGAAGGCTGGGTCTGGGCAGGGCGCACCGCGTTCAACGCACGCCTGCCCGGCGACGCGCGGCGCTACCTCGAGGCCGCGTTGAAGGAGTCGCCGGACAATGCGCGTGCGCAGTACGCGCTGGGGCGGCTGCTGTTGTCGCAGGGCGAAGTGGTGGAAGGCGCTCGCACGATCACCCGCGCATTGCGCTCCCCGGATGCCCCCCTGGGCGACTTCGACCCGCAGATGGCCTACCAGCTGATCGAGCGGCTGCAGGACCAGCCCGAGGTGCGCCGTGACCTGCTGCAGGTGCTGTTCGACCGCAAGTGGCAGAACGATGGCATCGAGCCGGCGCAGCTGTGGCTGCAGCTGGCTACCCTGCAGGCCGATACCGGGCAGCGCGATCGCCTGGCCACCACGCTGGCGCGCATCGATACCCCGATGGAGATCGTGGCGCTGCGCACCGACAAGCGCTTCGATGGCGTGGTGGATCGGAACGATCCACGCTTGGACCCCGTCGCAGCCACGCGCCGCCATCTGGACGTGCTGCGCGTGTCGGCGCTGCTGCGCCCCGAACGCGGCGAACGGCTGATCGAGCTGTGCGAAATGCTGCTGCTGGTGGGCGAGCACCAGCAGGTGCTGGACACTACCCAATCGCTGTACGCACGCCTGAGCGATCCCAGCGCTCCGCGCCGCTTCGAGGGCGGGCTGTATGCCGGATGGTTGCTGGTGCAGCGGGCCCGCGCCGAGCAACGGCTGGGTCGCGACGACGCCACCACCGCCACCCTGGCGCTGGCGGCGGAGATCTCCGACCCTGCCGCCGAGACCACCATCCCCACCCTCGGCCTGTCCATCTGGTACATGGCCCGGCAACAGCCCCGGCAGGCGCTGGACGCCCTGGCCGGGCTGGACCAGGGCGAGGTCTTCGGCGAGGTCCTGCGCCAATGGGTGCGCTACATCGCCTATCGCGGCCAGGGCAACCTGTCCGGTGCGGCCAGTGCGCGCCGCTGGCTGCAGGACAACAATGGCCTGGGCCGCGAGGCCTACCTGGAGGTGCTGCTGGAAGAACAGCGCACCGACGAGGCGGCGGCCTGGTTGATTGCCCAGCTTCAGTCGCCGCGCTACCGCCAGGACATCCTGGTCAAGCTGCAGACCTACCGCAGTTTGCCGCCGCAGCCCGGCGACGCCGTGCGCGACCAGCGCAGGGACGCCGTGTTGAAGCGCGATGACGTGCGCCGCGCGGTGGAGGCGGTGGGCCGCATCGAGACCCAGCCCCTGCATGACCGTGGCATGTGGCGGTAAGCGCCGCGCGCTGACCCGGCCGCCCCCCTAGCGCGCCGGGGTTTCCACCTTGAAGCCCATCGCCTCGCGATACCGCTGGTACAACGCGCTCACCTTTTCCACGTACGCCAGCGTCTCGGCGTAGGGCGGCACGCCCTTGTAGCGGGTCACCGCGCCGATCCCGGCGTTGTAGGCCGCCGCCGCCAACGTGCGGTCGCCCTTGTAGCGTTTCAGCAGCGCCTTCATGTAGCGCGCCCCGCCGTTGATCGACTGCTCGGCCGACAACGGATCGGCCACGCCGAATTCGGTCGCGGTATCGGGCATCAGCTGCATCACGCCCTGCGCGCCCTTGGGCGAAACCGCGCCGGCGTCGAAGCCGCTTTCGGCATGGGCGATCGCGCGCAGCCAGGCATCATCCACCCCGGTAGCCTTGGCCGCGGCCTTGAACTGCCTGGCGTGGCGATTGAGCTGCGGCGTACCGACCTTGCCCAGCCCCTCGTGTGCCGGCTCGCCGGGCGGGGTGGCCACGGTGAACTTCAGGAACACGCGCGAGCCGGGCAGGTTGCGCGTGGAATAGACCAGCGCACCGTCCTGCTCGCGTTCGTACAGGGTGCCGCTGAAGATGCCCATGTTGCCCCACAGGTTGGGGGTCTGCACGGCGCTGTCATCGATCTGCTGCGGCGTGCACTTCGAGCCCGGCTCGGGCGCGGTGGCCAGGCTCACGGTGTTGTCCCGCACGCAGCGGTACACCGTGCGCGCCGATGCCGCCCACGGCAACAGCAACGACAGCAGGGCCAACGTGGCAGGCAGGGTCGGTTTCATCGGCTCGGTTCGGGGCACGCGGGTCGTGCGGCGCGATCATCCGGCGGTGGCCGCGAACCGAAGGTGAATACCGGGCCCGCCACCGTGGCGGGCCCGGGGCAGACTCAGCGGCGCCGGCCCGCCAGGCGCTTGCCGGCATAGCCCAGGCCCAGCAGCAGGAACCACAGCGGACTGATCGCCAGCGCATACAGGGTGTCCGGCTGCAGGGTCAGCAGCACCAGCACGAACACGAAGAACACCAGGCAGGCCACGCACATGAAGACGCCGCCCGGCATCTTGAACCTGGATGCCGCGTGCAGCTGCGGGCGACGGCGGCGGTACACGATGTACGAACACAGGATCAGCGACCACACGAACATGAACAGCACCGCCGCCAGCGTGGTGACCAGGGTGAAGGCGGTGACCAGGTTGGGGATCAGGTAGATCAGCATCGCCCCCAGCAGCAGGCAGATGCACGAGAACAGCAGCCCGCGCGCCGGCACCGCTGCCCGCGACAGCCGCGCGAACATGCCCGGGGCGTGCCCCTCCTCGGCCAGGCCGTACATCATCCGGCTGGTGGAGAAGATGCCGCTGTTGGCCGAAGAGGTGGCCGAGGTGAGCACCACGAAGTTGATCAGGCTGGCCGCGGCCGGGATGCCGGCCAGCACGAACAGCTCCACGAACGGGCTCTTGCCCGGCACCACGTCGCGCCACGGGGTCACGGCCATGATCGCGATCAGCGCCAGCACGTAGAACACGATGATGCGGATCGGGATGGAGTTGATCGCCTTGGGCAGGTTGCGCTCGGGGTCGGCGGTTTCGGCTGCGGTGGTGCCCACCAGCTCGATGCCGACGAAGGCGAACACCGCGATCTGGAACCCGGCGAAGAACCCGGCCAGGCCCATCGGGAACAGGCCGCCGTCATTCCACAGATTGGCGAAGGAGGCCTGGTGCCCGGAGGGCGCGGTGAAGCCCCACGCCACCAGCCCGAAACCGGTGATGATCAGCGCGCAGATGGCGATGATCTTGATCAGCGCGAACCAGAACTCCATCTCGCCAAACAGCTTCACCGTCACCAGGTTCAGGCTCAGCAGCAGGATCACGCACAGCAGCGCCGGTATCCACGGCGCCAGGTCGGGGAACCAGAACTGGGCGTAGGCGGCGATGGCGATCACATCGGCGATGGCGGTGATGATCCAGCAGAACCAGTAGGTCCATCCGCAGAAGAAGCCGGCCCACGGACCGAGCAGGTCGGTGGAGAAGTCGATGAACGACTTGTACGCCAGGTTGGACAGCAACAGCTCGCCCATCGCGCGCATCACGAAGAACAGCATGGCGCCGATGATCAGGTAGACCAGCACGATCGACGGACCGGCCAGGCTGATGGTCTTGCCCGAGCCCATGAACAGCCCGGTGCCGATGGCACCACCGATGGCGATCAGCTGCAGGTGGCGGTTGGAGAGACTACGCCGGAGGTGTTCCGGCGGGACGGCAGGATCGGTCATGGGCGGGGCCAGCGGGGCGAAGGCTTGAACATAGAAGAGCCACGCCGGTTTGACCACTGCCGCGTGCACCGGCTCCGACAGCGGCTGTCGGCTTCACCACCCCGCCCAGCCCCGACCCGCCGCCAGCGGATACCCCCACAGGGCGTTGCGCACATGCCCGGTTCCCTTCCCCGGCCGGTGATGGTGAGATAGCGCACCGGGCCACGGATGGGTCGTGCCTGCGCTCGCCATTGGCCAGTCCCCCTCCCCTTGGGCATCGAGGTCCGCTTGAACCGCGCCAGGATCATCGCCACCACCGTGCTGCTCGCCCTGCTGGGCGCGATCATCCCGATCGCCGCCTTGGGGTATTTCACCTGGAGCCGGGCCACCGATACCGAACAACGCCGGCTGCAACTCACCGCCGAACGCACCCTGCAACGCGCCCACCGCGCCTACGAGGCGGGCATGGTGGCACTGCGCCGGCTCGAGCAGAGCCCGCTGGAGCCGTGCTCGCCCGAGCACCTGCACCTGATGCGCGCCCTGGTGCTCAGCACCCACTCGGCCGAACAGGCCGGCTACTTCGAGGACGGCCGCCTGCGCTGCACCTCCTGGGGCCCGATGGAGCAGCACGTCCCCTCGCCCACCCCGGACCATGTCACAGCCGATGGCGCCGGCATCACCCTGGACGTGCGCCCCCTGGCCGGTGATGGTGCTGCCCTGCTGTCGCTGCAGTACGGCCGCTACGACATCCTGATGGACCCCGAGCGCTTCGTGGATGTCATCGCCGACCCCAACGTGCGGCTGGCCGTGGCCAGCCCGGATGGGCGCCTGATGGCCCAGCAGGACCTGCCCGACCAGCAGCTGCTGCAACGCCTGCTGCGCAACCCGCACACGGGCATGGACAGCCATACCCTCTACGCCACCGCGCAGGACCAGGAATGGCTGGCCATCGCCACCGCTCCGCGCACCGACCTGATCGCCAGCTTCCGCCAGCAGTTCCGCCAGTTCATCCCGCTGGGCGTGCTCGGCGCCCTCGCCGCGGTGGGCGGGGTGGTGTGGCTGTCGCGGCGCCGGCTGTCGCTGCGCGGCGAGCTGGCCACCGCCGTGCGCCGGCGCGAGTTCTTCATGCATTACCAGCCCATCATCGAACTGGACACCGGCATCTGCGTGGGCGCCGAGGCGCTGGTGCGCTGGACCCGCCCGGATGGCACCCAGGTGCGCCCGGACCTGTTCATACCCCTGGCCGAAGAACACGGCCTGATCGAGGCGCTTACCGACCAGGTCATCGAGCGGGTGATCCAGGACATGCGCGGGCTGCTGGTGCAGGACCGCAGCGCCCACGTGGCCATCAATCTGTCCGCCGGCGATGTCAGCAGCGGGCGCGCACTGAAAGTGGTGGCGGCCAAGCTGGCCGGTACCGGCATCCATCCGCAGCAGATCTGGCTGGAGGCCACCGAACGCGGCTTCATCGACATTCAGCGCGCGCGCGCCGCCCTGGCCATGGCGCGGCGCGCCGGGCATTGCGTGGCCATCGACGATTTCGGCGTGGGCTATTCCAGCCTGCAGTACCTGCAGCAGCTGCCGCTGGACGCCCTGAAGATCGACAAGTCCTTCATCGATGCCATCGGCACCGACAGCGCCATCAGCCCGGTCACCTCGCACATCATCGACATGGCCAAGACCCTGGGCCTGTTCACCGTGGCCGAAGGCATCGAAACCCCCGCCCAGCTGGCCTATCTGCAGGCACGCCAGGTCGAGTTCGGGCAGGGCTGGCTGTTTTCGCGGCCGCTGGCGCCGGAGGCCTTCGCCGCGTTCCACCGCCAGCGCCTGCAGCAGTACGGCAAGGCGCGCGAGAACATGCAGAACCCCAACAGCGCGGTGGAAGACTGAGCGCGCCCGCTGCTTACTCGTGCTCGATGCCGGCCAGGTCCATCACCCAGTACGGCATCCCCGGCTCGCCGGCATAGAAGCTGCGCGGCTTGCCCTCGGCCATTGCCCAACGATGGATCCAGGTGATGCCGCCGGCGCCGTTGTAGCCGTCGGCATGGGCATATGCCGGGTCCTGCAACGCCTGCTCCAGGGGGATGAAGGTGTAGCCACGGCGTTGCGTGGCGGCGATCAGCTCGCCGATGCAGTCGGCATTGAGCGCGTTGGCGTGCATCAACCACACCTGCGCCAGCGGCCGCCCCAGCAGCTGCTGCGACTGGTCCTGGAAATAGTCCAGTTTGTTGAGCATGTACGGCACGTAGCCGCGCCGCAGTTGCCGCAGCCGCGCCTCGCGCACCACGGGATCGGTTTCGGTATCGCGCACCTTGTCGTAGGCGAAGGCCCAGATCCACTCGCTGTTGTCCACCGTGACCGGTGCGATCCGGTAGCCATGCTGGTCCAGGAAGGCGGCCAGCGCGGCCCGCTCCTGCGGGCTTTGGCCGGCGCGCAGGTAAGGGTGGCGGAACCAGCGCGGCGCGCGGCCGTGCTCGGCCAGCAACGGGCGCAGGGTCCGCTCACCGCGCAGGATGTCCTGCTCGTAGGCCGGCAGCCCGACCGCGTGCAGGTCCACGTGGCCGTAGGTGTGGTTGCCCAGCTCGAAGCCGGCATCGCGCCAGTCGCGCAGCATCTGCACGCGCGCCGGCTGCACCTGCCCGTTCTGCTCCAGCTTGCGCTCGTTGACGAAGCCCACCACCGGCACCCGTGCGGCCTTCAGCGCCGCCAGCAACTGCGCGTGGCGCTGCGCCAGCTCCGGGTCATCGCGCTCGTCCAGGCGCTGCCAGGGCAGATCATCGATGGTCAGCGCGATGCGCTGGTCCGGCGCAGCCTGTACCGCCGCAGCCAGGCCCAACAGGCCCCATCCCATCCAACGCAACACGGTAAGGCGCACGCACTGCTCCCGCAGGGTAGAAGGAGCGCAGCATAGCGCCCGCCACTTCCGGCGCGTGTTGGGCTCGCTGGCAGGCGCGCCGGGACGTGCCCGGCGCCGGTGTGCTCAGTGCACCGCAGCGGCCCATGCACGTGGCCGCTGCACCACCACCGCCAGCGTCATCACCAGCACTACCAGCAGCACACCCGGCAGCCAGCGCTCGCCCAGGGTTTCCAGGATCACCCCGCCGACCACCCCGCCGATGGCAATCGCCAGGTTCCAACCGGTCACCACGAACGACTGGGCGATATCACCGGCCACCCCGGCCCGGCGCGCCACTGCGGTCTGGAACAACGTCGGCACGCCGCCAAAGGCCACGCCCCACACCACGGTGCCCACCAGCAACACCCCCGGCGACGCCGGCCACAACGCGAACGCCAGCGCCGCCAGCACGAAGCCCAGCGTGCTGGCCACCACCAGTTCGCGCAGCCAGCGGTCCACCCACAGCCCGGTCAGCCAGATGCCCAGCAGCGAGGCCACCCCGAACACCAGCAGCAGGCGGTCCAGCCACGCCACCGCCCCGGCCAACGCGGCAAACGGTTCGATGTAGGTGTAGAGCACGTTGTGCGCCAGCACGAACAGGAACATGGTCAAAAGTGCCGCGCGCATGCCGGGCAGGCGCCACACCGTGCCCAGCCGATGACGGCCACCGGCGCCGGATGCCGGCAGCGCCGGCAAGGCCAGCCGCGCCCACAGCAGCAGGCCCACGCTGAGCAGCGACATCAACCCGAAGGCCCAGCGCCAGCCGATGGTCTGGCCCAGCAGCGTGCCGGCCGGGATGCCCAGCGACAACGCCAGCGGCGTACCCACCATCGCCACCGCGATCGCCCGGCCCTGCAGGCGCGGCACCACCATGCGGCTGGCATATCCGGCCACCAGCGACCACAACAGCCCGGCACTGATCCCGGCGATGAAACGCGCCACCAGCATCACCGCATAGTGGTGGGTGAACGCAGTGATCGTGTTCACCAGCACGAACCCGGCGATCGCCGCCAGCAGCAGCGGTCGCCGTGGCAGGCGCTGGGTCAGCGCGGTCATCGGCAGCGCGGCGACCAGCGAGCCGATCGCGTAGATCGTCACCAGCTGCCCCACCAGCGCGCGGCTGACGCCGAGGTCGGCGCTCATCGGCGACAACAGGCCGGCCGGCAGCGCCTCCGTCAGGATGGTGACAAACCCGGCGCAGGCCAGCGCCAGCAACCCGGCCAGGGGCAGCCGCGCAGCCGCCGCCGGCGCCGATGCGATCGCCAGATCGGAAGAGCG
>DJBL01000031.1 GCA_002435595.1 Stenotrophomonas maltophilia
CTGGACCCGCAGGCCCAGGTCGACGTGCTGCGCGCGGCGATCGTGGCCGAGCCGGACAAGGACGAACTCAAGCTGGACCTGGCCCTGGCCCTGCTGCAGACCGGCGCCAGCGCCGAGGCCGGCGCCCTGCTCGACGCCCTGCCCGCCAACCTGGCCACCGATGACCGCGCCGTGCGCGCCCGTGCGCGCCTGGACTTCGCCAACGCCCTGCAGGATGCCCCGGCCGCCGACCTCCTCGACGCGCGCATCCAGGCCAACGCCGATGACCTGCAGGCGCGCCACCTGCGTGGCGTGCAACTGCTGCTGGGCGGCCAGGACGAGGCCGCCCTCGAGCAGTTCCTGGAAATGCTGCGGCGCGACCGCAGCTTCGCCGAAGGGTTGCCGCGCAAGCTGCTGATCGATGCGTTCAAGGTGGTCGCCGACGAGGACCTGGTGGGGCGCTACCGCCGCCGCATGGCGTCGCTGCTGTTCTGACCGGGCCGGCCGACGCGTATCGTCGGCCGGACACGACAGGCGCGCATTAGCGGATCACGCGGTTCTGTGGCGTGATCCCGGTCACGTTCAGAAACCCTGCACGGCCGCCGGGCAATAATGCGCGCGCGGCACGTTGGATGCTGCGATCCATTCGGGGGGATGAGGTCTGGGCCATGGGGGCCGCAGGGCTGAGCCCCGTCCTGCAAGGCCCAGATGACCGTGAGTTCGACCCGTTTGCCGCACCTTTGTTCGCTGAGCCGCCGCCTGCTGATGCTGGTGGCGCTGCTGTCCACCGCCTTCCCGACCTTGGCCCAGGACTGGACCTACCGGGTGCGCCCCGGCGACACGCTGTGGGACCTCGGCGGACGCTACCTCAAACCGTCGGTGCCCTGGGAACAGCTGCAGGCGCACAACCGCGTGGTCGATCCCTACCGCCTGCCACCGGGCAGCCAGCTGCGGTTCCCGGTGGCCTGGCTGGCCGTGCAACCGGCCCCGGCGCACGTGCTTGCCACCCGCGGCAAGGTCCAGTTCGGCGATGCCGGCCAGAGCGCGCTGCACGACGTGGCCGAAGGCCAGCAGCTCACCATCGGCCAGCACCTGGTCACCGGCGCCGACGCCAGCGTGACCATCGCCTTTGCCGATCAATCGCGCCTGCAGCTGCGCGAAAACTCGCGCCTGCGCCTGGACCAGCTCAGTCGTTACGGCCGCACCGGCATGGTCGACACGCGCCTGCGGCTGGAACAGGGCCGCACCAGCAACCGGGTCACCCCCGCCAAGGGGCCGGCCTCGCGCTACATCATCGATGCGCCCACGGCCACCAGCAGCGTGCGCGGCACGGTGTTCCGGGTCAGCGCCGGCGAGCCGGGCCACAGCGCGTCCACCGAGGTGCTCGAAGGCCGGGTACAGGTGGGCAACCGGCGCGGCGAGCGGCTGGTCACCCGCGGGCAGGCTACGCGCAGCGCCTCGGCCGATGCCCGCCCGGCCGCCGCCGAAGCCCTGTTGCCGCCGCCCCTGCTGGCATCCGCGCACCTGCGCCTGGATACCCTGCCGGCGCAGCTGGCATGGTCGGCCGTGCCGCAGGCCGCGCACTACCGCGTGGAGGTCGTGCGCGCCGACCAGCCGGAGATCCTGCTGTTCGCCCGCCAGACCGACGCCACCACCCTGACCCTGCCGGACCTGCCGCCGGGCAACCTGCGCCTGCTGGTGCGTGCGATCAGCGCCGAGGGCGTGGAAGGCCTGGATGCCGAACACGATTTCGAGGTCCGCGACCAGCCGGTGGCGCCGCTGACGGTGCGTCCGGTCAACCAGGAGACGGTCAACAGCGCGCGCCCGCGCTTTGAGTGGAGCCAGGTCGGCCTGGCCCGCTCGACCGTGCTGCAGGTCGCCCGGGATGCGCAGTTCCTGGACCCGCTGCTGGAGCAGGAGAGCCGCGGCACCCACCTGCGCGCGGGCCGGGACCTGGCCCCCGGCGACTATTTCTGGCGGGTCGCCTCGCGCGATGACAACGGCCACCGCGGGCGTTTCGGCCAGCCGGTCGCGCTGACCGTCACCGATGCGCCCATCGACCCGGCACTGCAGCCCCCACAGGCGGCCAAGGGCCAGCTGACCCTGCGCTGGCAGGCCGGCGAGCCCGGCCAGCGTTACCGCGTGCAGCTCGATCGCCGCGGCGATTTCAGCCGGCCGCTGCTCGACCGCGAGGTCGCGCAGCCGGAGGTGTCGCTCAAGCGCCCCTGGCGCGGCACCCTGCACGTGCGCGTGCAGTACATCGACGAGGACGGCTATGCCGGTGCCTTCTCGCCGGCCCAGCAGATCGCCCTGCCCTGCCGCACCTGTTACGGCGTCGGCGGCGGCGCACTGTTGCTGTGGCTGCTGCTGTGAGACCGCTGAGCCTGTCCTGGCCCCAGCGCATCCTGCTCTCGGTGCTGGTCGGTGCGCTGGCCACCGCAGCCAGCCACTGGCAGTGGTTCTGGCAGCAGGATGAGGCGGTGTACGACCGCTATGTCGGCGGCTGGGAGTACCGGCCGGACCCGCGCCTGCTGATCGTGGCCATCGATGACAACAGCCTGCAGCAGATCGGCCAGTGGCCGTGGCCGCGGGCAACCCATGCGCGCCTGCTCGACCGCCTCACCCAGGCCGGCAGCACCCGGGTGGTGCTGGACCTGATGCTGTCCGAGCCGGACCGCCAGGACGCCGCGCAGGATGCCGAACTGGCCGCGGCGATCCGCCGCAACGGCCACGTGGTGCTGCCGGTGCTGGCCGCCCCCGCCAGTGGCCCGCGCATGGCCGAAGAGCTGCTGCCGATCCCGCTGATCGCCGCCAACGCAGCCACGCTGGGCCACAGCGATATCGAGGTGGATGCCGACGGGGTCGCGCGCGGGCTGTACCTCACCGCGGGCATCGGATCGCCGCACTGGCCGGCACTGGGCCTGGCCCTGGCCGACGTGCGCGGGCCGCTGCCGGGCCTGCGCGATGCCGAGCCGGCGCAGTCCTCGCCCTACCAGTGGCGACGCAACCACTACGTGCGCGTGCGCTACGCCGGCCCCCCCGAGCGTTTTCCGCAGGTGTCCTACGTGGATGTGCTCAACGGCGATGTCGATCCGGCGCTACTGCGTGGGCGGCTGGTGGTGGTGGGCATCACCGCCAGCGGGATCGCCCCGCGGCTGCTCACCCCGACCAGCCGCGAGCGCTGGATGAGCGGCAGCGAGTACCAGGCCAACGTGGCCTCGATGCTGCTCAGCGACACCGTCATCAGCTTGCCGCAGACGCTCTGGCAGGACCTGCTGAGCGGCCTGCTGGTGGCGCTGTGCTGCCTCGGGCTGACCCTGCCCCGGGCCGTGGCCAGCGCGCTGCTGGCTCTGCCCTGTACGCTGCTGCTCAGTTTCGTGCTGCTGCGCGCCGGCCACCTGTGGTTCGCCCCGGCCGCGGCGCTGACCGGCATGCTCGCGGTGATCGCCGCCTGGGTGCTGTGGCGGATCAGTGCGTGGCGCCGCCAGGCCAACAGCGATGCCCTGACCGGGCTGGGCAACCGCCTGCGATTCGAGCAGACCCTGCAGCAGGAACATGACGCCGGGCGCCGCAACGGTCGGCCGCTGAGCCTGGTGTTGATCGACGTGGATCACTTCAAGCACCACAACGACCTGTACGGCCACCATGCCGGTGACAGCGTGCTGCGCCAGATCGCCGCCGAGATCGGCGCGCACGCGCGCCGACCGCGCGACATGGCCGCGCGGTTCGGCGGCGACGAATTCGCCCTGATCCTGCCCGACACCGCCGCCGAAGGCGCCGTGCTGGTGGTGGAGGACCTGCTCGCGCGGACCCGTTCGCTGGCCATCCCCGCCGGCCAGGGCCAGACCATCCAGATCACCCTGACCGTGGGCGTCTACACCCGGGTGCCGGCAACCAACAGCGAGCCCCGGCACTTCTTTGAAGGTGCCGACGCGGCGCTGTACCGGGCCAAGGCCGCCGGGCGCGACGGCTACGTGGCCGACGAGGGCGAGCCCGGCGCGGGGTGAGTCACCCGCACCACCATACGCACGCGAATGGTAGACTCGCCGACACCTCCCCAGCGGTCCGATCCCGATGAAGGCCAGCATCTTCCGCCACGGCATGAACCTGTGGCCCCCGTTCCTGTTCACCGGCATCCATGTCACCACGGTCAGCGAGGATTACCGGCATGTGCGGGTGGAACTGCGCATGCGCCCCTGGAACCGCAACTACGTGGGCACGCACTTCGGCGGCAGCCTGTTTGCGATGACCGATCCGTTCTGGATGCTCACGGTGATGCACAACCTGGGCCGCGACTACTACGTGTGGGACAGGGCCGGCGAGATCGAATTCCTCAAGCCCGGGCGTGGCACGGTGAGCGCCGAGTTCCGCCTGGAGCCGGCCCTGCTGGAGCAGCTGCGCGCGGCCACCGCGGGCGGCGAGAAGTACCTGCACTGGTTCAGCAACGACATTGTCGATGCGCAGGGTGAGGTGGTGGCGCGCGTACGCAAGCAGGTCTACCTGCGCCTGAAGCCGGAGGCCCGCGCGGCCCGGGCCGCCGCGCCGACGGCCTGAGGCACGGCGCGCCGCGGCCGTTTCAGCGCGCGCCACGCCCATGACAACGGCACGCGCTGCCCGTGTCCCTGGCCATCGCTGGCGCTGCCTACCGGCGCACCCGGAGCGCCTCGTGGTCCGCGCTGATCGGCCGCGCGTGCACGCGCTGCCGCGCAGCCCGAGCCGCTCGCGTACGCCCCGCTTCGCGTCGCGGCGGCAGGCTCATCCGGGCATCGGCACCGCTACAATGCGTCGATGTCGCCCCAAGCCCCCCAACTCGTTCCGCGCCCCTCCCTGCAGCGCCTGTTCCTGACCGGCCTGCTGACCCTGTTGCCGATCTGGCTGACCTGGGTGGTGGTCAAATTCGTCTTCGTGCTGTTGTCGGGCATTTCCAGCCCGGTCGTGGTGCCCCTGTCCGAGCAGATCGCCGCGTCCTTCCCGCACTACCTGGGCTGGGTCAAGGTCGAGTGGATGCAGAACCTGATCGGGCTGGGCGCTACCCTGCTGGTGATCCTCAGCGTGGGCGTGCTCAGCCGGCGGGTGATCGGCCAGCGCGTGCTGCGCTGGTTCGGCGCGGTGATCAAGCGCATCCCGCTGGCCAGCATCATCTACGACAGCGCCAAGAAACTGCTGGACATGCTGCAGACCGAGCCGGGCAGCACCCAGCGCGTTGTGCTGATCGACTTCCCGCACCGCGACATGAAGTCGGTCGGCCTGGTGACGCGGGTGATCCGCGAACAGGGCACCGATCGCGAGCTGGCCGCGGTCTACGTGCCGACCACGCCCAACCCGACCTCCGGCTACCTGGAGATCGTGCCGGTGGAGCTGCTCACGCCCACCGACTGGACCGTGGACCAGGCCATGAGCTTCATCATCTCCGGCGGCGCGGTCGCCCCGGAAAGCGTACCGTTCACCCGCGCCGGCGACCGCTAGGCCACCAGCGCAGGGCCTGGCCGGTGGCATGAACGCTGCCCGCCCGCCGCGGCCACCCGGTGCCCCCGGCGCTGGCCGTACGGGCGCGGATCGGGCAAGCTCCCCGGTCTGTGTAGTGTTACGGAAACAGCCGATGCCCCACCCCGCCCGCGCCCTGGCGCTCGCCATCGCCGCCCTGCTGGTGTTCAGCACCGCCGCCCCGGCTGAAGCCGCCAAGAAAAAGGCCAACCGGCCCGCTGCCGCGCAGACCCGGCAGGCGGCCAAGCCCAAGGCCAAGCCGCGCGCACGCCCCGCCGCCGCCCCGACCCGCCAGCCGCTGGTGCGCCAGCAGAGCAAGGCCGCCCAGCTCAACCGCATCTACGATGAATACTGGGATGCCTCGATGCGGCTCAACCCGCTGCAGGCCACCTTCCAGGGCGATGCCCGCCACAACGACCAGCTGCCCAACATCCTTTCGGCCGCCTACCGCCAGCAGTCGCACGACTTCACCGTGGAGTGGCTGGGCAAGGTGGAGAAGATCGGTGCCGACGGCCTGACCGGCCAGGACCTGCTGAGCTATGAAATCTTCGTGCGCGACGCGCGCATGTCGGTGGCCGCCGAGAAGTATCCGAGCTGGATGCTGCCGGTCAGCCAGTACTACAACCTCGGCAGCATCATGGCCATCCTCGGCTCCGGCTCGGGCGCCCAGCCCTTCAACACGGTCAAGGACTACGACAGTTGGTCCAGGCGCTCGCTGGGCATCGGCCCGCTGTTCGACCAGGCCGTGGCGAACATGCGCCAGGGCATGGCCGCCGGCGTGGTGCAGCCGCGCGACCTGATGGAAAAAGTGCTGCCGCAGCTGGATGCGGTGATCAAGCCGACCGCCGAGGAGAGCATCTTCTGGGCGCCGGTGCGCAACATGCCCGAGGATTTCCCGGCGGCGGACAAGGCGCGCATCAGCGCCGAGTACAAGCGCATGATCGAGTACCGGATCATGCCGGCCTACCGTGCGCTGCGCGGGTTCATCGCCACCGAATACCTGCCGGCCACGCGCAGCAGCGACGGCCTCGGCGCACTCCCCAACGGCCAGGCCTGGTACGCACAGAACATCGTGCAGAGCAGCGCCTCGACCCTGGACGCGCAGCAGATCCATGCCCTGGCCGAACAGCGCGTGGGCACCCTGCAGGGCCAGATCGCCGGCATCCTCAAGGACAACCGGATCCGCGGCTCGCAGCAGAAGGTGCTGCGCAACATGCGCACCGACAAGAACTTCCAGTACCCCAACGCCGAGGCGGTACTCACCCGCTACAAGCAGCTGCAGACCCAGGTCGGCAGCCGCCTGCCGACGCTGCTGGGCACCTTGCCCAAGGCGCCGATGGACGTGCGGGCGGTGGAACCCGAGCGCGCCGCCAGCGCCGCGGCGGTCAGCTACCAGCCGCCGCTGCCCGATGGCATGCGCCCGGGCATCCTGTACGTCAACACCGGCAACCTGCCGGCCCGCCGGCGCTGGGCCGCGCCGATGCAGTTCCTGCATGAAGGCATCCCCGGCCACCACGTGCAGCTGGGGCTGCAGCAGGAACTGGACAAGCTGCCGCGCTTCCGTCGCCTCGGTGGCGACATCGCCTTCATCGAAGGCTGGGGCCTGTATGCCGAATCGCTGGGCGAGCAGCTGGGCGTGTACCAGGATCCGTACGAACGCATCGGCTACCTGCAGGCGGCGCTGACCCGCGCCGCGCGCATGGCCGCCGACACCGGCCTGCATGCCAAGGGCTGGAGCAAACGCCAGGCGGTGGACTACCTGGTCAAGACCGCCGACATGCCCAGCGAGGATGCCACCGCCGAAGTCGAACGCTTCATGGCCCTGCCCGGGCAGACCCTGCCCAACGGCCTGGGCGAGCTGAAGATGTTCGAACTGCGCGACCGTGCCAAGGCGGCGCTGGGTCCGCGCTTCGACCTGCGGCGTTTCCACGAGGAGGTGCTGCGCGACGGTTCGATGCCGCTGGATATCCTCGACGCCAAGCTGCAGCGCTGGATCGCCAGCGAGACCGCCGGCACGCCGGCCCCCTGACCCCGGCCCCAGGAGCGGCCCATGCCCCGCGCGGTAGCCCAACGATGTGGCTGGATCGCCCTGCTGTGCCTGGGCATGTCCGTGGCCGCCCCCACCCTGGCCGCACCGGTGCTGCACCCGCCGGACCCCGGCATCGACGCGCTGCTGCAGCGCTACGACGGCCAGGTCCCCGGCGCGGCGGTGCTGGTCCTGCATGACGGCCAGCCGGTGTTCCGCCGCGGCTATGGGCTGGCCGTGGTCGAAGACGCCACGCCGGTCACCGCGCAGACCAGCTTCCGCCTGGCCTCGCTGACCAAACAGTTCACCGCGGCGGCGATCCTGCTGCTGGTGCAGGACGGCAGCCTCACCTTGGACGACCGGGCCCGACGCTGGCTGCCCTCGCTGCCGCCAGCCGCCGACACGATCACCCTGCGCCAGCTGCTCAGCCACACCAGCGGCCTGCCCGACTACGAAGACCTGCTGCCGCCTGGCGCCACCGCCCAGGTACACGACCAGGACGTGCTGCACCTGTTGGAGGGCCAGGAGCGCACGCTGTTTGCCCCGGGCAGCCGCTACCGTTACAGCAACAGCGGCTATGCATTGCTGGCGCTGATCGTGGCCAAGGCGTCCGGGCAGGATTTCGCCACCTTCCTGCGCACGCGCATCTTCCAGCCACTGGGCATGACCCACGCCGTGGCCCACCAGGAGGGCGTGGACCAGGTCGCCCAGCGCGCCTACGGCTACCGCGAGGTGGAGGGCCGCTGGCAGCGCAGCGACCAGAGCCCGACCAGTGCGGTACTGGGCGATGGTGGCATCTACGCCTCGCTGGACGACCTGGCGCGCTGGGATGCGGCCCTCTACGGCACCGGCCCGCTCAACGCCGCGTCGCTGCGGCACGCCTTCGCACCGGCCACGCGCACCGATGAGCCGGACGTGCCGTTCTACGGGTTCGGTTGGCGCCTGAACGGCCAGGCGCAGTGGCACAGCGGTGAGAGCATCGGCTTCCGCAACGTGATCCTGCGATACCCCGGCCATCGCCTGAGCGTGATCATCCTGAGCAACCGCGACGGCCCCGAACCCTATCCGCTGGCGCTGCAGATCGCCCAGCGCTGGCTGGACACCCTGCAATGAGCACCCACGCCCCCTCCCTGTTGCTCGGCATCCACCACGTGGCGGTGATCGGCGCGGACTACGCCCGGTCCAAGGCCTTCTACACCCAGGTCCTGGGTCTGCGGGTGCTGGATGAAAACTACCGCGCCGCACGCGACTCCTGGAAGCTGGACCTGGCCCTGCCCGACGGTGGCCAACTGGAACTGTTCTCCTTCCCCGACGCCCCGCCGCGCCCCAGCCGGCCAGAGGCGCAGGGATTGCGCCACCTGGCGTTCCGGGTGGCCGCGCTGGACCCGATGATCGCGCGCCTGGCCGCGGCCGGGGTCGGCTGCGAGCCGATCCGCACCGACGAATTCACCGGACGACGCTTCACCTTCTTCGCCGATCCGGATGGACTGCCGCTGGAACTGTACGAAATCCCCTGACAGCGCCCGCACCGGCCTGGCAGGCATTGCCCATACCCCGCCGAATGGGTATACAGTCGGCCTGTACCGGCCCCTGCGCCGGCATTCACCGAATACCCTGGGAGGGGAACATGCGCAAGACGTTCAAGACTCTGCTGCTGGCGCTGCCGTTGATGATGGCGGCGATGTCGGCCAGCGCGGCCGATGGTGCGGTCGGCCGCTGGAAGACCATCGACGACAAGACCGGCAAGGTGAAGTCGATCGTGGAAATCACCCAGGCCGCCAACGGCACGCTGACCGGCAAGGTGGTGGACATCCTGCATTCGGACAAGGGCCCCAACCCGGTCTGCGACGGTTGCGAGGGCGCCAACAAGAACAAGCCGGTCAAGGGCATGACGATCCTCTGGAACCTCAAGGCCGACGGCGCCAACGCCTGGTCCGGCGGCACCATCCTGGATCCGGGCAACGGCAAGACCTACAAGTCCAAGGCCAAGCTGCAGACCGGCGGCGCCAAACTGGACGTCTCCGGCTGCATCGCCTTCATCTGCCGCGCGCAGACCTGGGTGCGCGAGTAACATCCCCTGCGGCCTGGCCAGGCGTCGCGACGCCGAACCAGACCCCACCCTGCCCCAGCCATCGGCATCGCCGGCCGGGGAAACAAAAAAGGCCGAAGCGGCAACACCGCTTCGGCCTTTTGCATTTCCTCCCCTGCCCGCCCCATCCATTCCACCCCCTCCCCCGCCCAGCACCCGACAGACACGGCTCCAGCCACCGTGCTGTCACTGGATCGGCTGCCGTAGCCGTTGCGGCCGACCCAGCCCGACACCCTACGGCGCGTCGGCTTCGGCTTCGGCTTCGGCTCCACCCCAGCCCAGCCCTAGCCCGCGAAAAAAAGCCCGCCGCAGGCGCCCACCCCCTCCATGCGATAATCCCCAGTCCCCAAGGCAACAACGCAGACCATGACCCGCACCGCTCTCGTCACCACCGCACTGCCCTACGCCAACGGCCCGCTCCACCTGGGCCACCTGGTCGGCTACATCCAGGCTGACATCTGGGTGCGCGCGCGGCGAATGAGCGGCGGCAAGACCTGGTTCGTCTGCGCCGATGACACCCACGGCACCCCGATCATGCTCGCCGCCGAAAAGGCCGGCGTCACCCCGGAAGCCTTCATCGCCAACATCCAGGCCGGACACGAGCGCGACTTCGCCGCCTTCGGCGTGGCGTTCGATCATTACGACTCGACCAACTCCGCCGCCAACAAAGCGCTCACCGAAGCCTTCTACCTCAAGCTCGAGGCCGCAGGCCACATCGCGCGCCGCTCGGTCGCCCAGTTCTACGATCCCGCCAAAGGCATGTTCCTCCCGGACCGCTACATCAAGGGCATCTGCCCGGTCTGCAGCAGCCCGGACCAGTACGGCGACAACTGCGAAGTGTGCGGTGCCACCTACGCCCCCACCGAGTTGAAGGACCCGCGCTCGGTCATCTCCGGGGCCACCCCGGAAATGCGCGACTCCGAACACTTCTTCTTCGACGTCGGCCACTTCGACGCCTTCCTGCGCGAATGGCTCGCCGGCGACGTCGCCCTGCCCGGCGTCAAGGCCAAGCTTGGCGAATGGCTCAACGCCGATGGCGGCCTGCGTGCCTGGGACATCTCCCGCGATGCGCCCTACTTCGGCTTTGAAATCCCCGGCCAGCCCGGCAAGTATTTCTACGTCTGGCTCGATGCCCCGATCGGCTACCTGTCCAGCTTCAAGACGCTGTGCGACAGGACCGGCGAAGACTTCCACGCCCACCTGCGCGCCGGCACCAGCACCGAACTGCATCATTTCATCGGCAAGGACATCGTCAACTTCCACGGCCTGTTCTGGCCCGCCGTGCTGCACGGCACCGGCCATCGCGCGCCCACCCGCCTGCACGTCAACGGCTACCTGATGGTCGACGGCGCCAAGATGTCCAAGTCGCGCGGCACCTTCGTCATGGCCCGCACCTACCTCGACGTCGGCCTGGAAGCGGAGGCCCTGCGCTACTACTTCGCGGCCAAGTCCGGCGGCGGCGTCGAAGACCTCGACCTCAATCTCGGCGACTTCATCGCCCGCGTCAACGCCGACCTGGTCGGCAAGTTCGTCAACCTGGCCAGCCGCTGCGCCGGCTTCATCAGCAAGCGCTTCGACGGCCGCCTGGCCGACAGCCTGCCCGATCCGGCCCAGTACGACCGCTTCGTCGCCGCCCTGGCGCCGATCCGCGAGGCGTACGAGCGCAACGACCCGGCCGCCGCCGTGCGCCTCACCATGACCCTGGCCGATGAAGCCAACCGCTACATCGACGACCAGAAGCCGTGGGTGATCGCCAAGCAGGACGGCGCCGACGCGCAGCTGCAGTCGGTCTGCACCCAGGGCCTGAACCTGTTCCGCGTGCTGGTCACCGCGCTCAAGCCGATCCTGCCGTCCACCGCCGCCCAGGCCGAAACCTTCCTGGCCGCACCGGTCCAGGACTGGACCGACATCGCCCGCCCGCTCACCGCGCACACCATTGCCGTATACGCCCCGCTGTTCACCCGGATTGACCCGAAAATGATCGACGCCATGACCGACGCCTCCAAGGACACCCTCGCTGCCGCCACCCCGGCCGCCCCGGCCAAGCCCGCCAAGCCTGCCGCCGCACCGGCACCGGCACCGACCGCAGCCCCCGCCGACGGCCCGGCCTACATCGGCATCGACGACTTCGCCAAGCTCGACCTGCGCATCGGCAAGGTGCTGGCCTGCGAGTTCGTGGAAGGCTCGGACAAGCTGCTGCGCTTCGAACTGGATGCCGGCGACCTCGGTACCCGCCAGATCTTCTCCGGTATCCGCGCCAGCTACGCCGAGCCGGAAAAGCTGGTCGGCCGCAGCGTGGTGTTCATCGCCAACCTGGCCCCGCGCAAGATGCGCTTCGGCCTGAGCGAAGGCATGATCCTGTCGGCCGGCTTCGACGGCGGCGAGCTGGCCCTGCTCGATGCCGACAGCGGCGCGCGTCCCGGCATGCCGGTGCGTTGATCGCCCCCGGGGCGGCCTGGCCGCCCCGTCCTGCTGGCCTGCACGGAAGGAGGTGCGGTTTGGAACTGGCGCTGTTCGATTTCGACCACACGGTCACCACCTGCGATACCTACGGCCGCTTCGTGCGCCGCGTGGCCACCCCCGAACAACTGGCCCAGGCCTGGTGGAAGGTCGGCCCGTGGCTGCTGGCCTACCGGCTCAGGCTGATCTCGGCCGAGCGCATCCGTGCCCGCGTCACCCGCCTGACCTTCAGCAACCGCCACGCCGAGGACATCGCCACCCAGGCCGCCGGCTATGCGCGCGAGGTGCTGCCCGAGGTGGTGCGCCCGCAGATGCTCGAGCAGATCCGCTGGCACCTGCAGCAGCGCCACACCGTGGTCATCGTGTCCGGCTCGCTGGACCTGTACCTGCGGCCCTGGTGCGAAGCACTGGGACTGGGCCTGATCTGCAACCGCCTGGAGAGCCGCGACGGGCGCCTGACCGGGCGCTACGCCGATGGCGACTGCGGGCCGCGCAAGGCCGAACACATCCGCCAACGTTACGACCTGTCACGCTTCCAGCGCATCCACGCCTACGGCGACAGCCGCGAGGACCGGCCGATGCTGGCCCTGGCCCACGACCGTTGGTACCGCGGCAAACCCCTCAAAAAATGATCTCCCCGCGCAGCCGACGCCACGCATGAGCACCGCCCCCCTGCCCTTGATCGAACGCCTGGACCGCCTCTTGCCGCAGACCCAATGCGGCCAGTGCGGGTTCGACGGCTGCCGCCCGTATGCCGAGGCAATGGCCCGCGGCGAGGTCGGCGTGGATCATTGCCCGCCGGGCGGTGATGCCGGCGCGCGGGCGCTGGCCCACGTACTCGGGGTGCCGGCACGGCCCTTCGACCGCCGTCGCGGCGCGCACACCCCGGCACAGGTGGCGGTGATCATCGAAGCGGACTGCATCGGCTGCACCAAGTGCATCCAGGCTTGTCCGGTGGATGCCATCGTGGGCGGCGCCAAGTACATGCACACCGTCATCGCCGACCTGTGCACCGGCTGCGAGCTGTGCATCGCGCCCTGCCCGGTGGACTGCATCGACCTGGTCGCCGCGCCCGCAAGCCGGGCAGCCGGGCATCGCCCGGCCTGACCGGTGTGTGCGGGTGGTTACGGCAGCGCCGCGGTCACCACGATTTCCACTTTCCAGCTCGCGTCGGCCAGCTTGGCTTCCACCGTCGCACGCGCCGGGGTCATGCCCGCCACCACCCACTCATCCCACGCCGCGTTCATGCCGGCGAAGTCGTTGATGTCGGCCAGGAACACTTCCGCGCGCAGGATGTGCTGCTTGTCGCTGGCCACCAGCGCCAGCAGCTTGTCGATCTCCGCCAGCACCTGCCGGGTCTGCCCGGTGATGTCCTGGCTGGTGTCTTCGGGGATCTGCCCGGACAGATAGGCGACCTTGTTGTGCACGGTCATCTCGGACATGCGCGGACCAACGTCGAAACGTTCCAACATGGCGATTGCTCCTCTGGGTGATGCGGCATTGTCGCCGATGCGAGGTGAGCCTGTCCTTGCCGCTTCCGATGCGGCCACGCCCGGCACAGCCGATGCTCTTGGCAACGCTGCGCATCAGGCGCACGATGCGCGCGCAGGGGCTCAGCGCCCTGCCTTGACTCTTTCATCGCCCGCCCCGGAGCACGCTGTACCGATGACCGAAACAACCCCTGCGCCCGCCCCGGCACGCCTGGCCTGGCGACGCGCCGCCACCGTCATCTTCAGCCTGGCGATCCTGGCCCTGGCCCTGCGCGGGCTGGCCAGCGAATTCGACGAACACGGTTACCGCGCCATCCGCGCGGCGTTCGGTCATCTCGGCGCGGGGCAGATTGCCTTGACGGTGCTGCTCGGCCTGGCCAGTTACGCCTGCCTGATCGGGTTCGATGCGATCGGCCTGCGCCGCAGCGGCAAGCGACTGCATCCGGCCCGGGTCGGGATCACCGCCTTCCTGGCCCACACCTTGGGCCAGACCCTGGGCTTTGCCGCGCTCACCGGCGGCGCGGTCCGCCTGCGCGGCTATGGCGGCGCCGGGCTGAGCCTGGGCGAGATCGGCCAGGTGGTGCTGATGAGCACGCTGGGTTTCGTGTTCGGCGCATGGCTGCTGCTGGCGCTGGCGTTCGTGCTTGAGCCGGGCGCGGCCGCGCTGGCCTTGCCGGTATCGGTGCAGGCGGTGCGCGGGTTGGGCATCGCAGGCCTGCTCGGGTATGTCGGCACGCTGCTGCTGGTCGGCAGCGACGGGCGCAGTTTCCAGATACGCGGCCACGCGCTGTGGCTGCCCGACCGCCGCACCATGCTCGGGGTGACCGCATTGAGCGTGGTCGAGCTGGTGCTGGCCAGCGCCGCCTTTTATGTGCTGCTGCCGATGGACACCCCGACCGGCCTGCCCGGCTTCGTCGGCCTGTACCTGGTGGCGGTGCTGGCTGGCTTGATCTCCAGCGTGCCGGCCGGGCTGGGCGTGTTCGAATGGAGCCTGCTCAAGCTGCTGCCGCAGGTGGCACCGGCGGCGGTGCTTGCGGCCGCGCTGATCTACCGGGTCACCTATTACGTGCTGCCGCTGCTGCTGGCCACCCTGCTGGCGCTGGGCCCGGCACTGCGCAAGCCGCTGCGGGTCGGTGCCGGTGCCACCCGCGCCGGCTGGACCGCGCTGCGTCCGTGGCTGCCGCAGATCATCGCGCTGGCGGTGTTCAGCGTGGGCGCGGCGCTGGTGATCGATGGCACCCTGCCCACCCCGCGCCGGCACCTGCTCAATGCCTCGCTGCCGATCCTGGAAACCTCACACCTGCTCGGCAGCCTGGGCGGGGTCGCATTGCTGCTGATCGGCCAGGGGCTGCAACGACGCAGCCACGCCGCCTGGATGCTCGCACTGGTCATCTGCGTGATCGCCCCGCTGCCGATCTGGCTGCGCGGCGGCCAGGTGCTGATCGCCTTGTCCGCGCTGCTGGTGGCGATGGCGCTGTGGGCCTCGCGCCGCGAGTTCTATCGCCAGGGCGCGCTGCTGGACGAGGCCTGGTCCTGGCCGTGGATCCGCAATCTTGGCCTGGTGTTGGTGGCGGTGATCTGGCTGTTGTTCTTCGTCTACAGCCACGTCGAATACCAGAACGAACTGTGGTGGCAGTTCGCGCTGCAGGGCAATGCACCGCGTGCGCTGCGCGCGGTGCTGGTGATCGCCATCGCGTTGACCATCTTCGGCCTGGCGCGGCTGCTGCACAGCACGCGCAGCCCGTTGCAGCCGGCCGACACGGCCACCCTGGACGCCCTGGCGCCGATCCTGGCCGCCGCCGAGGACACCCAGGCCTGCCTGGTGCTGACCGCCGACAAGGCGGTGCTGCACGATGCCGAACACCGCGGCTTTGTGATGATGCAGCGCTACGGCGGCTCGCTGATCGCGATGGGCGACCCGGTCGGCCCGCCGGAGATCGCACGTGGGCTGATCTGGCGCTTCCGCGAAGAGGCCGACCGGCTCGGCCTGCGCCCGGTGTTCTACCAGGTCGGCGAAGCGTACTGGCAGACCTACCTCGACCTCGGCCTGACCTTGGTCAAGCTCGGCGAGGAAGCCATGGTGCCGCTGCAGGATTTCGGCCTGGAGGGTCGCGAACGTGCCGACCTGCGCCAGGCCTGGAACCGCGGCAAGCGCGGCGGACTCAGCTTCCGGGTGGCACCGCCGGAGGAGATACCCGCCCTGCTGCCGACCCTGGCGGCGATCTCCCAGCAATGGCTGGATGACAAGGCCGGCGATGAAAAGGGCTTCTCGCTGGGCAGCTTCGACCCGGCCTACCTGGCGCGTTTCCCGGTGGCACTGGTGGAAGCAGAGGGCCGCGTGGTCGCCTTCGCCAACCTGTGGCAGGCCCCGGCCGGGCACGAGTTGTCGGTGGACCTGATGCGGCATGTCGATGAGGCCCCCAAGGGCACCATGGACTTCCTGTTCATCGAGCTGTTCCTGTGGGGCCGCGCCAACGGCTTCCACCGGTTCTCACTGGGCATGGCACCGCTGTCCGGACTGGCCCAGCATCGCCTGGCCGGGCGCTGGAACCGCTTTGCGAACATTGTTGCCCGCCACGGCGAGCGCTTCTACGGCTTCAGCGGCCTGCGCCGCTTCAAGTCCAAGTTCGCCCCGCACTGGCGCGCCCGTTACCTGGCGGCGCCGGGCGGAGTGCACCTGCCGGCCGCGCTGCTCGATGCCACCCGCCTGATCTCGCTGGACCCTCGCCGGTAGCGCCGACCGTTGGTCGGCCACCGCAATCCGCAACACGCCGGTAGCGCCGACCGTTGGTCGTCCATCGCAATCCGCAACGCACCGGTAACGCCGACCGTTGGTCGGCTGCCGCAACCCACAACGCACCGGTAGCGCCGACCGTTGGTCGGCCACCGCAATCCGCAACGCACCGGTAGCGCCGACCGTTGGTCGGCCACCGCAATCCGCAACACGCCGGTAGCGCCGACCGTTGGTCGTCCATCGCAATCCGCAACGCACCGGTAGCGCCGACCGTTGGTCGGCCCCCGCAATCCGCAACACGCCGGTAGCGCCGACCGTTGGTCGGCCACCGCAATCCGCAACGCACCGGTAGCGCCGACCGTTGGTCGGCTACCGCAATCCACAACGCACCGGTAGCGCCGACCGTTGGTCGGCCACCGCAATCCGCAACACGCCGGTAGCGCCGACCGTTGGTCGGCTGCAGTAACGCCACGCATCGGATCAGCCGACCAACGCTCGGCGCTACCGCGCGGGCAGATGCTCCAGCAGCGTCTGCGCCAGGCGATCGTAGTCGCCCTTGAAGTGATGGTCGCCGGGCAGTTTGACGATCTGCGCATTGCCGGCCGGCAGCGACGGGCACAGCGCGTCGTCATCGTCCTCGCCATACAGGCACACGGTCTTGCCGATCGGCAGCCTGGCGATCTCCGGGGCGATCGGCCGCCCACCGCCACCGCCGCCCAGCCAGTTGCTGACGTGGAACTCGTAATCGGCGTTCCTGCCCACCGACATCAGCCCGATCATCGCCACGCTGTCGCGCACCGCCGGCGAGAGCTGGTTGATCGCGGCCGGCAGCACATCGGCGCCCTGCGAGAAACCGACCAGCACCACCCGCTTGCGTTGCCACTGCTGGCTGTAATGGGCGGCGATGCGTTCCAGGTCGCGGGCAAAGCCCTCCGGCGTGCGTGCAGTCCAGAAATACCGCAGCGAATCCACCCCGACCACCGGCACGCCGGCCTCGGCCAGTGCGGCGGCCACTTCCTTGTCCAGGCCCGCCCAGCCACCATCGCCGGAGACGAAGATGGCAAAGGTGTCGCCCGGCTTGCTGGCGGCCACCTCCACCACCGGCAGGCCCTTGAGCGCGTCCGGCGGCGGGGCCAGGCTGACCCCCTTCTGCGCCCCGATCACCTCGGCGGCAGCCAGCAGCCCGGGCAGTTCATCGCCGCTGTCGGTGCGCTGGAACTGCCGTCCCATCGCCACCTTGCGCACGAACGCGGCGGCATTGCCGACCGTGCAGTGGCTGCCACCGGCGGCGTCCAGCCACGGGAAATTGAGCTCGGCCGGCTGCAGCCGGCCATGGCTGGACCCGGCACCACACACCTGGCGCTCGCGCGCATGGTCCGGGCAGAACCCGGTGGTGAGCAAACCGGCAAACACCTGGGTGTCAGCCTGGGCAGCGACGGCGTAGGCCAGTTCGGCGCCCTCGCCGTCGCCGCCGATCAGCGGCAGGTGGTAGCCGGGAACATGCAGATAGGCCTGGAACCAGCGCGAAAAGTTCTCCACGTCGCCAGCCCCGAACGCGCAGCTTGCGCCGCCTTCGCGGGCCAGCACCTGGTGCAGCCGGGCCACGTCGACCCGGGCCACCAGTGCGCCCTGCGCGCGCAGCGCGTCGATCCGCGCGACCGTGCGCACCGGTTCGCGCCCGCCGTCGAACCACACCACCACCCGCTGCGTGCGGCCCTCCGGCAGGTACACCGGCACTTGCTGGAACCGTCCGTGGCTGACCTGCTGCGGGGTCGCGGCACTTGCCACCGACGCCCAGCCACCGATCACCAGACCCAGCACCTTCCCCCACCCGGCTCGCCGCATCGTCACGCATCCCAAAAGAGTCCCCGCCACGATACGCCGGTCGCCCGCCCACGGCATGTACACAGACTGGCTGCACGCCCCGGCGGCGCCAAGGCTCAGCGCCGTGCGTCGCGCCGCGACTGCCGCCATGCCAGCAGCGCCACCACCAGCAACCACAGCACGATCGCGGCGATCACCAGCTTCTGCCCGGCCCCACGCGGCGGTCCGCGCCACAGCACGTGCAGCCACAGGAGCAGGAAACACAGCCACGCCCACCACCATGCCGGGGCGGCCCACCCCGACCAGTGCGGGTCGGCGCGCAGGTACCAGCTCTGCAGCAGCATGGCCACGCTGACACAGACGAAGGCGGTGTTGGCGGCCAGGCCATGCACCAGCGGCGCCAGCAACGGGGCGTGTCCGGGCAGCCAGCTGTCCCCGATCGCCACCCCCATCAGGCCGAGCGCGGCGGCCCAGAACAGCAACGGGGCCGCGCCACTGCGGCGTGGCGAGCGGCTGCCGGCATGCAGCGACCAGGCCAGCAGCATGATCGCCACCGCCAGCACGCAGTACGCGCTGCGCAGGGCCAGCCCCCACGGCCCGTGCAGGTACAGGCTCAAGGTGGCCTGCACCCAATCCAGGTCCTGGCGCGCCCATTGGGTCCACAGCGCGGTGGCACTGAACACCAGCAGCGCGGCCACCGCTGCCAGCGCGATCGCGCCCTGCACCTGCGGGCGCACCTGCTGGCTGGCATCACGGTTCATCGGCGACAGGCTCCAGGCTCACTCATCGGCATCGGGATGGCGCAGTTTCCAGGCCGCCAGCGCCGCCCGATAGCGCTGCAGGTCCTCGCTGTACAGGTCCAGCACGCACAACGGGCAACCGCTGCCGCAGCACTCGTTGGGGCCGGGTTCTTCGGGCGGCTGCGGGCGTGGATCGGCGGGCGGGGACACTGGCTGGGACATGGGCGGGCAGGACGTGGTGGAGGGAAACCCGGCGCCCGGCGCGGCGCCGGTCGTCATTATCCGATGCGGCGGCGCAGGTTGGCGCGCGCGGCGGGGTCCAGCCGCTGGTGGAAGAAACCGCTGAGGAAAATACGCGGCTTGAGCAGCAGCTGCTTGAGGAAGCGGCGCCGGTTGAGCCGGAACAGGAACCCCGGCACATGCCCGGCATATTCCTCGGCGATGCCCTGGTCGTACGCATCGAACACCGCTGGCGGCGCGCCCAGGATCGCCATGTCGCAGTCCAGGAACAGCGCCGCCTCGGCATCGATGTCCGCCGCCGACAGCGCGCCATGCCGCGCGGTCAGCTCGATCAGCTCGACCACCCGTGCCACGTCGATGCCTGCCGCGGGCAACCAGCGTTCGATCGCCTGGCGTGCCAGCGCCGCCGAGCGGGCCTCGTTGTCGCTGCGCCCGGCCTCGTAGATCGCATCGTGGTACAGCGCGGCCAGCTGCACTTCGCGCGGCTGCTGCCAGCCCGGGCCGTCGGCCACCGCCTGGCAGTGCTGCAGCACCGCCTGCACGTGGGCAAAGTTGTGGTACGCCCGCGGCGGCATCGCGTAGGCGGCTTCCAGATCGGCCTGCATCGCCGCCGGCAGGGAAAGGGGTTCAAAGCGCATGTGCCCACAGTGGCGGCCGCGCGTCGCGCTGGCAAGTCATGCGCACTGGCGGTTTTTTGGCCAGCCTTCGGTAGGCCTTGCCGCGCAGCGGGCCGGCGCGCTTATCCACAGGTTTGCCCCGCCCTGGTCCACACCGGCTGTGGATGGCCGATCGGGCCGACAAACGGCAGCCCGGCACCGCTGCGCCAGCCTAGACTGGGCCGGAGTACGGCGGTCCCCGGCGAGGTGCGCGCGATGTCGGTCTGCAGAACCCTGGTGCTGCTGGTGCTGCTTGCACCGGCGGCAGCGCTGGCCGCCCCCGCCGAGCGGGGCGGCTCGCCGTCGCCCCCGGCC
>DJBL01000063.1 GCA_002435595.1 Stenotrophomonas maltophilia
GGCCGCCCGCCAGGCCGCACCGGTGGCCGCGCCGGTGGCTGAACAGGCACCGGCAGGGGGCGCGACCACTGCACCGCTGCAGCCGGCTCCGGCCCAGCCGGCGCCGCAGCAGGGTTTCCAGTCGGTGGGCGAGGGTGAAGTCCGTACGGAATCGCTGGACGGCAACTGACTTTCGTCACGCGCGCCGGCCTACGGCCGGTGCGCTATGCTCAACCGTCTGATCACTACGTAACGCGAGCCGCTCATGGGCAGTTTCAGCATCTGGCATTGGTTGGTCGTGCTGGTCATCGTTCTGCTGGTGTTCGGCACCAAGAAGTTGACCAGCGGCGCCAAGGACCTTGGCAGTGCCGTCAAGGAATTCAAGAAGGGCATGCGCGACGAGGACAAGCCGAACGCGCAGCTCAGCGACAACTCGCGTCCGCAGGACTCGACGACGACGTCGCAGACCGAGCACGACCGCGACCCGCGTTGATCGGGAAGCTGCGGCGTGTTCGATATCGGTTTCAGTGAACTGCTGGTCATCGCGGTGGTGGCCCTGGTCGTGCTCGGTCCCGAGCGGCTGCCCAAGGCGGCCCGCTTCGCCGGTCTGTGGGTGCGCCGTGCACGCAACCAGTGGGACTCGGTGAAGCAGGAGCTGGAACGCGAACTGCACGCCGACGAGATCAAGCGCCAGTTCCGCGATGTGCAGTCGTCGGTGCAGGACACCGAGGCGCAGTTGCGCGCCAGCGGTGAAGCGGTGCGCCGCGAGGCCGAGCAGATGCGCCAGGACATGGCCCGTCACGGCGATGACGGTGCGGACAGCACCGGCGATGCGCCGGTGATGACCGGTCCCGCGCCCGGTTCGCCGGCCAGCGTGGCCCAGCACGTGGTGGCCCCGGAGGCGTCCGGGCCCGCCGAACCCCCGCGCGATGCGATGGCGCCCCCCGGCATCGACGGCACCGCGCCGCGCGCCGCCACGCCTACGCCGCCCATGCCCGACCCCGCAGGCCCGCCGGATCCCGACCCGAGGACGGACACGCTCCCGTCGCGCGAGGAGCAGGCACCGCGATGAGCGAACACGACTATCCCGAAAGCTCGCTGGTGGAACACCTGATCGAGCTGCGTGCGCGCCTGGTGCGGGCGATCGTGGGCCTGCTGGCGGTGCTGCTGGTGCTGCTGCCGTTCTCGCGCAAGATCTACACCTGGCTGGCCGAGCCGCTGATCTCGCAGCTGCCCAACGGGCAGACCATGATCGCCACCAACCCGGCCGGCGCGTTCTTCGCGCCGTTGAAGCTGACCTTCTTCGTGGCGCTGTTCGTGGCCGTGCCGTGGCTGTTGTACCAGCTGTGGTCGTTCGTGGCGCCGGGGCTGTACGCACGCGAGAAGCGCCTGGCGGTGCCGCTGCTGGTGTCCTCGGTGCTGCTGTTCTACCTGGGCTGCGCGTTCGCCTACTTCCTGGTGCTGCCGGCGGTGTTCCACTTCCTGACCACCTTCCGGCCGGAGGTGATTGCGATCACGCCCGACGCCAACGCCTACCTGGACTTCGTGCTGGCGATCTTCTTCGCCTTCGGCACCAGCTTCGAGCTGCCGGTGGCGATGGTGATCCTGGTGCTGCTGGGCTGGGTGACGCCGCAACAGTTCAAGGAAAGCCGCGGTTACGCAGTGGTGGGCATCTTCGTGGTGGCCGCGGTGCTGACCCCGCCGGACGTGGTCTCGCAGCTGCTGTTGGCCATTCCGATGTGCATCCTGTACGAGCTGGGCATCCATGCGGCCAAGTGGCTGGTGCCGCGCCCCGGTGGCAAGGAGCAGCCGCAGTAATCCTCGGCTGGCCTCCGCGCCGGGTCATGCTGCTTGAAACGGCCTTCGCCAGGGTGGCCGGGGCGCGGTCTCGGCGGTGACGCTGCCCAAACAGAAACCCCGGCCGTGGCCGGGGTTTTCTGCATTCTGGATCAGGCCGCGAACACGTTGCCCGGGCCACCGGGGACGCCCGGCGGCGGGGTGCGGCCGCGGTGGGCGAACATCTGCTTCCAGGCTGCGTACACCGCGCCCACGTACAGCGGCATGATCACCGTGGCCACCGCCAGCTGCATCACGAACGCCGCCGCACCGATGCCGCCGACCAGCAGCGCCACCTGCATCAGCACGAACACCAGGAAGTAGATGCACAGCGTGGCGATCAGGCCGAGCACCATGAACACCGCCATCGCGCCGAAGTTTTCCAGGCAGCCCTGCAGGCTCATGCGCAGCGCATGCATGCCGCTCTGGCGGTCGAACACCACCAGCGCCGGCTGGGTGAACATGGCCATGCTCAGCGCCACGAACGCGGCGAAGGCGATCACGATCCACAGCAGGATGCGCTTGACCGGCACATCGGCCATCACGGCCATGATCTGATCGTTGCTGGGCTGGGCGGTGGATTGCTGCAGCTCCTGCATCTTCTGCAGCATCTCGCTGGAGGCGGCCAGGCCCTGGGTGCCGACCAGGGCCAACAGCAGGGTGCCCAGCGCGATCACCGCGATCAGCTGGATGGCCAGCGGCACCAGCAGGTGGGTGACGCGACGATCGCGGATCGGCTGCAGCAGGTGGTTGGGCACGGCGCGATTGCCGCGGTCGATCTCGCCCACCGCCCACAGCATGCCGCCGAAGACCAGCGGCCCGACCGCCAGCGACAGCAGCTGCACCAGCACGCCGAGCCAGCCGGGCAGCATCTGCGCCAGCACCAGGATCAGCGAGCTGACCAGCATGCCGATCACGCCAAGCACCGCCAACTGCATGGGGGCTCGGCCATACACGGAAAACGCGTCCAGCAGCCATTGGGCGCCCGCAGAGGCGGGCAGCTTGCGAATCTCGCTCATACCATTCCGGAACAGGGGAAGGGGCCTGTTGGCCCCGAATCCTTTGGATTATCCCTGTTTTCCGTGCGCGGCACCTGAAGGCCGGGTGGGTTGGCCGGGACATGCCACCGGCGTGCCCGGCACGCGGCTCAGGCGTTGCGCGCCTGGCGCACGAAGCGGCGCAGCAACTGGCGCGCCAGCGGCGCCGCGCTCACCCCGCGGGCCACGCTGCGCGCGCAGCCGCCATGGCTGCGGATGCATTCGGCACGGGCGCGCACGTAACCGCGCATGTGGTGGGTGGCGAACTCGGGATGGAACTGCACCCCCCACGCCTGGCGGCCGAAGCGGAACGCATGGCAGTTGTCCTGCGCCGAGCGCGCCAGGATGGCCGCCCCCTCCGGTGCGCGCAGCACGGTCTGCAGGTGGGTGGCGTGGGCCGGGAAGCGCTCGGGCAGGCCGGCGAACAGCGGGTCGCTGCTGGCCGAGGGATCCAGTGCCAGTTCGATGGTGCCCGACTCGCGACCGGCCGGGTTGTAGGCCACCTCGCCGCCGAGGGCGTGGGCGAGCAGCTGGTGGCCGTAGCAGATGCCGAACACCGGGCGCTCGTCATGGACCACCCCGCGCAGCCATTGCGCGCTGCGCTCGCTCCAGTCGGCGCGGTCGGTGACATAGGCAGCCGAGCCGGTGACGATCACCCCGGCGAACTGCCGGTGGTCGGGCAGGGCGCCGCCGTGTTCGACATCGACCACCACGGTCTCGTCGGCCTCCAGCCCGGCGGCCACCCGGATCCAATGCGGAAACCGCCCGTAGCGGCGCAGCGAGGCGACGGGTTGGCCGGTTTCAAGAATCAGGAACGGGGCGGAATTCATCCGGGGGCGGCAGCACTGACAGGACTTCCTCGATTGTAGTCAGCCCTGCGGCCACCTTTTCAAGTCCCGCGCGGCGCAGGGTTCGCAATCCTTCAGCACGCGCGGCCCGGCTGAAAGCGGCCAGATCCATGTCCGCGCGGATCAGCCCGCGCAGGCGCGAGCCCAATGGCAGCAACTCATACAGGCCCACCCGGCCCATGTAACCGGTGCGTCGACAGTCGATGCAGCCGACCGGTGCATATGGCGTGGACGCCTGAGGTAATGCTTCATCGGCATCAGCCAGCACCGCCCATTGGGCCGCGCTGAGCGGTCGCGGGACCTTGCAGTGGGGGCACAGGGTGCGCACCAGGCGCTGGGCCAGGATGCCGTTGAGGGTGGACGCCAGCAGGTAGTGCGGCACGCCCAGGTCGAGCAGGCGGGTGATCGCCGAGGGGGCGTCGTTGGTGTGCAGGGTGGACAGCACCAGGTGGCCGGTCAGCGAGGCCTGCACCGCCATCTGCGCCGTTTCCAGGTCGCGGATCTCGCCGATCATGATGATGTCCGGGTCCTGCCGCAGCAGGGTGCGCACGCCACTGGCGAAATCCAGGTCGATGTTGGTCTGCACCTGCATCTGGTTGAATTCCGGGGCGATCATCTCGATCGGGTCTTCCACCGTGCACACGTTGACGTCCGGGGTGGCCAGCCGCTTCAGCGTGGAATACAGGGTGGTGGTCTTGCCCGAGCCGGTGGGGCCGGTGACCAGCACGATGCCATGCGGGCGCTCCACCAGCGCCGACCAGCCGGCTGCTTCCTGCGGGCTGAAGCCGAGCTGGTCGATGCTCTTGAACGCGGCATCCGGGTCGAAGATACGCATCACGCACTTCTCGCCGAACGCGGTGGGCATGGTGGACAGGCGCATTTCCACCTCGCGCCCGCCCGGCGAGCGGGTCTTGATGCGGCCGTCCTGCGGCCGCCGGCGCTCGCCCAGGTCCATGCGCCCGAGCACCTTGATGCGGCTGACCACGGCGGTCATCACCGCTGGCGGCACCTCGAACACCTTGTGCAGCACCCCGTCGATGCGGAAGCGCATGCGGCCCATGTCGCGGCGTGGCTCCAGGTGGATGTCCGAGGCGCGCTGCTCGAAGGCGTACTGCAGCAGCCAGTCCACGATGTGCACGATGTGCTGGTCGTCGGCGTTGACGTCGCCGGCGCGGCCCAGTTCGACCAGCTGCTCGAAGCTGGGCAGGGTGCCGTTGGTTTCCCCGCGCACGTCGCCGCGGGCGCCGCGCACCGAGCGGGTGACCCCGAAGAACTCCATGGTGTAGCGGTGCAGGTCCAGTGGATTGACCACGGCCAGCTCGATCCGGCGCCGGGTCAGGTGCTGCAGGTCGCGCAGCCATTCCTGGACCAGCGGTTCGCTGGTGGCCACCAGCAGCCGCTCGCTGTCCACCGCCAGCGGCAGGAAGCGATGGCGGCGCGCATAGGCGTGGGAGACCAGCGCGGTGACCGAGGCGACGTCGACCCGGGTCGGATCGATCCGCAGGTAGCGGGTGCCGGTGCGCGCGGCCAGCCATTCGGTAAGCCGCTCCAGGCCCAGCTCGCCGCCGCCGCTGGCGGCCAGCTTCAGGTTGGCCAGCAGCACCAGCGGGTGCACTTCACTGGCGTTGCGGGCGCCCTGGGCGGAAAAACGGATGCGCTCCAGGTCGGCCTCGGCGACCAGCCCGTCGGCCACCAGCGCGGCGACCACCTGCTCGAAGTCGAGCCGGCCCGGGGGCAGCGGCAAGGCCGGGCCGGGCCCGACAGCGGGGCCGGGAACTACCGGTGGGCGCTGGTCCATCCGCCAAAGTCCTCGTAGCGCGCCAGGCGCGCAGTAATGGGGTGGGGCCGTCCGGAAGGCGGCAACGCGGTCGCTGGCTATACTAGCGCACCCCTCCTGCAGGCAAGAATCCGCCGCATGTCCGCGACTTCGAACGTTCCGATCACTTTCCAGGGCCTGATCCAGACCCTCAACCAGTATTGGGCGCAGCAGGGCTGCGTGCTGATCCAGCCGCTGGACCTGGAGGTGGGTGCCGGCACCTTCCACCCGGCCACGTTCCTGCGTTCGATCGGTCCGGAAAGCTGGAATGCCGCGTACGTGCAGCCCTCGCGCCGTCCCACCGACGGCCGCTACGGCGAAAACCCCAACCGCCTGCAGCGCTATTACCAGTACCAGGTGGCGATGAAGCCCAGCCCGGACAACATCCAGCAGCTGTACCTGGATTCGCTCAAGGCGCTGGGCATCGACCCGCTGGTGCACGACCTGCGCTTTGTCGAGGACAACTGGGAATCGCCGACGCTCGGCGCCTGGGGCCTGGGCTGGGAGGTCTGGCTCAATGGGATGGAAGTCACCCAGTTCACCTACTTCCAGCAGGCCGGCGGCCTGGAGTGCAAGCCGGTGCTGGGCGAGATCACCTATGGCCTGGAACGCCTGTGCATGTACCTGCAGAACTGCGACAACGTCTATGACCTGGTGTGGACCTACGGTCCGGACGGCACGCCGGTGACCTACGGCGATGTGTACCTGCAGAACGAAATCGAGCAGAGCACCTACAACTTCGAATACGCCGACGTGGAGGAGATGTTCCATCGCTTCGACGCCTGCGAGAAAGAGGCCCAGAAGCTGGTGGATGTCGGCCTGCCGTTGCCGGCCTATGAGCAGGTCTGCAAGGCCAGCCATGCCTTCAACCTGCTCGATGCGCGCCGCGCGATCAGCGTGACCGAGCGCCAGCGCTACATCCTGCGCGTGCGCGCGCTGGCCCAGGCGGTGGCCAGGCTGTACGAGGCCAAGCGCCTGGAAGCGGTGGCCGCCAAGGAGGTGCAGGCATGAGCACGATGCAGCCGCTGCTGATTGAACTGGGTACCGAAGAACTGCCGGTCAAGGCGCTGCCGGGCCTGGCCCAGGCGTTCTTCGATGGCGTCGTGGACGGCCTGACCAAGCGTGGCGTGGCCATCGAACGTGGCGATGCCAAGCCGCTGTCGACCCCGCGACGCCTGGCCGTGCTGCTGCCGGGCGTGGCCGTTGAACAGCCCGAACAGCACAGCGAAGTGCTGGGCCCTTACCTGAACATCGCGCTGGACGCCGACGGCCAGCCGACCAAGGCGCTGCAGGGTTTCGCGGCCAAGGCCGGGATCGACTGGACCGCACTGGAACGCACCACCGATGCCAAGGGCGAGCGCTTCGTGCATCGCGCCACCACGCCGGGTGCGCGCACCGCCTCGCTGCTGCCGGAGATCCTGCGCGAGGCGATCGCGGCGATGCCGATCCCCAAGCCGATGCGCTGGGGCAGCCACGCCTATGGCTTTGCCCGGCCGGTGCATTGGCTGGTGCTGCTGCATGGCAAGGACATCATCGAGGCCGAGCTGCTGGGCCTGAAGGCCGACCGCATGAGCCGCGGCCATCGTTTCATGCACGACAAGACGGTGTGGCTGTCCTCGCCGGAGGACTACGTCAGCTCGCTGCAGGCCGCCTACGTGCTGGTCGATGCCGACGCGCGCCGCGCGCGCATCGTCGAGCAGGTCAACGCCGAGGCCGCCCGGGCCGGTGGCCAGGCGCGGATCACCGATGACAACCTGGAGCAGGTGGTCAACCTGGTGGAATGGCCGGCGCCGGTGCTGTGCAGCTTCGAGCGCGAGTTCCTGGCGGTGCCGCAGGAAGCGCTGATCGAAACCATGGAGATCAACCAGAAGTTCTTCCCGGTGCTCGATGCCGGCGGCAAGCTGACCGAGAAGTTCATCGGCATCGCCAACATCGAATCGCGTGACGTGGCCGAAGTGGCCAAGGGCTACGAGCGGGTGATCCGGCCGCGCTTCTCCGACGCCAAGTTCTTCTTCGACGAGGACCTCAAGCAGGGCCTGGAAGCGATGGGCGAGGGCCTGAAGACGGTGACCTACCAGGCCAGGCTGGGCAGCGTGGCCGACAAGGTGGGCCGCGTGGTCGCCCTGGCCGGGACGATCGCCCCGCAGGTGGGGGCCGACCCGGTGCTGGCCCGGCGTGCCGCGCTGCTGGCCAAGAACGACCTGCAGTCGCGCATGGTCAACGAGTTCCCCGAGCTGCAGGGCATCGCCGGCCGCCATTACGCGCTGACCGGGGGCGAATCGCCGGAGGTGGCGCTGGCCATCGACGAGGCCTACCAGCCGCGCTTCGGCGGCGATGACATCGCCCTCTCGGCGCTGGGCAAGGTGCTGGCCATTGCCGAGCGCCTGGACACCCTGGCCGGTGGTTTCGCCGCCGGGCTCAAGCCGACCGGCAACAAGGATCCCTTCGCGCTGCGCCGCAATGCGCTGGGCCTGGCCCGCACGATCATCGAGAGCGGGTTCGAGCTGGATCTGCGCGCGCTGCTGGCCAGCGCCTTGGCCGGCCTGCCGGCTGCGGTGCAGCCCAGTGCCGAGCGCAAGACCGAAGCCCTGCCGCAGGAGCTGTACGACTTCATCCTCGACCGCCTGCGCGGCTACTACGCCGACAAGGGCGTGCCGGCCACGCACTTCAACGCGGTGGCCGAGTTGAAGCCGGCCTCGCTGTACGATTTCGACCGCCGCATCGATGCGATCGGCATCTTTGCCGCGCTGCCGGAGGCCGAGGCACTGGCCGCGGCCAACAAGCGCATCCGCAACATCCTGCGCAAGGTCGAGGGCGGCATCCCGGGCATGGTCGATCCGGCGCTGCTGGCCGAGCCGGCCGAGAGCGAACTGGCCGAAGCGGTGGAAGCGGCCATCGACGACAGCAACGCCAGCCTGCACCACAAGGACTACGTGAGCGTGCTGAACCGGCTGGCGCGGCTGCGCCCGCAGGTGGATGCGTTCTTCGATGCGGTGATGGTCAATGCCGAGGACCCGGCGCTGCGTGGCAACCGCCTGGCGCTGCTCAAGCGCCTGGGTGACCGCCTGGGCAGCGTGGCGGCGATCGAACACCTGTCCAGCTGAGGACGGCGGGCGCACCCGCGCCCGTTGGTATGTGGAAGGCGCGACGGCCCCGGCCGCTCGCGCCTTCTGCGTTCATGGGCCCTGCGGGCATCCGGCCCGGCGTGGAGTACGTGGCGCGGACGGTTGTGTCCGTGCGCGCGGTCGGCATCGAAACGGACGAAAACGTCAGAAGCCATCTTCTGCGCGGATTTAACGGGTCCTTCACCGCCGTTCTGAAACAACCCGCTCGATTTCGCATGCCCGCGATGGCCCGTTATGCTGTCCCCATGCAGCCAAAGAATTACGCCCTTCCCCTGATGTTCCTGTCGCTGGCCACCGCCTCGGTGGCGCATGCCCGGGGGACCATCGACAAGGTGGACATCAACGGACTGGACAAGGGCGACGACGCCGAGATGATCGAGAACATCGAGGTCTCGCTGTCGCTGTACGACACCATCGGCAAGCCGCAGGGCGAGTCGCGGCTGGAGTATCTGTTGTCCCAGGCCGAGCGCCAGACCCGCCAGGCACTGGAGCCGTTCGGCTACTACAACCCGGTGATCAAGGTCGAAAGCCCGCGCGAGGGCGAGAACCTGCGCGTGGTGATCCATGTGGACAAGGGGCCGCCCACCCTGGTGCGACGCGAGCACATCGACATCACCGGCCCGGCCCAGAACGACCAGTACCTGCAGGAAGACCTGGAGAAGTTCAAGCCGCGCAAGGGCCAGCGTTTCGAGCACACCCAGTACGAAGCCAGCAAGATCACCGTGACCCGGCGCCTGGCCGAGCGCGGTTACTTCGATGCCGACTACACCCAGCGCCAGGTGCAGATCACCCGCGCTGAAAACGCCGCCGACATCGACCTGACCTGGGACAGCGGCCGCCGCTACAACATGGGCGAGATCCGCTTCCACCAGGACTACTTCGTGGACAAGCTGTTCGACCCGCTGGTGTACTGGGACAAGGGCAGCTACTTCCACGAGGGCAAGCTGGACCGCCTGCGCGAATCGCTGACCAAGCTCGATTACTTCAGCGTGATCGACATCCAGCCGCGTCCGGACCAGGCCGACGCGAACGGCGACGTGCCGGTGGACGTGAACCTGACCCGCGCCAAGCGCACCATCTACACCGCCGGCCTGAGCTACGGCAGCGAGAGCGGGGCCGGTGTGCGCGGCGGGCTGGAGCGGCGCTTCCTCAACAGCCGCGGCCACAAGATGAACACCCAGCTGGACTATGCGCAGAAGCGCAAGAGCCTGCTGACCAGCTACCGCATTCCCGCCTTTGCCTGGCTGGACGGCTGGTATGCGTTCACCGCCAGCGCGTATGACGAGCAGACCGATTACATCGACCTGCGCAACTTCAAGCTGATCGCCAGCCGCAGCGGCGAGATCAACGAACACTGGACCGCGATCGCCTCGATCAACGCGCTGCGCGAACGCTGGCGCTATGCCTCGGGCACCGAGTTCACCGACGCGGTCTATAACACCTCCACGCTGGTGTATCCGCAGCTGGTGGCCGACTACGTCAACGTGGACGACGACCTGTTCCCGCGCAAGGGCATCAGTGGCAGCGCCACCCTGCGCGGCGGCGTGGAAGGTGCCGGGTCGGATACCAGCTTCGTGCAGGCCAACATGGTGCTGCGCTGGTACATCCCGATCGGCGACAGTGATCGCCTGATCCTGCGTGGCGAAGGCGGCACCACCTGGACCAGCGACCTGGTGGCGATGCCGCCCAGCCTGCGCTTCTTCGCCGGTGGCGACCGCAGCATCCGCGGCTATGCCTTCCGTGAGGTCGGCCCGCGCACCCCGGCGCCGGACAAATATGCACTGGGCGCCAAGAACCTGGTGGTCGGCTCGGCCGAATACGAGCACTACTTCAACGGCGGCCCGTGGGGGGCGGCGGTCTTCGTGGACACCGGCAGCGCGTTCGACAACACCATCGACCTGCACACCGGCGTGGGCTTCGGCGTGCGCTGGAAATCGCCGGTGGGCCCGGTGCGGGTGGACATCGCGCACGGCCTGAACGACCCCGACTCGCAGTTCCAGCTGTACCTGAACATCGGAGCGGACCTGTGAGCACGCCAACGCCTCCCGCCTCGACTCCGCCGCATCGCGTGCGCTTCTATCGCCGCCGGCGCTTCTGGGCCTGGTCCGGGCTGTCCGTGCTGGGGCTGGCGCTGCTGGCGTTGCTGCTGCTGTACTGGCTGCTGCAGACCGTGGCCGGTCGCGACGTGCTGCTGGCCCAGGTGGTGGCGCGGCTGCCGGTGGGTGCAACGCTGACCTGGAGCAAGGTGGACGGCCCGGTAGCCGGTCCGCTGGTGCTGCACGACCTGGATTTCCGTTACGACGATATCCACTTCACCGCCGAGCGCGCCTACCTGGATCCGGACATCCGGCCGTTGCTGGGCCGCAAGCTGCAGCTGGACGCGCTGCAGCTCAAGAACGCCACCTTGAACCTGGCCAAGAGCGATGAGCCGTTCGAACTGCCGTCCTGGCCCGAATCGCTGCCGCAGATCGAGATGCCGCTGGCGATCCAGGCCGACACCATCATCATCGACGGTTTCCGCATCACCCAGGCCCAGCAACCGCTGATCGACATTGCCACGCTGCGCGGCGGCGTGGAAATCGCCAATGGCGAGTTCCGCGCCACCCAGCTCAAGATCGACAGCGACATGGGCGACTTCCGCGTGGACGGGCGCTACCTGCCGCGCAGTGACTACGACACCGACATCACCATCAGCGCACTGCTGCCGGCGCCGCTGGGGCGCACCCCGGCGCGGCTGGGCCTGGTCGCCCGAGGCGACCTGGGCCACATGGAGGTGGCGGTGGCCGGCAACGCACCGGCACCGCTGCAGGCCAGCCTGGTGTTCGACGGGCGCACCGACCCGGTGTGGAAGGCCAGCGCACGCAGCAAGCAACTGGACCTGGCGCTGCTGGTGCCGGGCATGGATGCCAGTACCAGTACGCCGATGGCGCTGGATTTCCAGGCCGAGGGCAAGGGCGGCCAGGCCAACCTGCAGGGCAGCTTCACGCAGGGCGATATCGCGGTGGAACTGGCACCGTCCAGGATCGGCCTGGCCGACCAGGTGCTGACCGTGGCGCCGCTGCAGGTCAAGGCGTTCGGTGGCCAGGCGCGGTTGCAGGGCAAGGCCGATTTCACCGACAAGGAGAACGCCAGCCTGCGTTTCTCGGTGGTTGCCAACGACCTCACCTTCGTCCCGGCCGCCGACACCAGCACTGCCGGCGCGGCCGCACCGGTGCCGGTGACGCTGAAGGAAGCCCGGCTCGGGTTGGCCGGCACGCTGAAGAACTGGGCTGCGGTGGGCAACGCCTCGGTCGAGCGCGAAAAGCAGAGCGCCGACCTGCAGTTCGACGTGCGTGGCAACGACCAGGCCGCCTCGATCAAGCAGCTGCTGGCCAGCACCCCGGGCGGGTCGCTGGACGTGACCGGGCAGGTGGCGTGGGCACCGCAGCTGGACTGGGACGTGGCGATCAAGCTGGCCGCCTTCGATCCGGGCTATTTCGTGCCCGGTTGGGACGGCAAGCTGTCCGGCGCGCTGGCCTCGAAGGGGCGGCAACTGCCGCCGCCGACCGGCAGCCCGGCCGGGACCGCAGGCGCTTACGAGGCCACCGTGGATGTGCCCGGGATCAAGGGCACGCTGCGCAAGCGCGCGGTGGATGCACAGGGCCGGTTCGCGCTGCGCGGGGAACAGGGCGAGGGCAACGTGAAGTTGGCGGTAGGCAACAGCCGCCTGACCGCGAAGGGCTCGGTCGGCGATCGGCTGGATATCGATGCGCAGCTCGAGCCGGTGCAGCTGGATGACCTGATGCCGGGCAGCAGCGGCAGCCTGCGCGGGCATGTGCTGGTCAAGGGCCCGCGCACCGCGCCGGACATCAGCGCCGACCTGGTCGGCAGCGGCCTGCGCTATGAGGACTGGAGCGCCGAGGCCATCAGCATCAAGGGGCGCCTGCCGTGGCAGGGCGACAGCGGGACGTTGGCGGTGCAGGGCAGCAAGGTGCAGGTGGGCATGCTGCTGGACACGCTCAACGTGGATGCCCGCGGCAGTGTCTCCAACCTGCGCCTGGATGCGCAGACCCGCAATGAACTCGGTGCGGTCGCCCTCAGCGGCGGCGTGCGCCAGCAAGGCCAGGCCTGGCGCGGTGAGCTGAGCGCATTGCGCATCGCGCCGATGAAGGGGGATGCGTGGAGTCTGCGCGCGCCGGCGAGCTTCAGCGTGCAGGGCAGCGACGTCACCCTGGCCGATGCGTGCCTGGGTGCGGCGACCGGGGGCGCGCTGTGCGCCAGCGCCAACTGGCCGCGCGAAGGCCTGCTGGTGCGCGGTGATGCCTTGCCGCTGGCGCTGGTGCAGCCGTGGCTGCCGCCGCAATCGGGGCGGCGGATGTACCTGCGTGGCGAGCTGACCCTGGACGGTCGGATCCGGCCGCGCGGCAACGCCTTCGAAGGCAATTTCAAGGTGGCCTCGCTGGAAGGCGGCATCCGCCTGGGCGACAACGCCCGCGGCGAGCTGGTGCGCTACGACCACTTCTCGGTGGACGTGGAGATGACCCAGGCGCAGATCAACGCCAAGCTCGGCGTGGGCTTCCAGGGCGATGGCTTCGTGGACGCCAAGGTCCAGACCGGCTGGGACCCCAACGCGCCGCTCACCGGCGAGTTGTACATGAACATCGCACGGCTGTACTGGCTGGAGCTGTTCTCGCCGGACATCGTGCGCCCGACCGGGTTGATCGAAGGCCATGTCAGCCTGCGCGGCACGCGCGGTACGCCGTCGCTGGGCGGTGAGGCCACGCTGAGCAAGTTCAAGGGTGAGTTCCCGGCGCTGGGGCTGACCTTCGACGAGGGCAAGGGCAGCTTCACCGCACAGCCGGATGGTTCGGCCAAGATCACCGCGCAGGCCAACTCCGGCCAGGGCACGCTGTTCGTCGATGGCGGGCTGTCGTGGTTCGGCGATGCGCAGCCGTTGCAGCTGCACATCCATGGCGAGAACGTGCTGCTGGCCAACACCAGCGAACTGCGGGTGATCGCCAACCCCAACCTGGACTTCACCCTGGCCGGCACCGCCATGCAGCTGCGCGGCAGCGTGCACGTGCCCGAGGCCGACCTGGACCTGGAGCGCCTGGACCGCGGCACGTCGGTGTCCGAGGACGTGGTGGTGCTCGATCCGGTGGACCCGGAAGAGACCCCGACCTCGCCGCTGGACATGGACCTGACCGTGAGCCTGGGCGACAAGGTCAAGATGAGCGGCTTCGGCCTGAAGGGCGCGCTGGGCGGCAAGATGCAGGTGTGGTCGCGGCCGGGCCGGGAGATGACCGCCAACGGCGGGCTGGAAGTGAGCGGGCGCTACAAGGCCTACGGCCAGGACCTGACCATCACCCGCGGCAACCTCAACTGGAACTACAACGCGGTCTCCGACCCGCGCATCAACATCCGCGCCGAGCGCACGATCGGCGATGTGATCGCCGGTATCGACGTGACCGGCCGGGCGCAGTCGCCGCGGGTGGATGTGTGGTCCAACCCGGCGATGTCGCAGTCCGAGGCGCTGGCTTACCTGGTGCTGGGCCGCAGCCTGACCGGTGCCAGCAGCGACCAGGCCCAGCAGGTCAACGCGGCCTCGGCGGCGCTGTCGGCCGGCAGTGGCCTGCTCGCGTCGCAGCTGGGCGCCAAGCTGGGCCTGGACGATGCCGGGGTGAGCCAGTCGCGCGCGCTGGGCGGCTCGGTGATCGGCGTGGGCAAGTACATCTCGCCCAAGCTCTACGTGGGCTACGGCGTTTCGCTGGTGGGCAGCGGCTCGGTGCTGACCTTGAAGTACCTGCTGCGCCGCGGCTTCGATATCGAAGTGGAGTCCAGCACGGTGGAAAACCGTGGCTCGCTCAACTGGCGGCGGGAGAAGTAAGGCGGCAGCGGTCGCCTGCGTGCGATCGCAACGGTTGGCTCACCCGCATCGGAGGTGGGCTACCGGTTGAACCAGCGCAGCCGGTCGCGGTGCTGGTGCAGGTCCTGCGCCCACCACACCAGCGCCATCCCCCAGGCGGGCACGATGGTCAGCAGCGCCAATAGCCGCCAGAGTCCCCGGAATTCATCGGCGTTGGGAGTGAAGGGGCCGCAGCGGGCCAGCAGCCGCTGCCACGCCACGTGCAGGATGATCGCGTTGGCCACCAGCAGGCCCGCCAGCGTGGCCACCGGGATGCCGGGGGTCAGGCGCAGGGCCAGCCAGAGGATGCCCATGGCGCTGGCGACCAGCAGCGGAATGGTCAGGATGCGCAACCCGGGCAGGGCGGTGGGCATCTGTTCCGGCGCGCGCTGCCAACGCACCAGTGCGCGCACGGCCACGCCGGACAACCACAGCGTCGGCACGAACAGCGTTCCGATCAACACGATCAGCACGGCGCGCCCGACGCCGCTGAACTGGCCATCGCCCGTCGGCGGCAACGGCCAGCTGGCGAGCACGCCCCACAGGCACAAAAGACCGCAGAAGACGGCGAGCGTCCCCGCACGCACTGCGCCGCTGAGCAGGTGGATGCGATCGTCTTCGTTGCCGAAGCGGGCCCAGAAGGCGACCTGGGTCGGGGCCAGGCCGGGCGGTGTCTGTCGGCTGGTCCAGAAGTCCAGGGCGCGCAGCACGCCGATGGCCTCATTGACGCGCGAGGGCACCAGCGTGGTCAGCAGGTTGCGCCATAGCGGACGCGGCTGGCGCAGGCTGCGCAGCACGCTGCCGTCGGGCAGCAGCAGGGCGTCGGTCAGGGCCAGGTAGTGCCGGCGCAGATGCGCCTCTCCCTGCGGTGACAGCAGCCACGCCTGCCGCCAACGGCGCGATGCGGTCTCCAGGTACCAGGGGTCGATGTCGCCGCGCAGGTCGTCCCAGGCGAAGCAGTCGGTGAGGCAGGCGATCACGTCCGGCGACAGGGGCGGGTCGTCGGCCTGGAGCGCCAGCAGCACCGCGACGCCGATGTCCGGCTTGTCGCCGAGCGACCACAGTTCCGGCTGCTGCTGCAGCCAGGCAGCGAGCGTGGTGGCGTCATGGGCGGCGGCAAACGCGGCGATGCGTGCGCCGACGGCATCGGCAGCCCGTGCCGGCGCCGACGGCGGCA
>DJBL01000057.1 GCA_002435595.1 Stenotrophomonas maltophilia
CGCAGCGGACCGATCCGCGCGGTGCCCGGCGAGGTCGGGGCGACCGTGGGCGCCACCCGTACGCGGCACGGCCCCTGCGGCCGCTGCACCCGCAGCTCGGTCGGCAGCGGTACGTCTTCCAGATAGGTTTCCCCGTCGTACCCCACCGTGGCGTTGCGTCCGTCCGGCAGCAGCACGCTGCTGCCCACCGGCAGCGGTACGCCGTCGGCATCCTGCAGCACCACGCTCCAGGCCTGGGTGCGGCGCAGCCCAAAATCCACGCCCACCCCGGCACTTTGGCGCGGGGTGACCCAGGTATCGACGCGGTCGGCGCGCATGTCCGCGGGCAGGTCCAGGGTGTCGATGGACACGCGGTTGCGCTGCCAGGACAGCAGCGAGGTGACCAGCAGCAGGCCGTTGCGGTCGGTGCTGCCGATCAGCCGGTTCTCCAGCCGCACCGGGATGCCGGCATGGCCATCGGTGGAGACCAGCGCGAAGGCATCGGACACCTCGCGCGCGGCGAACAGGTGCCCGCCCATCCACACCACGCTGCCGCTGGCACTGGCGTAGCCGTAGTCGAACTCCCCCTGGCGCGCGTATCCCAGCGAGTAGCGCCCCACCTGGTTGAGCCACCCCAGTTCGGCCAGCCCGCCGCCGCCATCGTCGCCGCCGCGCGCCTGCACGCGCCAGCCATACCCACCCTGGCTGCCGTCGCCCGGCACGGGTTGGGAGAGGTCGGCGACATAGGTCATGCGCTCGCCATTGCGCTGCGCCGAAACGCTGCTCTGGCGATTGCGGCCCAGCGCGGCCGACACCGACAGGTAGGCGCTGCGGTCGTCGCTGTCGGAGAGGTTCTGGTTGAAGGACAGGTAGGCCGACCAGCGATCGCCGAAGCTGCGCGACCAGAACAGGCTGGCGTAGCGGTTGTCCTCGCCGTCGGGATAGCGCAGGCGCAGGTAGCTGGCGCTGAGCGAGCCGGCGCGTTCCAGGTTGACGCCCACGGTGGCCTGTTCGCTGATGTCTGGCGGCAGGGTGTCCTGCAGCGCCCCCAGGTCGCGGTAGTCGCCGTGGCTGCGCCGGGTGAGCAGGTTGAGGTTGAAGCGACGGTTGTTCCAGCTGTAGCCGAAGGAGTATTGGCCGCCCTGCAGCCCGTCCAGGCGGCTGTGCGCGTAGGCGGCATTGAGCACGCCGGCACCGCCCAGCAGCCACCAGCCGCCGGCACCGCCATTGAGCACCCCGCCACCGCCTTCCAGGTGCGCCTCGGCGGTGAAGCGGTCGCTGGCCCCGTAGCGCCAGGTTGCGCTGCCGATCACCGGTGCCTCATAGCCGAACGAGCGGATGCCGTAATCGCGCCGCATCCTGCCGATGCCGGCCGACCAGTCCGACAGGCCTTTGGCGAGCAGCTGCTGGGCGCCGTAAAAGGCGAAGTCCAGGGTCTGCATGCGGCCGAACGCATCGGTGATGACCACCTGGGCATTGCCGGTGCCGTTGATGCCCGGTTGTGCGGCCAGCTGGAACGGGCCGACCGGGACCTCGCCGTTGTACTGGCGCAGCCCATCCACGTACAGCTCCACCGTGGACGGGACCACCGCCTCGCCGAGGAAGCGCGGCGTCGGCGTCAGTACGCGGTAGGGCTGCAGGCCGTAGTTGCGCCCGATCTGCACCCCGCCCATGCGCACCGGCCGGCTCCAGTCGACAAAGCCGCTGTAGAAGTCACCCACGGTGAGGGTGACCGCCGCATCGGGAAAATCCAGCCGCCAGGCGGTATCCAGGCGCACGCTCTCGCCACGCCACTGGCGCTGCGCCGGGTCCTGGTAGTTGCGCAGCAGCGCGCTGGACTCGAACACCCCGTTGCCCAGCCCGAACAGGCGCAGTTCGGTGGTCAGGGCGAGGTTGCCGCCGCCCTCGTTGTGGCTGCCGTAGAGGTCGTAGTTGAGCAGTGCGCCGGGTGAGGCCGCCGCGGCCGGCGCGGTTTCGGCGGGGCGCTCCAGCCGCGTGGTCGGCAGCGACAACTGTTCCAGTGGCACGTCCAGCGCCAGCGTCTGCAGGCCGGCGTCATAGCGCACCACCACCCCGCTGAGCTGGTCCAGCGCGACCGGCTCCTCGCCGCGCGCCGCGAAGCCGAGCTGGCGCAGCGTCGCCGCCGAGGCCATCAGCCGGCCCTGCAGTTCGGTGAAGGGCAGCAGGCCGCGCGGGGCCTGGTTGAGGGTCACCTCCAGGTACAGCGTCTGCGCCGCGGTCAGCGGCGTTGGCGGCGGCAGCAGCGCTTCGCCGGAGGCGCCGATGTCGGCGTCGGCGGCCATCGCCGCGCACGGTGCCAGCGTCGCGGTGAGCAGCATCCGCACGCAGGCCTCAGCGAGCCGCTGGCGCGACGGGCAGCGGCGTCTGGGCCGACTCGCCATTGATCTTTGCCGAGAACGTGGCGCCCGCCAGGCGGGCGGCCGGGACATCCAGCGGCCAGCGCATGGTCTGGCCGCCGAGGACGTAGCCGATCAGGCCGGGATGGATGATCTGCGGCCGTTCGACCGTGCCCACGCCGATGTCGGCAAGCTGCGCGTAGCTGTTGCCGCTGTTGTGTACCTCCAGGGCCGGACGCCCGTCATCGAGCCGGGCCAGGCGCGCCTGCAACGCGTGTTTGAGCGGCTGCTCGCCGGCGGGCTGGATGAACACCGGCATCGAATAGCGCAGCACGAACTGCATGCCGGTGCGGCGTGGGTCCGCGCTCGGCAGTTCATCCACCACTACCCGGTAGGCGCGCTGGGCGGACGGCGCGGCCGGATCGCTGCGCACCACCCGGATCAACTGCTGCTGGCCGGCGGCCAGCGACTGCATCGGTGGGCTGACCTGGAGCGCGGTGGTCGGCAGGAGCTGGTCCTGGCCCGTGTCCTGGCGCCACTCGAACACACGCACCTGCACCTGTACCGGCGTGGTGCCGCTGTTGGTGAGCCACAGCGCATCGGCGTTCTGCCGCGGCGTCAGCTGCAGCGACGTAGGGGCGACCTGCAGGCTCGCGGCGGTGGCGCTCCCCATCAGCAGCCACAGCCAGCCAAGGGCCGCGCACCCGAACCGTCCAGGGCTAGGCCCTGCGGAAATCGGCATGGCGGACCTCAATAGGTGATGGTGGCGGTGATGGTGTCCTGGTAGTTACCCGCGGCGGCGTTGTTGACGCTGGGGTTGGCGATCTGGCCGTAGACGTTCAGCGTCTGCGCCAGCCCGGTGCCGATACCGGCGGCGGTATTGGTGCCGCTGGTGGTGCCCCACACGTTGGTATGGGCGGCATCGCGATACAGCTGGTAACCGACGAAGTTGTTGGCGGTCACGCTGACATCGGTGTTCTTCATGCGCCGGGTGGTGACGTCGTTGGCCGTGCCAGCGTTGGCACCGGCGTTGAGCGCCACCGTATACGGGGTCAGCGCCGAGCACTGGGCGGTGATGGTGCCCTGCGCATTGGACGGGGTGGTGGCGGTGGACAGCGCCGAACCGAAGTCCACGTCGGTGGCGGCGGCGGCGGTGATCGTGCACGCCTTGGTGATGATGATCTTGACGTTGAACGTGGTGGTGTCGGCCGCGAAGGCGGGCGCCGCCAGGCCGGCCAGGGCCAGGCTCAGTACGGTCGTGCGGAAAAATCGCATGGGCATGCTCCTTGGACGAAGGTCCTTGCTGAACAACACGATGCTGCCGGGACTGCTACTGCGGGGGTAACCCGGTTATAGGGTCGGACCTGTAGCGGGGCCGTGAGATTCGGGAAAATCGATGGCCGTTTTCGGCACGATCTGGCGTTACGGGACGTAGATCACATTTGTTCATGAACATGACCGGCCCCGCGCCCAAACCCCGGCTGTCAGTGTTCCGGTCCATCCCGTTCAGATTGGCCGCGGATCGGCGATAATGGGCGCCATGAGCGTGAATCTGAAAACCCCCGAGGAAATCGAACTGATGCGCATCGCCGGCCGCCTGGCCAGCGAGGTGCTCGACATCGTCACCCCCCACGTCAAGCCGGGCGTGACGACCGAAGAGCTGGACCGCATCTGCCACGACCACATCATCAACGTGCAGAAGGCCACGCCGGCCAACGTCGGCTACCGGGGCTTCCCGAAGACGGTCTGCACGTCGGTCAACAACGTGATCTGCCACGGCATCCCCAGCGAAGCCAAGGTCCTCAAGGACGGCGACATCGTCAACATCGACGTCACCGTGATCAAGGACGGCTGGCACGGCGACACCAGCCGCATGTACTTCGTCGGCACCCCCTCGACGATGGCCAGGCGCCTGGTCGACACCACCTACCAGGCGATGTGGGCCGGCATCCGCGCGGTCAAGCCGGGCGCCACCCTGGGCGACATCGGCCACGCCATCCAGAGCCTGGCCGAAGGCGAGCGCTTCAGCGTGGTGCGCGAGTACTGCGGGCACGGCATCGGCAAGGTCTACCACGATGAGCCGCAGGTCGTGCATTACGGCCGCCCGGGCCAGGGCCTGGTGCTGCAGCCGGGCATGACCTTCACCATCGAGCCGATGATCAACGAGGGCACCCGCTACAACAAGGTGCTGCCCGATGGCTGGACCGTGGTGACCAAGGATCGCAAGTTGTCGGCGCAGTGGGAGCACATGATCGCGGTCACCGAGACCGGCGTGGACGTGCTGACCCTCTCGCCCGGCGAATCGCAGGTCTGAGCATGTTGCCGGCGAGCCCGATCCTGGACGCGCCGGCCGATGCCGTCGCCGACCCCGAGTGGGCGGCGCTGGCCCGCCAGACGTTGCAACAGGCCGATGCGCGCCTGTACCGCCGCTTCGACCAGGGCGACAACATCGAACGCCTGCTGGCCCTGCGCGCGCGCGCGGCCGACCAGCTGATCCGCATGGCCTGGCAGCGTTGCCTGCCGGGCGACAGCGGGCTGGCCCTGTTCGCGGTGGGCGGCTACGGTCGCGGCGAGCTGTTCCCGCGCTCGGACATCGACCTGCTGGTACTGGGAGTGCCGGATCACCAGCGTCGCCACGAGGCGGCGCTGGCGCGGCTGTTCGCGCTGCTCTGGGATTGCGGGTTGCCGGTCAGCCACGCGGTGCGCTCGGCCGACGAATGCGTGCAGGCCAGCGCCGACCAGACGGTGATGACCGCGCTGATCGAAGCCCGTCCGTTGCACGCCGACGAAGCGGCGCGGCAGGCGCTCAAGCAGGCGGTCAACCACGATGGCCTGTGGCCGCCGCGCGCGTTCTTCCTGGCCAAGCGCGAGGAACTGCTGGCGCGACACCAGCGCTTTGGCGACACCGCCGACAACCTGGAGCCGGACATCAAGGACGGGCCGGGCGGCCTGCGCGATCTCAACACGCTGGGCTGGATGGCGCTGCGCGCGTTTGGCGTGCGCGACCTGGAGGCGCTGGTCGGGTTGGGCCACCTGGGCGCCGACGAGGCCGCCGCACTCAAGCGCGAACGCTGCGCGCTGGCCCGGCTGCGCTTTGGCCTGCACCTGGTGGCCAACCGGCCTGAAGAACGCCTGCGCTTTGATTACCAGAAGACGCTGGCGGCGCGGCTGGGCTTCGAGGATGACGTGGAAAGCCTGGCGGTGGAAAAAATGATGCAGGGGTTCTACCGCAGCGCCAGCGTGGTGCGACGGATCAGCGACCGCCTGCTGCAACGCTTCGAGGAACAGTTCGACGGCGAGGCCGTGCCCGAGCCGGTGAGCGTGGGCTTCTCGCTGCGCCGCGGTTACCTGGCCGCCAACGATCCGCGCTGGCCGCAGAACGATATCGAGCAGGTGTTCGCGCTGTTTGCCAGCTGGGCCTACAACCCGGACGTGCGCGGCCTGCATTCGCTGACCGCGCGCGCGCTGGCCGAAGCCCTGCCCGAGCTCGCCGCCTACACCGACGCCCCTGCATCGGCACGCGAGCAGTTCCTGGCATTGCTGCGCAGCCCGCGCGCGGTCGACACGCTGGCGCGGATGGCGCGGCTGGGCGTGCTGGGGCAGTGGATCCTGGCGTTCGCGCAGGTGTCCGGGCGCATGCAGTTCGACCTGTTCCATGTGTATACGGTGGACCAGCACACCTTGATGGTGCTGCGGAACATCGGCCTGTTTTCCAGCAGTCGCGCCGACGAACGTTTTTCGATCGCCCACGAAGTGTGGCCGCGCCTGCGCAAGCCGGAGCTGCTGCTGCTGGCCGGGCTGTTCCATGACATCGCCAAGGGCCGCGGCGGCGACCATTCCGAGCTGGGCGCGGTCGACGCACGCCAGTTCTGCCAGGCGCACCAGCTCAGCAGCTCGGACACCGAACTGGTGGCCTGGCTGGTCGAGCAGCACCTGCGCATGTCCGTCACCGCGCAGAAGCAGGACATTTCCGATCCGGAGGTGATCCACCGCTTCGCCACCCTGGTGGCCAGCCGCGACCGCCTGGACTACCTGTACCTGCTGACCTGCGCCGACATCGCCGGGACCAGCCCCAAGCTGTGGAACGCCTGGAAGGACCGCCTGCTGGCCGACCTGTACTTCGCCGCGCGCCGCGCGCTGCGCGACGGCCTGGAAAACCAGATGCCGGCGGCCGAGCGCGTGGCCGAGGCGCGTGATTCGGTGCGTGCCCTGGTGCGCGAGCGTGGCTACGACGATGCCACCATCGACCGCCAGTTCACGGTGATGCCCGATGAGAGTTTCATCCGGCTGCGTCCGGAGCAGCTGGCCTGGCAGGCCGCCGCGCTGGTGCCGGTCAAGCAGGGCCAGACCCTGGTCAAGGTGCGCCGGATCACCCCGGACGACCACGCGCTGGAAGTATTCGTGCACTCGCCGGACCGCGACGGCCTGTTCGCGGCGATCGTGATGACCCTGGACCGCAAGGGCTACGGCATCCACCGCGCGCGCGTACTCGATGGCCCGGTCGACACCATCTTCGATACCTTCGAGGTGACGCCGGCCGACAGCTTCGCCGATGGCGATGCGCCGCGCCTGGAGGCAGCCCTGCGCGAGGCGCTGGCCGGCGACCTGACCCGGCTGCGCCCCTCGCGGCGGGTCATTCCGCGGCAACTGCGGCATTTCCGTTTCGCCCCGCGCATCGAGTTCCGCGATGGCAGCGACGGCAGCCCGGGCACCCGCTTCAGCCTGGTCGCCCCCGATCGTCCCGGGCTGCTGGCCGACGTGGCCTTCGTGCTGCGTAACCAGCGCCTGCGCGTGCATGACGCGCGCATCGCCACCTTCGGCGAGCGCGCCGAAGACATGTTCGTGATCAGCGATGAACACGACCACCCCCTTACCGAATCCGCCAGACAGCAGTTGCACGACGCGATGCTGGCCTGCCTGGACCCTGATCGAAACGCCGGAGACCCCCACTGATGGCCACCAAGCCCGCCAAGAAGACTGCCGCCAAGACCGCGGCGGCCACCAAGACTGCTGCCAGCAGGAATGCCGCGACCAAGGCCGCTGCCAGCAAGGCCGCTGCACCCAAGGCCGCCCCGGCCGCGAAGAAGCCGACGGCAAAGACGGCGCCGGCCGCCAAGGCCGCCGCCACGCCGGCCGAGACCGCCGCCAAGCGCAGCGCCAGCCGCGATGCCACCATTGCGCGCAAGTCGCTGCGCAAGCCGGCCACCCCGGGCGTGGAAGAACTCAAGTTCGGTATCGAAAGCGCCTTCGAGCGCCGCGCCACGCTCACCCTGCATGAGCTGGAAGGCTCCACCAAGCCGCTGGTCGGGCGCGTCATCGATGGCCTGGAGACCGGCGAATTCCGCGTCGCCGAGCCCGATGGCCACGGCGGCTGGAAGGTCAACGAGTGGCTGAAGAAGGCGGTGCTGCTGTACTTCCGCGTCAACGACATGGCCGTGGTCGATGCGCGCCCGGCGCCGTTCTGGGACAAGGTGGAATCGCGCTTTGCCGGTTTCGACGAGGCCAAGTTCCGCCGCGCCGGCGTGCGCGTGGTACCCGGCGCGATCGCGCGTCGCGGCAGCTACTTCGGCAAGGACGTGGTGCTGATGCCGAGCTTCACCAATATCGGCGCCTACGTCGGCGAGGGCACCATGGTCGACACCTGGGCCACCGTCGGTTCCTGCGCGCAGATCGGCAAGCATTGCCACCTGTCCGGCGGCGCCGGCATCGGTGGCGTGCTCGAGCCGCTGCAGGCCAGCCCGACCATCATCGAAGACCATTGCTTCATCGGCGCCCGCTCGGAAGTGGTGGAAGGCTTCGTGGTCGGCCACCACAGCGTGATCGGCATGGGCGTGTTCCTGGGCCAGAGCACCCGCGTGTACAACCGCGCCACCGGCGAAATCAGCTACGGCTCGGTGCCGCCGTACAGCGTGGTGGTGTCCGGCCAGCTGCCGTCCAAGGACGGCTCGCACTCGCTGTACTGCGCGGTGATCGTCAAGCAGGTGGACGCCAAAACCCGCAGCAAGACCAGCGTCAACGACCTGCTGCGCGGCCTGGCCGACTGAGTCCGGCCATGACCACCACCGTGTACGGGTTGAAGAACTGCGACACCTGCCGCAAGGCCACCAAGTGGCTGGATCGTTTCGCGGTGCCGTATGAGTTTGTCGACTACCGCCAGGCCCCGCCGTCTCCGCAGATGCTGATCGCGTGGGCCGGGCAGGCCGGCGGCTTTGCCGCGCTGGTCAACAAGTCCTCCACCACCTGGCGGCAGCTGCCGGACAACCGCAAGGCGGCCGCCTCCGATGCCGAATGGAAGCTGCTGCTGCGCGAGCATCCGCAGCTGATCAAGCGCCCGGTGGTGGTCAGCGCCGATGGCGTGATGACCCAGGGCTTCACCGACAACGGCTTCAAGCAGCGGTTCGGGGTGGGCGCGTGAGCGAGGTGCTGGCGCTGACCTGCGAGCTGATCGCGCGGCGCTCGGTCACCCCCGACGATGCCGGCTGCCAGGCGTTGCTGGCCGCGCGGCTGGCCACGGCCGGTTTCCACTGCGAACACCTGCGCCTGGGCGAGGTCGACAATCTGTGGGCCACCCATGGCCAGGGTGCGCCGGTGCTGGTGCTGCTCGGCCATACCGATGTGGTGCCGTCCGGGCCGCTGCAGGCATGGACCAGCGATCCATTCGACCCGCAGATCCGCGATGGCGTGCTGTATGGGCGCGGTGCGGCCGACATGAAGGGCAGCGTGGCCGCGTTCGTGGTGGCGGCCGAGCAGTTCGTCGCCGCCCACCCCGAGCATCCCGGCACGCTGGCGGTGTTGCTGACCAGCGACGAGGAAGGCGATGCGATCGACGGCGTGCGCCGCGTGGCCGACCTTTTCCGCGAACGCGGTCAGGGCATCGACTGGTGCATCACCGGTGAGCCGTCATCCACCGCGGTGCTCGGCGACCTGCTGCGGGTGGGCCGGCGCGGCAGCCTGTCGGCGACGTTGACGGTCAAGGGCGTGCAGGGCCACGTGGCCTATCCGCACAAGGCCCGCAACCCGATCCACCTGGCGGCCGCGGCGCTGGCCGAGTTGACCGCGCGGCACTGGGACGACGGCTTTGAAAGCTTCCCGCCGACCAGCCTGCAGGTGTCCAACATCCATGCCGGCACCGGCGCCAACAACGTCATCCCGGGCGAGCTGCAGGTGCTGTTCAACCTGCGCTACAACCCGCACTGGAACGCGCCGCGGCTGGAACGGGAGATCGGCGCGTTGCTCGATCGCCACGGGTTGGACTACACGCTGGCCTGGCACCGAAGCGGCGAGCCGTTCTATACCCCGGAAGGCACCCTGCGCAGCGTCGCGCGGGCCGTGCTGGGGGAATTTGCCGGCGCACCGCCGGAAGAAAGCACCGGCGGTGGCACCTCCGATGCGCGCTTCATCGCACCGCTGGGCGCACAGTGCATCGAGGTGGGGCCGGTCAATGCCAGCATCCACCAGGTGGACGAGAACGTGCGGGTGGCCGATCTGGAGCGGTTGCCGGCGCTTTACCAGCGGCTGATCGAGCGCCTGCTGGCCTGAGCGCTGCGGGTGGGAACCGCGCAGTGCCCGGTTCCCGCCATGCCCGGCATTGACGCGCCAACCCCTGGTCGGCGCCTGCCGGCCGCTGCCGTCAGGCCACGATCAGCCCGAACGCAGCCAGCGCCGCAGCGGCCTGCCGCTGTGAGATCACCGCCTTCTTGAACAGCTTGGCGTCCATCACGTTGAGTCCGCTGATGTCGGTCTCGCGCAGGTCCGCGCCCTCGAAGCGGGTCAGCCGGGTCTGCGCGTTGCGCAGGCTGCCCCCGCTGAATACCGCATCGCGGAAATCGCAACCGGACAATTCGGCCTCGGAAAAATCCATGTTGTGCAGCTGCGCCTTGCGGAACGACAGCCCGCGCAGGTCGGCGCTGACCAGCAGGCAATCGCGGAACTCCAGCGCCCAGCCACTGGCCTCCTGCAGGTGCGCGCCGGTGAGCTTGCAGTCCTGGAACTGCACCGAGGACAGCGTGGCGCGTCGCCAGTGGCTGTTGTTGAGATCGCAATGCACAAAGCGCGCATCGCTGAGCAGGGCCGAACTGAAATCGCACTGGCCGCCCCGGCACTTGCTCCACCGGCTCTCTTCCAGCGAGGCCGCCAGCCAGCTGCTGCCGGCCACCGAGCACTGGTTGAACTGGAACCCGTCCATGTCCAGCCGTGAAAAGTCGCCTTGGTCGAAGTGGCACCCCTCGAAGACGGCGGCGCGCGGATGCGCGGCGATGATCGCCTGCATGCGCTCGCGGGTAATGGTTTCGTCGCGGAAAATAGCGTTGCTCATCCGCACATTCTCGGCGATGCGCGCGCGCCGGGGCAGCCTTGTGCGCGGTCCTGGAGTGTGTACAGCGCCGACCGGCGAGCGCGGGTCGGCTGCACGCCGTTGCGACGGCTACTCGAAGGTCCAGAACGGCGGTGCGATCGCCTCGCGCCAGTAGGATTCGGCGGCCATGTAGAAGCCCTGCGCCTCGGCCTTGGCAAACCAGCCCGCCGCGGCATCCACATCCTTGGCCAGGCCGTCGCCGCCCCGGCCCAGGGCCAGGCCGCTGAAGTACTGGCCATACACGTTGCCCTGCTGCCCGGCGCGTGCGTACCAGCGCAGTGCTTCGGCCTTGTCCTGGACCACGCCGATGCCGGCTTCATGCAGCGTGCCCAGGTCGACCTGGGCTTCGGCGTCGCCGCGCGCGGCGCGGCGCTGGATGCTGGCGATCACCGGGTTGGGCGACC
>DJBL01000056.1 GCA_002435595.1 Stenotrophomonas maltophilia
TCTGTCGGCCTGCCGGGTCCACGCCGGCACGTGCCGGCGTGCCATCCGGGCCAGCCCGCGCGAGGCGGCCAGCGTGTTGTTGCCGCGCGAGACCAGCGCCACCACCTCGTCATGGATGTCGCCCTCCAGCGCGGCGTGCGGAACGCCCAGTGCGCGCGCACTGCCCAGGGTGCCGCCCTCGGCCAGCAGCATCACCTGGTGCCCGGCCGCCATCAGGCCGTGGCAGAGCATGACCAGTGGGCGGGTGTCGCCCTCGGTACCGTAGGTGATCGCCAGCAGCCGCATCGCGGGGGATTCCAGGGGAAACGGGCGGCCAGTATCACCGCCGCGCGCGGGTGGCCATGCGAACGCCGGGCGCCCGTGACGGCCGGCTGCCCTGGCCCTGTGGACAACTTGCACCAGCGTCGTGGCTGCGGCATAATGCGCGGCTCGCTGTGTCCAAAAAGCTTTGGATCGGCGGCCGGGAACACGTCATCCGGCCCGCCCTCGACAGCGTAACCCTTTGATTCTCATGACGTGTGGCGGGAAACCGCCGAGGCCGCCGTCGCCCGGGCTATGGGCTGACAATTACTTTCATCGAGGTGCGCAATGTCCCGCGTATGCCAAGTTTCCGGCAAGCGAGTGCAGACGGGTAACAACGTCTCGCACGCCAACAACAAGACCCGTCGTCGTTTCCTGCCCAACCTGCACGAGCGCCGCTTCTGGGTGGCCAGCGAGAACCGCTGGGTCAAGCTTCGTGTTTCCGCGCATGCCCTGCGCACCATCGACAAGAACGGTATCGATTCCGTTCTGGCTGAGCTGCGTGCGCGCGGCGAAAAGGTCTGAGGAGTAAACGATCATGGCAGGCAAGCGCGACAAGATCCGTCTGATTTCGACGGCCAACACTGGCCACTTCTACACGACGGACAAGAACAAGAAGAACACCCCCGGGAAGATGGAATTCCTGAAGTACGATCCGGTCGTGCGCAAGCACGTCCTGTACAAGGAAGGCAAGATCAAGTAATCCGCAAGGATGCTTGAGCTTCCCCAGGAAAAAACCCGCCCTTGTGGCGGGTTTTTTTTGTTTTCTTCTCATCCGTGTGGCGAGCACGAAGTGCGCTGTGTAGCGTTTCAGGCGCCGCCTGTGGGTGGGTTGGGCGCTGGCCCCCCATACCCTTTCCGGCGAATGTCCCCCGGCGTCGGCCTGCGGCCGCCACCTCCTCCTTTATTTCGCCTCCAAGGGCATGGAGGGCCAGCGCCCAACCCACCCCCAGGCCCCCGAAACGCCGGGCATCCTCTTGCTTACCGCACGCCGAGCCCCGTAGCGGCCGGTAGGCCCCTGGGCAAAATAAAGGAGGAGGCCGCCACGCGGCCGGGGGACATGTGGACCAGGGGCCTACCGGCCGCTGCGGGGCCCTCACGCGCGCGACAGACCTGACCGGAGACGCCACCCGATCCAAACGGCACCTGCACACCCGTGCACGCGCGCAGCGCCCTACGCAATCTGCAATGCCCTTTCGAAACAAGGGGCGTCCCTCCATTGAGAGAAGAATCGTTTTCGATGGCAGGCGCGATGGCTCTCCTGACGAATCGACGAAGAGCCGGCCAGCGGCCGCCACTACCGGGCGCATGCACCGGGCATGTCAGAATGCCGGCCTACCTCCAACGGGCGACGCGATGCTGTTCGAGTGGCTGCTGGGTTCCTGGTTGCTGATGCTGGACTGGCTGATCCGGCTGGCCGCGCTGTTCTGGATCCCCACCCGCACCACGCCCGGTGCCGCGCGCAGCTGGTTGCTGCTGGTCGGCTTCGTGCCCCTGCTGGGCTTGCCGCTGTACCTGCTGTTCGGCCACCCGTGGCTGTCGCGCCAGCGCGTGCAGCGCCAGGCCGAGGCCTCCCAGGTGATCCGCGAGGAACAGGCGCTGCAACCGCCCCTGCGCTGGACCCCGGTGGCCGATACCGCCACCGCCGAGATCGTGCCGCTGATCGAACGCCAGGGCGATTTCATGCCCATCCACGGCAACGCGGTGGAGCTGCTGGTGGATTACGACGCCTCGCTGCAGGCGTTGATCGCCGACATCGACCAGGCTCGCGAGCGCGTCCACCTGCTGTACTACCTGATGTTCGATGACGCGGTGGGCGAGGCGATCGTGCAGGCGCTGCAACGCGCCGCCGCGCGCGGCGTGCACTGCCGCCTGCTGCTGGACGCGGTGGGGGCCAAGCGCGGCCTGCGCCATTACCGGCATCGCCTGCAGGCATTGGGCGTGGACGTGCGGGCGATGCTGCCCGGCGGGCTGCGCTGGCGCCGCAGCGGGCGCATGGACCTGCGCAACCACCGCAAGATCGCGGTGATCGACAACCGGGTCGGCTACATCGGTTCGCAGAACCTGGCCCAGCCGGAGTTCGTGCCCGGCTTTCCCAACAAGGAACTGGTGGCCCGCGTGCGTGGCCCGGGCGTGGCCCACCTGGAGGCGGTGTTCGCCAGCGACTGGTACATGGAAACCGGCCAGCGCCTGGACGTGCTGACCGCCGTGCCGGTGTGCTCGGCCGACGTGGCCACCCAGCTGCTGCCCAGCGGCCCGGCGTATCCCTTCAGCAACGCACGCGATGCGGTCAATGCGCTGATCCACCTGGCACGCCGGCGGATCGTGCTGGTCACGCCGTACTTCGTGCCCGACGAAGCCACCCTCAGCGCGCTGCGCATCGCCGCGCTGTCAGGCGTGCAGGTGCAGCTGATCCTGTCGGCCAGCAGCAACCAGCGCCTCACCGCATGGGCGCAGGAGGCCTATTACGACGAGCTGCTGCGCAGCGGCGTGCGCATCGCGCTTTACGAGCCGTGCTTCCTGCATGCCAAGCACCTCACCGTGGACGAGGATATCGCCCTGGTCGGCTCGATCAACCTGGATATCCGCTCGTTCGCGCTCAACGCCGAGATCGGCATGCTCTGCTACGACACCGGCATCGTCGCGCAGCTGCTGCAGATCGAAAGCGACTACCTGCTGCAGTCGCGCCACCTCACGCTGGACACCTGGCGCCAGCGTGCGGCATGGCGTCGCAGCCGCGAAGGCATCGCGCGCCTGGCCGACGCGCTGATGTGAGCGGGCGGTCGTGTTGCCGGTGCATCCACAGGCATCCCCTACAATGCAGGCCATGAGCGCATCCGATATCTCCCACCCGTGCGACCTGGCCATCGTCGGCGGTGGTGCGGCCGGCGTGCTGGTCGCGCTGCAGGCCCTGCGCGGCGCCTCCAGTGCGCTGCAGATCGCCCTGTTCGAACCGGCTTCGGTGCTGGCCCAGGGCATCGCCTACGCCACGCCGTGGCCCGAGCACCTGCTCAACGTGCCGGCCGGCAGGATGAGCGCGCTGCCCGATGCGCCCGACGATTTCCTGGACTACCTGCTGCAGGTGGATGCGTTTCCCGGCATGCCGCGTGACGCACTGGCAGGCCAATACGCGCCGCGCCGCTGCTACGCCGCCTACCTGCAGGCCCGCCTGGCGGAGGCGCAGGCCAGCAGCCCCGCGCAGTTCAGCGTGGTGCATGAGGCAGTCACCGCGTTGCAGCCTGGCATCGCCACGCAGCAGCTGATGCTGGCCGATGGCGAGGCCTGGCAGGCACGCCAGGTGGTACTGGCCTGCGGCAACAGCATGCGCCCGTTGCCGGTTACCGGCGCCGACGCGCTGCCCCCGGGCAAGGTGGTCGACGCCTGGGATTACGACGGCGTGCGGCTGCTGGCCGGCGACGGCGACCTGGCCATCATCGGCTCGGGGCTGAGCATGGCCGACAGCGTGGTGGCGCTGGCCAATGCAGGGCACCGCGGCCGCATCCACGTGCTATCCCGGCATGCACTCCTGCCGCTGCCACACGCGCATGGCGGCACGGCCAGTTTCGATCCGGGCCCGCTGCCGGGCCTGCCGTTGCGGCAGGCCGTGCGCACGCTGCGCGGGCATGCCGGTGACGCCGTTGCGCAGGGCCTGCCCTGGCAGAGCGTGATGGATCGCATCCGCCCGCTGGGCCAGGCACTGTGGCGTGGCCTGGAGGCCGCCGACCAGCGCCGCTTCCTGCGCCACGTGGTGCGGTACTGGGACGTGCACCGCCACCGTATTGCCGAAAGCGTCGAGGCGCAGCTGGCCGCGCTGGAGCAGTCGGGCCAGCTGCAGCGCCATCGCGCCCGGCTCGACACGGTGCTGGTGCTCGACGGCACCCTGCAGGTGCATGCGCACGGCGCCGCCGGTGGCCTGCCGCCGTTGCGCGTGGGCGCGCTGATCAATGCCACCGGCGTGGAGACCCGCGCCACCGCAATGCGCAATCCGCTGGTGCAGCAGTTGCTGGCCGACGGCCACGCCCGGCCAGGGCCGCACGGCCTGGGGTTGGATACCTCGGTGGCACATGCCGAGCTGCTCGCCGCCAACGGCCAGCCGCATCCGGGTGTACAGGTGGTGGGCAGCCTGCGCATCGGCACGCTGTGGGAAAGCCTGGCCATTCCCGAGCTGCGGGTGCAGGCGCAGCAGGCCGCGGCGCGCGCGCTGGGCTGACGCCCTGCGTGGGTGGGCCAGCTGCGACACCACGCGGCAACGGCTGACGTGAGGCATTGAACGGGCTCATGCCTCTGTCTCGATCTTCGCATTGGTGACGGTGCGCCTACCGCTCTAGGCTGCTGCCTTTCAGACCGGGAATGCACATGACGCCCACCTCAGACCCGACCGCCCCGCGCGGCCCTGCTGCCCCGGCCTTGATGGGCCGCGTCATCGCCGTACTGGGCATCGGCATGCTGCTGTCTGCCTGCCAGCCCGACATCAGTGCCGATGCCGCCGCACCCGCCGCACCGGCCAGCGCCGCATTGCCTGCTGCCAGCGCAGTGGATCACGTACCGGCCTGCCCGGCGGGGGCCAGCGTCATGGACGGCTGGAACGATCGCGCGCCACCGCGTCGCATCTTCGGCAACACGTGGTACGTGGGCACCTGCGGGCTGTCGGCGGTGCTGGTGACCTCCGACCAGGGGCATGTGCTGATCGACGGTGGCACCGTGGCGGCCGGTCCCCTGATCGAGGCCAACATCCGCGCGCTGGGCGTCGACCCGCACGCAGTGAAGTATCTGCTCAACTCGCACGAGCATTCCGACCATGCCGCCGGCCTGGCCCACCTGCAGGCGGCCACCGGGGCCCCGCTGCTGGCGCGTGCACCGGCGGTAGCCACGCTGCACAACGGCAGGGGCGACCGCAGCGACCCGCAGCACCTCGAACCCGGTGGGACCTTCCCGCCAGTGGCCAACGTCGTGGTGGTCGCCGACGGCGAGGTGGTCCGCGTTGGCCCCTTGGCGCTGACCGCCCATGCCACGCCAGGCCACACGCCCGGCGGCACCAGCTGGACATGGCGTTCCTGCGAGGGCGCACGCTGCCTGGACATCGCCTACACCGACAGCGTCAGTGCCATCTCCGACGCGCAGTACCGCTACGGGGATCATCCGCAGGTGGTCGCCGCCTTCCGCCGTGGCCTGGACACGCTGGCCGCGCTGCCCTGCGACATCCACGTGACGCCGCATCCGCTGGGCAGCAATCTGTTCGCGCGCCTGGCCGGCGATGGGACGCCGCCGCTGGTGGACGCGGGGGCCTGCCAGCGCTACGCGCAGCATGGACGTGCCCAGCTGGACGCCCGCCTGAAGGAGGAGGCCGCCGGCCGCAAACCCTGACGCAGGGAGGACGCGGAGGGCGTAAAATGGCGGCATGGATGTCTCCCACTTGCTCGACGGGCTCAACCCCGCCCAGCGCGAAGCTGTGTCCGCCCCGCCCGGCCACCATCTGGTGCTTGCCGGTGCCGGTTCCGGCAAGACCCGCGTACTTATCCACCGCATCGCCTGGCTGAACGAAGTCTGCGGCGTGCCTACCCATGGCATTTTTGCGGTGACCTTCACCAACAAGGCCGCCGGCGAGATGCGCCACCGCATCGACCTGCAACTGCCGCAGGGCAGCCGCGGCGCGTGGATCGGCACCTTCCACGGGCTGGCCCACCGCCTGCTGCGCCTGCACTACCAGGACGCCAGGCTGCCCGACAGCTTCCAGGTGCTCGATTCGGACGACCAGCTGCGGCTGGTCAAGCGCGTGGTGCAGCAGCTGGAGATCGACGACAGCAAGCACCCGCCCAAGCAGATCGCGTGGTGGATCAACGAGCAGAAGGACGAAGGCCGCCGGCCGCAGCACATCCAGCCCGAGCCGCACGACGCGTGGCTGGAAACCATGCGCCAGGCTTATGCGGCCTACCAGGAGCGCTGCGACCGCGCCGGCCTGGTCGACTTCGCCGAGCTGCTGCTGCGCGCCCATGAACTGCTGCGCGACAATCCGGCGCTGCTGGCCCACTACCGCTCGCGTTTCCGCGAGATCCTGGTGGACGAGTTCCAGGACACCAATGCCATCCAGTACGCCTTCGTGCGCGTGCTGGCCGGCGACAGCGGCCACGTGTTCGTGGTCGGCGACGACGACCAGGCCATCTATGGCTGGCGCGGCGCCAAGGTCGAGAACGTCCAGCGCTTCCTCAAGGATTTCCCGGGCGCGCAGACCGTGCGCCTGGAGCAGAACTACCGCTCCAGCGCCAACATCCTGGGCGCGGCCAACGCGGTGATCGCGCACAACCCGGACCGCATCGGCAAGGAACTGTGGACCGACAGCGGCGATGGCGACCCGATCGACCTGTACGCGGCCTACAACGAAATGGACGAGGCGCGTTACGTGGTCGAGCGCGCGCGCCAGTGGGTGCGCGACGGTGGCAGCTATGGCGATGCGGCGGTGCTTTACCGCAGCAACGCGCAGTCGCGTGCGTTTGAAGAAGCGCTGATCTCCGAGCAGGTGCCGTACCGCGTGTATGGCGGCATGCGCTTCTTCGAGCGTGCCGAAATCAAGGATGCGCTGGCCTACCTGCGGTTGATGACCAACCGCAACGATGACGCCGCCTTCGAGCGCGCGGTCAACACGCCCACCCGCGGCATCGGCGACCGCACCCTGGATGAAGTGCGGCGGTTGGCGCGCAGCCACGCGATTTCGCTGTGGGAAGCCACCATGCTCACCACCCAGGGCAATGAACTGGCCGCCCGCGCCCGCAACGCGCTGGCCGGCTTCCTCACCTTGGTCAACCAGCTGCACGCCGAAGCCGGCGAGATGACCCTGGCCGAACGCATCGACCACGTGCTGCTGCGCTCGGGCCTGCGCGAGCACTGGTCCAAGGAAAGCCGCAACGCGCTGGATTCCGAATCGCGCGCGGACAACCTGGACGAACTGGTGTCGGTGGCCTCGCGCTTCACCCGCCGCGAAGACGATGTGGAAGAGACCGGCGAGAACATGAGCGAGCTGGTCGCCTTCCTGTCCTATGCCTCGCTGGAGGCCGGCGAAGGCCAGGCCCAGGCGGGCGAGGAGGGCGTGCAGCTGATGACGCTGCACTCGGCCAAGGGCCTGGAGTTCCCGATCGTGTTCCTGGCCGGCATGGAAGACGGCCTGTTCCCCAGCGCACGCTCGCTGGAGGAAAGCGGGCGGCTGGAGGAAGAGCGTCGGCTGGCGTATGTGGGCATCACCCGCGCGCGCCAGAAGCTGGTGCTCAGCTACGCCGAATCGCGGCGCATCCACGGCCAGGAAAACTACAACGTGCCATCGCGTTTCCTGCGCGAGATCCCGCGTGAGCTGCTCAACGAAGTGCGGCCCAAGGTGCAGGTCTCGCGCACCGCTTCGCTGGGTGCCAACCGGGTGATGGGCCACGCCGCGCTGGAAGCACCACCGCTCAAGCTGGGCGCGCTGGTCAACCATCCCAAGTTCGGCGAGGGCATGGTCACCGACTACGAAGGCAACGGACAGCACGCGCGCGTGCAGGTGGAGTTCGCCGACGCCGGCAGCAAGTGGCTGGTGATGGCCTACGCCAACCTCACCGTGCTCTGAGGCGGGCGCGCCACGGATGACGCGCCGCGTCCTGTTCATCTGCAGCCAGAACCGCCTGCGCAGCCCCACGGCCGAGCAGGTGTTCGCCGATTGGCCGGGCATACAAACCGCATCGGCCGGGCTCAAGCCCGATGCCGATGTGCCGGTCAGCCCGGAGCTGCTGCAGTGGGCCGAGCTGATCTTCGTGATGGAGCGCGCCCACCGCAGTCGCCTGTCCAGCCGCTTCGCGCGCTGGTTGGGCGGCAAGCGCGTGGTGTGTCTGGACATTCCGGATGACTACGGCTTCATGCAGCCGGCGCTGGTGGCGCTGCTGGAGCGCAAGGTGGCACCGTTCCTGCGCTGAGGGTCGGCCGTGGTGCCGGCCGCTGGCCGGCTGCGCGTGGCGCCGCTGCCGTCGGGAGCCGGCCGGCGGGCGGCACTACAATGGTCGGCATTCCGTTGGCACAGGCCGTCTCCATGACCGATTCCCCGCTGCACGTCACCATCAAATTGAATGCCAGGCTGCAACCTGAGCATCGCCACGAGCTGTTCGAGGATCCGCTGGATGCGCTGCTGGAAAGTGCCGGGCTGGGCCAGCTCACCGGCGGCGGCACCGCGCTGACCGACGAGGGCGAGGTGGACTATGGCGACATCGAGATCGCCCTGAATGATCCGGCGTCGCTGCCGGCGGTGATCGAACTGCTGGAGCAGCTGGGCGCGCCCAAGGGCTCGCTGATCCAGCGCGAAGGCGCCCCGGACCAGCCGTTCGGCGTCACCGAAGGCCTGGCGCTGTACCTCAACGGCACCGACCTGCCCGATGAGGTCTACGAGCAGTGCGACTCGAACTACGTGTTCGAACAGATCGTCGAGCGCATCGAAGGCGTGGGCGAAATCTGCAGCTGGTGGCAGGGCCCGACCGAGACGGCGCTGTACCTGTACGGCGTGTCGTTCGAGACATTGCGCGAACGCATCGCCGACCTGGTGGCCAGCTACCCGCTGTGCCAGGGCGCGCGCGTGGTCAAGGTCGCCTGATCGGCGTGTAGCCGTGCCGGGTGTGCGGGCAGCCGACCAACGGTCGGCTCCACCGTGGGCTCGATCGGGGTTGGTCGGCTGCGCGCAGCGCGCGCGTAGACCGGGATGTCATGCATTGCGGATGTGCTCATGGCCGTTCTCGTCGGGAATGCGCGGCTGCGGGCTGGCGCGCGCCCCGAACAGGGCCAGCCACAGGCCGCTGCCGATCTCGCCGAGCGAGGCGGGCAGCGTGGCGTAGTTGGACAGTGCGGTAGTGGCGTAGCCGGGGACCAGCAGCTCGCCGAACACGTTTAGCAGGTAGCCGACGCCACCGAGCATCAGCAGCACGCCGAGTGCACGCGGTAGCGCGCGCGTGCGCCACACCAGCCAGCCGAACGGCAGCAGCCACAGGCCCCAGAACAGGCTGGCCAGGAAAATGTGGCTGCTCCAGCTTTTCAGTGCCGCCATCGCCAGCATCTGCAGCTGCCCGGCCGACAGCGCCCGCGCCAGCGCCGGGTCGGTGAGCAGGGTCACCGCCTCCAGGCGGTGGGCCAGGGCGGCCAGCGCGATGGGTACCCCGGTGACTGCAAGGGCCACCATCAGCGTGGCTGCCGGGCGATGCGCCGCGGCGAACACGCGGTACAGCAGCAGCGGAAGCAGCAGGAAGGCGATCTGCTCCAGGGCGAAGGCGGCGACGCCGGCACGGAACAGCGCGGCATGCGCGGTCACGTTGGCGAGGGTGGCGACGGGATCGTCGCCGACGCTGATCCGGGAAGGCACGTAGGCCAGGCTGAAGATACCCGTGGCGATCACCACCAGATACACCCCACCGGCCAGGCGGCAGGTCCGCTGCTGCATTGCCATCGCGCCGCTCCGGGTACCGGTGGGAAGGACCGGTTGCCGCCACCGTACGGGGCCGGTCGGGCGGCGGTGACTGCCGGAAGTCACGCGCCGACGGACGGTAGGACGGCGCATCGGCGGTGCCGGCGCCCGCCACCGCCGCAACTCATCGGCCCCGGCCCGGCACTCATCCCGGATTTGCCGGGATTCGTCGCGTGCCGCTTGTGGGGCCGTAGCGCGGCGCCCAGAGTCTGGCGCTGTCCGCTGGGAGCGCACAAATGAACAAGGGAATTCCGTACCTGCTGGCTGTCCTGGTTGCGCTGACCCTGTCGGCGGGCTGGATGGCGCCGGTGCTGGCCCTGTTCGAGCACGCTTACAGCTGCCTGCACCACGGTGGCACCCTGGACCTGGTGCGGCTGCGCTGCGAACCCCGCCCCGACGGGCTGTGCGCCTTGCTGGCGTCCTGGCCGTTCCGGGCCACGGCGGTGGGCCTGGCGTTGGCGGCACTGGCCGCCACGCACCTGCCACGGCGCCGGCTGCGCCTGCGCTGAGTCCCTGTCGCCGCGGCGTGTCCCCATCGCGGCGCGGAACCGGCATGATCGGCAGCTACCTGCAGGAGCGATCATGGCGCTGAGCGAAAAAGACAAGATGCTGTCCGGCCACCCCTACCGGCCGGGCGACCCGCAGCTGCAGGCCGAGATGGCCGCGGCCAAGGCCTGGATGGTGCGCTACAACGCGGCGTTGGCCGAGGCTCCGGATGTCCGCCGTGCACTGCTGCGCGAGCAGCTCGGTGCGGTCGGCGACGGCGCGGTGATCCGCCCGCCGTTCCATTGCGACTACGGCAGCCACATCCACCTGGGCAGCGGGGTGTTCCTCAACTACAACTGCGTGATCCTGGACGTGGCCGAGGTGCGCATCGGCGACGGCACCCAGATCGGCCCGGCGGTGCAGATCTACGCCGCCGACCACCCGCGTGACCCGCAGGCGCGGGCCGAGGGGCTGGAGCTGGCGCGACCGGTGCGGATCGGGCGCAATGTGTGGATCGGCGGCGGGGCCATCCTGCTGCCGGGCGTGAGCATCGGCGACGATGCGGTGGTCGGCGCAGGCAGCGTGGTCACCCGCGACGTGGCGGCCGGTACCACGGTGGTGGGCAACCCCGCGCGCGTGGTGGCGGCGCGCGATTGATCCGGCTCAAGGCGCGGCCTCCACGCCGGGTGTGCAATGGTGGCCCCACACTGCACCGGAAGGAGCCCTGCCATGTACAAGCGAATCCTGATTGCCACCGACGGCTCGGAACTGTCTGAAAAGGGCCTGCTCAAAGGCCTGGAACTGGCCAAGGATCTCAATGCCGAGGTCGACATCGTGACCGTGTCCGAGCCGTGGGCGGTGGGCATGTACGACGCGATGGGCTGGAGCGTGGGCTACATGAACAGCCCCGAATACAAGGCCGACCGCGAAGAGACCGCGCAGAAGGTACTGGCGCCGGCCAAGGCGACCGCCGAGGCCCAGGGCCTGCGTGCCAACGTGGTGCACGTGCTGGACCGCTATGCGGCCGACGGCATCATCGACACCGCCGTAGAGCGCAACAGCGACCTGATCGTGATGACCTCGCATGGCCGCCGCGGCGTGACCCGCGTGCTGCTGGGCAGCCAGACCGCCGAAGTGCTGGCGCGCAGTACCGTGCCGGTGCTGGTCATCCGTTGAGGGAGGACGGCGCCGCTGCGTAGCCTCGCACGCAGGCACCGGTAGCGCCGGCCGCTGGCCGGCTCCCGACAACGTCAGGTTTCCTGGGGGAGCCGGCCAGCGGCCGGCACTACCGTGGCGGGTAGGGTTTCCTGGGGAGCCGGCCAGCGGCCGGCACTACCGTGTGGGTTGGGTTTCCCGGGGAGCCGGCCCGCGGTCGGCAGGGCACGCCGCGGTGGACGCGCCGCGGTGGACGCGCCGCGGGGCCTAGGGCCGCAGCTTCAGCGTCTGCGACTCATCCAGGCTGCCATCGGGCTGCAGCACCACGAAGCGCTCGCCGCTGCGGTCGAACAGCACCGGGATCGGGTCGCGGAACAGCGGGCGGCGCACGAAGCGCAGCTGCCAGCCGAAATGCTCAAGCGTTTCCACCGCCTGGCGCTGTTCAGGGGTCAACCCGGCCCGCAGCTGGACGGGGTCGGGGGGCTGGCGGCGTTCGGGCGTATTCATCTACCGAAACAAGGCAAAGTCTGGAAAACCTGTCGATGCAAGCAACGTTCCAACGCGTGCTGGGCGCAGACGCCTGTGCTCACCAGCTATAGAGCTTCCAGTACACCGGCGAAACGCCGTCCTTGTCGTTGTCCATGCGGCCATCACCGTTGCGGTCGTACATGTAGAACGCCGGGCCCTGCGCAGGCGTCACCTTGACCATCCGCAGCTGGCCCCCCACGCGGTATTCCTCCAGCGTGTCGCCGTTGGCCAGGGTCTTGCTGGACACATCGGCACCGCTCACATCGACCGGGGGCTTACCGCCGCCGCCCGTGGTGGCACAACCGGCCAGCGCAAGCAGGCCAACCAGCAACAGGGTCTTCATGGGCCGAGGTCCTTGTACAAGTGAAGGTGGATTATGCCCCACGCGTCGTCGTCGGCGTGTCTGGGGTCGGCGCGGGCGGGCGCGTAGAATCGTCGCATGAGCCGATTAGTCCTGATTGACGGGTCCAGTTACCTGTACCGCGCGTTCCACGCGCTTCCGCCGCTGACCAACGCCCACGGTGAACCCACCGGCGCCTTGTTCGGCGTGGTCAACATGCTGCGCGCCACCTTGAAGGAGCGCCCGGAATACGTGGCGTTCGTGGTCGATGCGCCCGGCAAGACCTTCCGCGACGACCTGTATGCCGACTACAAGGCCAATCGGCCGCCGATGCCCGACGACCTGCGCCCGCAGATCGAGCCGATGTGCCGCATCGTCGAAGCGCTCGGCCTGAGCATCCTGCGCATTGCCGGCGTGGAAGCGGACGATGTGATCGGCACGCTGGCCCTGCAGGGCCAGCAGGACGGACTGCAGGTGACCATCTCCACCGGCGACAAGGACTTCGCCCAGCTGGTCCGCCCGGGCATCGAACTGGTCAACACCATGACCGGCAGCCGGATGGATTCCGACGCGGCGGTGATGGACAAGTTCGGCGTGCGCGCCGACCAGATCGTGGACCTGCTGGCACTGATGGGCGACGCCGTGGACAACGTGCCCGGCGTGGAGAAGTGCGGGCCCAAGACCGCCGCCAAATGGCTGGCCGAGTACCAGAACCTGGACGGGGTGATGGCCGCCGCAGCGGGCATGAAGGGCAAGATCGGTGACAACCTGCGCGCGGCGCTGGAGCGCCTGCCGCTCAACCGCGAACTGGTCACCATCCGCACCGATGTTCCGCTGGAGGCCAGCCCGCGCACCCTGGCCCTGCGCGACCCGGACGTGGCTGCGCTGGGCGAGCTGTACCTGCGTTACGGCTTCACCCAGGCGCTGAAGGAACTGGGCGGCCCGGCAGCAGCGGCGGTGGCCGCCAGCGATGCCACCACAAGCCTGCGCGGCACGGCGGCCGGCTATGCCCGCAGTGCCCCGGCCGACGCAGCTGCGCCGGTGGACCCGGCGCTGTCGGCCCCCGGTGAATACGAGACCGTGCTGACCACCGAACAGCTGGCGGCCTGGGTGCAGCGCGCCGAGGCGGCCGAGCTGATCGCGGTGGACACCGAAACCGACGCGCTCGATGCGATGCGCGCCAACCTGGTGGGCATCAGCCTGGCGGTCGAGCCGGGCCGGGCAGCCTACATCCCGGTCGGCCACGACTACCCCGGCGCGCCGCCGCAGCTGCCCCGCCAGCAGGTGCTGGACGCGCTGCGCCCGGTGCTGGAGAACCCGGCCAAAAAGAAGCTGGGCCAGCACGGCAAGTACGACCTGCACGTGCTGCGCCGCCACGGCATCGCCGTGCAGGGTTACCACGACGACACCATGCTCGAGAGCTTCGTGCTCAACTCCACTGCCACCCGCCACGACATGGATTCGCTGGCGATGCGCTACCTGGGCTACACCACGATCAAGTTCGAGGACGTGGCCGGCAAGGGCGCCAAGCAGATCCCGTTCTCGCAGGTCGGCCTGGACGAGGCCGCCCGCTATGCCGCCGAAGATGCCGACATCACCCTGCGCCTGCACCGGGTGCTGCAGCCGCAGCTGCAGGCGGTGCCGGCCCTGGACGGCGTCTACCGGGGCATCGAGATGCCGCTGGTGCCCGTGCTGGCCCGGATCGAGGCCAACGGCGTGCACATCGACATGGCCGAGCTGCGCCGGCAGAGCCAGGACCTGAGCGTGCGCATGCTCGCCGCCCAGCAGAAGGCCACCGAGCTGGCCGGGCACACCTTCAACCTGGATTCGCCCAAGCAGCTGCAGGCAGTGCTGTTCGACGAGCTCAAGCTGCCGGCGCTGGTGAAGACCCCCAAGGGCCAGCCCAGCACCAATGAAGAGGCGTTGGAGGCGATCGCCGAGCAGCACGAGCTGCCGCGGGTGATCCTGGAGTACCGCGGGCTGGCCAAGCTGCGCAGCACCTACACCGACAAGCTGCCGGAGATGGTCAACCCGGACACCGGCCGGGTCCATACCAGCTACCACCAGTCCGGCGCGGCCACCGGCCGGTTGTCCTCCTCGGACCCGAACCTGCAGAACATCCCGATCCGCACCGAGGACGGCCGCCGCATCCGCCGCGCCTTCGTGGCCCCGCCGGGGCGCAAGATCCTGGCCTGCGACTACTCGCAGATCGAGCTGCGGATCATGGCCCACCTGTCCGAAGACCCGGGCCTGGTGCGCGCCTTCGAGCAGGGCGTGGACGTGCACCGGGCCACGGCGGCCGAGGTGTTCGGGCGCGCGCTGGACGAGGTCACCCCGAACGAGCGCCGCGCGGCCAAGGCGATCAATTTCGGCCTGATGTACGGCATGAGCGCCTTCGGGCTGGCCCGCAACCTGGGCATCGACCGCGGCCAGGCCCAGGACTACGTGGCCCTGTACTTCAGCCGCTACCCGGGCGTGCGCGACTTCATGGAGCGGATGCGCCAGCAGGCCCGCGACCAGGGCTTCGTGGAGACCCTGGAAGGGCGCCGGCTGTACCTGAACGACATTCACGCCCGTAACCAGGGCCTGCGGGCCGGGGCTGAACGGGCGGCGATCAACGCCCCGATGCAGGGCACCGCGGCGGACATCATCAAACGGGCCATGGTCCGGGTGGACGCGTGGCTGCAGGGGCAGGGCGACCAGGCCCGGATGATCCTGCAGGTGCACGATGAACTGGTGTTCGAAACCGAAAGCGAGTTTCTGGACACCTTGCGTTTGAAGGTGGTGGAGCTGATGTCGTCAGCAGCCCAGTTGCGGGTGCCACTGGTGGTGGATGCCGGCGTCGGTGATAACTGGGATGAGGCGCACTGAGATGGAAATCACGGGGAAACAGCTGAATTCGTTCATTGCTCGCCGAGAAACTGACTCTCGGATGAATGTTTCCCCTACAGTGCTTTCATTAATTGGGCCCCTTCACGAACTATCAATGTTCGGGGTGCTTTTATAGACCTCGACAGGCGCAACGCCTGTTGTGGATCTCTCCCATCCCCTGGAGCAGATCTCGGAACGGGGGCTCCTCCCCAAGCGCCCGTTCCCCGGCCCCGCTGACCTCCCCCTGGTCGGCGGGGCTTTTTATTTGCGCCGTCGTGAACCTGCGTGGCGCGTCGGATCAGCGCCTGTCGTGCCGATTGCCGTGGACCCTGCGGGCGGCCCATGCTGTGGGCTGGACCGTGGAGAACCACATGAGTGATCTGTTTGCATTGGCCATGCCGTGGTGGGAATTCATCCTGCGCGCGGTGGTGGTGTACGTGCTGGTACTGGGCATGGTGCGGTTGTCGGGCAAGCGCGCGCTGGGCCAGATCACTCCCTTCGACGTGCTGTTGATCGTGCTGCTGGGCAACGCGGTACAGAACGCCCTGCTGGGCAAGGACACCTCACTGGGCGGCGGCCTGCTGCTGGCGGCCACGCTGATCCTGCTCAACTACGGCGTGGGCTGGTTGAGCACGCGCAGCCGCCGCGTGGAATCCCTGGTCGAAGGCGAGCCGGTGCTGATCGCGCGCGATGGCAAGGTGCTCGCCTCGGTACTCAAGCGCGAGATGGTGACCCGCTCGGACCTGGAGGCCGCATTGCGCCAGCAGGGCTGCCTGTCGATCGACGACGTCGCCCTGGCGGTCCTCGAAATCAACGGCCACATCACCATCGTGCCGAAGAAGGGGTAGAGCCACCCCATGGGTGGCTGCCATCGTTGGCACCGCAGCCACCCATGGGGTGGCGCTACCACCCGCCGGGGCGACCATCGGCCGCGCGCGATTCCACCCTCGGTAACGCACCGGCCTCTGCGGTGCCGCGCTCGGTTACACCCAGTCGCGCGGGACCAGGTAATCGGCCAGGCGTGCTTCGTCGCTGCCAGCCTCGGGCTGGAACCCATACTCCCAACGCACCCGCGGCGGCAGGCTCATCAGGATGCTCTCGCTGCGCCCACCGCTCTGCAGGCCGAACAGCGTGCCGCGATCGTAGACCAGGTTGAATTCCACATAGCGGCCCCGGCGATACAGCTGGAACTCGCGCTCACGCTCGTCGAACGGCATGTCCTTGCGACGCGCCACGATCGGCAGGTACGCGTCGAGGAAGCCATCGCCGACCGCGCGCAGGTAAGCAAAATCGCGTTCGAAATCGCCGTGCAGGTCGTCGAAGAACAGCCCGCCCACGCCGCGGGTTTCATTGCGGTGGCGCAGGAAGAAGTATTCGTCGCACCAGCGCTTGTGGTCGGCATAACGTGCTTCGCCAAACGGCGCGCACAGGTCGTGCGCCACGCGATGCCAGTGCTGCACGTCCTCGTCGAACGGATAGAACGGGGTCAGGTCGAAGCCGCCACCGAACCAGGAGGCCACTTCCACGCCATCGCGCTCGGCGCGGAAATAACGCACGTTGGCATGGGTGGTGGGCAGGTACGGGTTGGCCGGGTGGAACACCAGCGAGACCCCGGTGGCACGCCACGAGGCACCGGCCAGTTCCGGCCGGTTGGCCGACGCCGACGGCGGCAGGCGGGTGCCGGCCACGTCGGAGAAGCCGATGCCGGCCTGCTCGAACACCGCGCCGTCGCGCAGGATCCGGGTGCGGCCACCGCCCCCTTCGGCGCGCTGCCACGGGTCCTCGGCGAACCGGGCCTGGCCGTCTGCGGCCTCGATCGCGGCACAGATGCGGTCCTGCAGGTCGGTCAGGTAGCTGCGTACACGCTCGAATTCGTTCATGGCGCTACTTTACCGCAGCCCGGAGAGCCGGGCGGCGGGCGCGGCCGCAGCGGATTGTGGCGCGTGGTGGGGCCTTCGTCGTGTCGGCGCGATGTCCTGATCGACAGCATCGCTGTCACCGGATGCCGCCTGCAGCCGCGTATGCGACCTGTGGCGCGGCGGTACCGCCGCAGGCCTCACTCGCCGCGTGCGGCGTCCTCGGCGATCGCGCGCAACCGCGCGCGCAGCGCCGTCCAGTCGCGGGTAGCGTCCACGTCGCAGGCGATGTGGGTGGCGCCGCCCTTGGCACAGATGGCCTTCAAGGCGGCGGGCACGCCCTCGTCACCGGTGTGTTCGAATACCTCGGCAAGGCCGACGCAGCCGTCGCGCACGCCGGCGCTGCACAGCGCCGCGTAGTACGGCTGTGCGCCGCGCCAGTCGTCGTCGTTGCGTACGCGGGTGCTGGCGGCGACCTTGCAGCCCAGCAGCTGGCCGGCCTTGCAGCAGGCTTCCGGGCCGCCCTCGCGGTCCAGCGTGGGGCAGTCCAGCGGCTGCGCGATCTCGGTGAAGGCCAGCGGCGCGCTGCACGCGCCCGCGCCGCCGGGCTGGCGCGTGTAATGGCCAAAGCGGGTGTTGCCGTCCATGCCCACCAGGCTGCCGTCGCGCGTGGTCTGCAGCACCACATCGTCGCCGATGTCGCGGCGCAGGTGGATGCGCCCGTCCTGCACGCGGGCACGCAGGCGCGTGGCGTAGTCGACCATCTGGACCACGCCGGCATCGCCGAACTGCAGGTCCGAGGGCAGGCCGTGCTCGGCCACATAGCGGCCGCAGGGCAGGGTGGTGGTGGGCACTGGCGACAACGCGGCCGCCGACAACCCGACCAGCGGGGCAACCTGGGTGCAGGCGTAGGCCTCCGCGCGCGTGCCGCAGGCGTGCTGCAGGGCGTCGCGGGCCTCCAGCAGGCGGCCGGCGTTCCACTGTGCCTCGGCCACGCGCGTGCAGAAGTCCTCGCGCGGATGCTGTTTGCACAGCCCGGCCAGCTCGACCAGCTGTTCGGACGGCAGCACGGTCTGCGGCGCGTGGCTCAGGCCCATGATCGCCGTGCCCATGAGCTCGCCCGCCATCGTTTCCAGCAGCCGCATGCACACCGCCGGATCGTGCTCCTTGGCGGTTTCCTTGCACTGCGCGGGCAGGGGAAAGCGCGGTGCCTGCTCCGGAACGGCGTTGTTGGCCTGTTCCTGATACACCTCGAACAGGCGCCTGCAGGCGAACGGCACGTCCTCGCTGCACCACTGGTGCAGCTGCGCCGGCGTGGCCTGGTAGTAGTGCTCCAGGCAGCCCACCGGATCGGCGCGGCAGCTGCCTTCTTCAACCGCGTAGAACGGCTTGCAGGCGGCGGCCTTCTCGCGCACGAAGTCGTGGTACCCGCCGGTCAGGGTGCGATCGCCCTCGCCGAAGGTCCATTGCTCCATGCGGCCGGTGGCCAGGTTGACCATGCCCAGCAGCTCCCCGCTGCGCGCGATGCGCAGCTCCTCGGTCGGCGAGGCGGCCGACGTCAGGAAGCCGTGGCCCTCGCTTTCCAGGGTCAGCAGGGCATGGCCATCATCCTGTTTGTAGGTGCCGCAGGCCATGGACTGGGCGGCGGCGGGAACGCTGGCAGCGGCCAGGACGAGAACGGCCAGGGCACGCCAGCCGGCAAAACGGCGGCGCGCGAAAACAGCAGAAGTCACAACAGCATCCTTGAAGGGAGAACGAGGCGTGCCGGCGCCAGGCAGGCGCGGCCGCGAAAGCGCCAGCGGCTCAGCGCTGGAACCAGGCCTGCACGTCGGTACGCAGCAGGCGCACGGCCAGCCAGCCATGTGCGCCGGCGAAGGCGATGGAGGAGGTGACCGTGGTGACCAGGAAGGTCATGCGCTGGACCAGCATCTCCCCGCGCAGCTGGCGCATCTCGCTGCTGGCCGCATCGCTGGCCAGGTAGTCCAGCAGATGGCGGAAGCCGTCGTCCAGCACCCAGCTGCAGACAAAATTGAACAGTGCGGTGACCACCAGCAGCACGATGAACAGCCACAGCGCCCAGCGCTGGCGATACAGCATGCCCCAGCACGCGGCCACGCCAAGCAGGCAGACCAGCAGCATGGCCACGCAGAAACCCACCGCATGCGCGCCGAGCCAGCGCAGCGATGGCGCCAGCCAGGACAGGTCGCTGTCGTGGGTGAGCTCCCGCAGCCACTCCGCACTGGAGAGCGGCGCGGCCACCAGCACCGCCGCCACCCAGCACAGTGCCGAGACCACGCACACGGCCAGCACCGATTTGGTCATCGGGCCGAGGAATTTCGGCGGCGCCAGCGGATCCACGGGCGGCCGGGCATTGGGCAGGGGCGGGGGAAGCAGCGATGACATCCGGTGTCCTGGTCGAGTCGGCGACAGGCGTCAGCCTGCCACCACCGCACGTGCGGCCGCGGGCAGGATATGGTCTTCGCTCAAGGCTGCCAAGCGCCGCCCATGCGGCGCCTGCAGGGGAACCCAGGCCAACTCGGCGATTTCCGCCTGCGCCTGCGGTGTGCCGGCGACCTGCACCCGCCATACCTGCGCGTGCACCCGGCGTCCGTGTTCATGCGCGGCCCAGGCCTCGAAACGGCCCAGTGGCTGGGCGCTGCCGGGATCCATGTGCACGCCCAGTTCCTCGTGCAGCTCACGCGCCAGCGCCTGCAGCGGGGCTTCACCCGGCTCGGGTTTGCCGCCGGGCTGGATGAAGGTATCCGAACCGCGCTTGCGCACCACCAGCGCCTGGCCGGTGGCATCGAGGATGACCGCGGCGACGATCTCGATCGGCGCCGCGGCGTGGCTGGCCTGCGCCGCCACTTACTTCAGGTTTTCGTTGAACAGCTTGAGGATGCGCTTGTACTGGTCCAGCCACGAGTCCGGACGCACGTAGCCGTGGCGCTCCAGCGGGTAGGGCGCGATGGACCAGTTGTCCTTGTGCAGTTCGATCAGCTTCTGGGTGAGGTTGACCGAGTCCTGGAAGAACACGTTGTCATCCATCATCCCGTGCGCGATCAGCAGGTGGTCCTGCAGGCCGTCGGCGTATTCGATCGGCGACGATTTACGGTACGCCTCCGGGTCGATGTCCGGCGTGTTGAGGATGTTGGCGGTGTAGCCGTGGTTGTACTGGTGCCAGTCGACCACCGGGCGCAGTGCGGCACCGGCCTTGAACGTGCCCGGCGAGCGGAACAGCGCCATGAAGGTCATGAAGCCACCGTAGGAGCCGCCGTAGATGCCGGCCTTGGCGCGGTCACCCTGCTTGGTGTCCACCAGCCAGTCCAGGCCGTCCTTGTAGTCCTCCAGTTCCGGGTGGCCCATGTTGCGGTAGATCGCGGTGCGCCAGTCACGGCCGTAGCCTTCGCTGCCGCGGTAGTCCATGTCCAGCACGATGTAGCCCTGCTGCACCAGCAGGTTGTGGAACATCTGCTCGCGGAAGTAGGCCGGGTAGCGCTGGTGTACGTTCTGCAGGTAGCCGGCGCCGTGCACGAACATGGCGATCGGGTACTGCTTGCCCGGCTCGGGGTTTTCCGGGCCGTAGTACTTGGCCCAGACCACGCCGGCACCATGCCTGGACGGCACCTGCACCAGCTTGGGCTGGATCCACTCGCGGGCCTTGTAGGCGGCGGTGCGGGTGTCGGTGAGCACCTTGGCCTGGCCGCCGCTGGTGGGCACCACCGCCAGCTGCGCCGGCAGGTAGGCGCCGGAGTAACGCACCAGCAGCTGCTGGCCATCCGGGGACAGCGAGAAGTCTTCCACGCCGTTGAGCGCGGTCAGCTCACGCACCTTGCCACCGGCGGTGTCCACCGCGCAGACCTCGTAGTCGCCCGGGCTCTGCTGGTTGCAGAGGAAGTAGAAGCCGCGGCCGTCGGCGCTGGGCACCGGCATCGAGGTTTCCCACTTGCCGCCGGTCAGTGCCTGCGGCTTGGCCGTGCCCTGCTGGGTGTACAGGTGCGAGTAGCCCGATTCCTCCGACAGCAGCCACAGCGTGCGGTTGTCGTTGGACCAGCCGAAATCGTTGAAGCCCCAGTTGATCCAGGCCTTGTCGGACAGGCGGTGACGGTTCTCCAGCCTGGCGCTGGCCGGGCTGACGCTGGCGATCCAGCGGTCCTTGTTGTCGTTGGCCCGCAGCATGATCGCGGCCTGCTGGCCGTCGGCGCTCCAGCGGATGCCGGGGTTGCCCGGGCCGGCCAGCACTTCCAGCGGGCGGTTGCCCTTGAGTGCATCCTTGCCGGCGGCCTTGCGCAGCGCCGCCAGCGGATCGGAAGCGATGCCGGGCAGGCCGTCCAGCGACAGCGGCTTGACCGTGCCGGCCACCGCATCGACCAGCCACAGCGAATGCGGCTCGGGGTCGTTGCGGCCGACGCGGGTGCGGGTGTCTTCGAACTCTTCGTAACCGGACTCGGTCACGTACTTGGGCATCTTGCCGCCACGGCCTTCATCGAAGCTCTTCGGCTTGGTGACCACGATCAGGCTGCGGGTGTCCGGCGACAGCACGCTGTCGACGATGTCCACCTCGGCACCGAGGTACACCGGGCCCGGCGCGCGGGTGCCATCGGCACGGCGCCAGCTGGCTTCCTGCTGCTTGAGCGCCTCGCGCTGGGCGCGATCGTTGCGCAGCGTGGCCAGGGTGCGCAGCTGCTGCTCGCGCAGCACGTCGGCCTTGGGTGCATCGTCGGGGTTCTTTTCGGCCTTCAGGCTGGCCACCTGCTGTACGCCACCGGCAGCGGTCCAGTGGAACCAGGTCTGCCCGGTGCGCCAGATCACCCCACCGTCGCGGGCGAAACCGACCGCGGCAGCCTTGTCGGTGCTGCGGGTGAGCTGGGTCAGCGCACCGCTGCGCAGGTCGCGCAGGAACACATCGCCGTTGCGCACGAACGCCGCGCGCTGGCGGGCGCTGTCGTAGACCGGGCTGTCCACGTCCAGGCTGCCGCGCTGGTCATCGGCGACCTGGGTGGCCGCGCCGCCGTTGACCGGCTGGCGGAAGGTATCGCGTACCGGGCTGCCGGTGCGCTTGAGCTGGTACTCGACCTGCTGGCTGTTCCAGGACCACCACGCGCTCTCGACCGGCGGACCGATCCAGTCGGGGTCGGCCATGGCCTGCTCGATGGTGATCGGCGTCGGCGCCGCATGGGCGGTACCGCCGAGGGCGGCGAGCAGCAGCAGGGACAAGGGCAGCGTTCTGGGCATTGCGGGCGGCACCGTAGAGGAAAACCCTGCAAGCGTAGCAGCCGCAAGCGCCGCCGGAAGGGGCCACAGGTCATGGGCGTGGCCCCTTCCGGCGGACGGCAAGCGGTGGTCGGTGGGGCGGGCGCTGGGGCCCCATACCCTTTCCGGCGACGCCCGCGGCGTCGGCCTGCGGCCGCTGCGGGGCCCTCACGCTCGCGGTGGCCCGGCCGAAGGGGCCTGCCCGCTGAATCAATCACCCACCCAGGACCGGGCTCCACCTGCGACAAAGTGAAGCAGCGCGTCACCGGGTCGCATGTGCCTTTAACCAATACCAGCCCAGACTGGTGCGGATTCCAGAAAACCTGCCGGAGGCGTCACGTGGACGCGTTGTTGTTGTCGCGGATCCAGTTCGGGTTCGTCATCAGTTTCCATGTGCTGTTCCCGGCCTTCACGATCGGTACGGCCAGTTGGCTGGCGTTCGTGGAGTCGCGCTGGCTGCGCACCGGCAACCCGGTCTGGCGCGAGCTGTATTTCTTCTGGCAGAAGATCTTCGCGGTGTCCTTCGGCATGGGCGTGGTCAGCGGCATCGTCATGGCCTTCCAGTTCGGCACCAATTGGCCGCGGTTGAGCGAGGTGGCCGGCAGCGTGATCGGGCCGCTGCTCACCTATGAAGTACTCACCGCGTTCTTCCTCGAGGCCAGTTTCCTGGGCGTGATGATGTTTGGCTGGGGCCGGGTCTCCCCGCGACTGCACTTCTTCTCCACCTGCATGGTGGCGCTGGGCACGCTGTTCTCCACGTTCTGGATCCTGTCGTCCAACAGCTGGCTGCAGACCCCGGCCGGCTACGCGATGATCGATGGCATCGTGCACCCGCAGGACTGGTGGCAGGTGGTGTTCAACCCCTCCTTCCCCTACCGCCTGGCGCACATGGCGCTGGGCTCGTTCATCACCACCTGTTTCGTGATCGGTGGCGTGGGCGCGTGGTACCTGCGCAAGGGCACGCACGTGGAGGCGGGCCGCACGATGCTGCTGGCGGCCGTGGCGTTCGCCGCACTGACCGTGCCGGTACAGATCTTCGTGGGCGACATGCATGGCTTGAACACGCTCAAGCACCAGCCGATGAAGATTGCCGCGATGGAAGCGCACTGGCATGCCGAAGACGAAGGCAAGGGCGTGCCGCTGGTGGTGTTCGCCGTGCCCAACGAGAAGGCCGAGCGCAACGATTATGAAATCGCGATTCCGCGCCTGGGCAGCCTGATCCTCACCCACTCGCTGGACGGCACGTTCGATCCGCTCACCTCGGTAGCGGCCAGCGAACGGCCGCCGGTGGTGCCGGTGTTCTTCGCCTTCCGGATCATGGTCGGGCTGGGCACGCTGATGCTGCTGCTGGCGTGGGTGTCGGCATTCCAGTGGTGGCGCGGCAAGCTGCTGCAGTCGCGCTGGCTGGTACGCGGCTGGAACTGGATGCTGCCCAGTGGCTTCATTGCACTGGTATCGGGCTGGTTCGTGACCGAAATGGGGCGCCAGCCGTGGGTGGTGTACGGGGTGCTGCGCACCGCCGATGCGGTCGGGCCGCAGAGTGCGTGGATGACGGCGCTGTCGCTGGGCATCTACATCGTGGGCTATGCCTTCGTGTTCGGCTGGGGCATCTGGTACCTGGTCAAGATCATCCGCACCGGGCCCAAGCCGCACGAGCCGGCCCCGGCGCTGGATGCCGGCAGCCATACCCCGGCACGGCCGCTGTCCGGCGCCGATGAACCGCTGGAGGAGCGCTGAGATGGAGATGACAACCTGGCTGCCGGTGGCGTGGTTCGCGGTGATCGGCTTTGGCGTGCTGATGTACGTGGTGCTGGACGGCTTCGTGCTGGGCATCGGCATCCTGGCGCCGATGGCCGAGGACGAGGAACAGCTGGACATCATGATGAACACCGCCGCGCCGATCTGGGACGGCAACGAGACCTGGCTGGTGCTGGGCGGGGCCGGGCTGATGGCGGCCTTCCCCAAGGCGTATGCGGCGCTGCTGTCGGCGCTGTACCTGCCGGTGCTGCTGCTGGTGGTGGCGCTGGTGTTCCGCGGGGTGGCGTTCGAGTTCCGCTTCAAGGCGCATCGCTCGCGGCGCTTGTGGAGCGTGGCGTTCGGGCTGGGCTCGCTGCTGGCCGCGTTCGCCCAGGGGGTGATCCTGGGCGCACTGGTGCAGGGCCTGCAGGTGGTCGATGGCCGCTACGTGGGCGGGGCGTTCAGCTGGTTCAGCCCGTTCTCGATGCTGACCGGGGCGGCGGTGGTGTTCGGCTATGCGCTGCTGGGCAGCACCTGGCTGATCCTCAAGACCGAGGGCCGCGAGCAGACCTTCGCACGGACGCTGACCCGGCCGCTGGTGGTGGCGGTGATCGTGTTCATGGGGCTGGTGAGCGCCTGGCTGCCGTTCCTGGATTCGCGGCTGATGGCGCGCTGGTTCAGCGACGGCAACTTCTGGTGGCTGTCGCCGGTGCCGTTGTTGACGCTGGGGGTGGCGGTGGCGCTGTGGCGCAGTGCGATGCATCCCCGGCGCGACCTGCCCCCGTTCCTGCTGACCCTGGCGTTGTTCGTGCTGGGCTTCATCGGGCTGGTACTGGGGATGTGGCCGTATCTGCTGCCGCCGAGCATGACCCTGTGGCAGGCGGCGGCGCCGGCCTCGTCGCTGGGCTTCAGCCTGGTCGGGCTGGTGGTGCTGCTGCCGGTGATCCTGGGCTACACGGCGTGGTCGTACCGGGTGTTCCGCGGCAAGGTGCGGGCCGATGCGGGCTATCACTAGGCGGCGGGCCGTTCCGCCCTCGCCCCGGCAGCTCTGCGTCGCCGCTGGGAAACGCCAGCCGGCGACACCCCACCCACCCCGGCCCGGGCCAGGCACGCCCAGCCGACCAAAGCGTTCGGCTCAGGCGTGCAGGCCTTCGATCTCGACCAGCAGTTCGGCGCGGCAGACCTCGGCGTGCAGGACCACGTAGGCGGGCGCGCCAGGCAGGGCCGCCATCTGCGCGGCGACCGCCGGCAGGTCTTCGGCGCGGCGCACGTAGACCTTCAGCACCGAGCCGGCGCCCAGCACGGGTGACAGCGCGGGCCGCTGGCGGCGGCCGGCGTCCACCAGGCTCTGCAGGTTGGTCAACGTCTCGCGCAGTTGTTCTTCCACCGCCCCGGTGTGCTGCGACACATGGCCGACGATGGCCGCCGTCCCGGACTGCAGCAACGGCAGCCCCGTCGATGCCGGTGCCAGCAGCGCCCGCGAAAAGCTCGGCGACTGCGGGCCGTACTGGCGCGGGTAGCGGAACGCGCTGACCTGGCGCGGGTTTTCCAGCGGCTGGCCCGGTTCACGCGCGGCCAGCCAGTACACCTGCAGGCGTCGGTCGCCGTCGAAGCGGCCGATGCAGGTGGCCGCCGGCAACGCGGCCTCGTCCAGCTCGCGAAGTCCGCGCACGCGGCCCACGCAGAAACGCCGGTAGCGCTCCTGGTCGCCTTCGCCCTCGGTCACCGCATCGAGGTAGTTCCAGGTCCGCAGCAGGTGCGGGAAGCCGCAATCGGTCAGAAAACTACTCATTCTTGCGTAGGCATCTGCCGCGGCTGACTCGATGTCGCCGGCCACCTCGTCGATCTCCAGCACCCCGAACAGCACCGTCGCGTTGTGCGCCCAGCGCACCCCGTCGGTCACCCCGTGCTGCACCGGGGACGACCCGCGCCACACTTCCAGCTGCGCCGGGCCGTGCTCGGCCAGTGGCACCTGCAGCCAGCGCGGATCCCCGTCCAGCGCCGCGTGCCGCGCGCCAAACCCGAACACCGCCAGCGTGTACGGGTCGGCCAGGACCGCCTGGCGCTGCGCGGCGGGGACATAGGCGACGCTGAACAGGGCCGGTGCGGCCGGCGGTGGCGCGGCCGTCGCGGCCGATGCGGGATGGAGGGTGCTGCTCATTTCAGATTGTGAATGCTGCCAGTGCCAAGGGTGTCATGATAGCGTGCGCTCCTTTTTACGGCGGTGCGCTGCGATGTCCCAGCCGCGCCACCGGGAAGATCGCGCCGTCACGCGCCTGCTGCCCACTGCACACACGGGGAAGTGTCTGCGGGTCGGGCAGGCTCCGTCCAAGGCACCGGCGCACCCCCTTTCAAGCACTGCGCCCCGGGTGCCCATCAACATGTTGGCGTGAATGATCGAGTTCTCAGTGGTGGATTGGTCGGCGTGGGCCCCGGGCCTGGCGTCGAAGCAGCAATGGCAGGCCTGGGCACAGGCACCGGTGCTGCCGCACGGCGATGACACCCCCGCGCTGTCGGAGGTGCCGGCCATGCAGCGGCGCCGGATCGAGCGCCTCGGCCGCATGGCCATCCAGGCCGCCTGCTGGTGCGAGCAGCCCGACGACGGCGGCCAGGTGCCGCTGGTGTTCGCCTCGCGCCACGGCGACGTCGCCCGCTCGATGGAACTGCTGGACAGCCTGGGGGCCGACAACGGCATGTCGCCCACCGCGTTCGGGCTGTCGGTGCACAACGCCGTGGCCGCCCTGTACTCCATCGCCCGCGGCCACCGCGGCAACTACCTGGCGCTGGCCGCCGGTCGCGCCACGGTCGAGGCCGCCTGCGTGGAGGCCTATGGCTTGCTCGCCGATGGCGCCCCGGAAGTGCGCGTGGTGGTCTACGAATCGTCGCTGCCGCCGGTCTATGCCGGCTTTGCCGACGAGCCGGACCCTTACTACGCCTGGTGCTGGCGCCTGGCCCGGGCCGATCGCCCCGGTACCCGGCTGTCGCTGGGCTGGGGCGCGGCCGCCGGCGACAGCCCGGCCACCGCGCTGCCGCATGGCCTGGACGCGATGCGCTTCCTGCTGGCCGGCGACCCCGTCCTGCACCTGGCCGCCGACGGCCAGCAATGGACCTGGCGCCGCCATGGCTGAGCGCTGGTCGGCCCGTCTGAACCATGCCTGGCGGGTGTTCGGCACCGGCCTGAGCTTTGCCGTGTTCGGACTCGGCGGGCTGCTGCTGGGGGGGCTGCTGTTCCCGCTGCTGTTCCTGGTGCGCAACCCGGCCCGGCGGCGCGCGTTGGCCCGGCGCCTGGTCCAGCTCAGTTTTGCCAGCCACGTGGGCCTGATGCACCGGCTGGGGGTGATGACCTACGAGATCCGGGGCGCCGAGCGCCTGCAGCGCAATGGCCTGTTGATCCTGGCCAACCATCCCACCCTGATCGACGTGGTCCTGCTGATCGCCCAGCTCCCCAACGCCGACTGCGTGGTCAAGCAGGCCGTGGCCTGCAACCCGTTCATGCGCGGCCCGGTGCGGGCCGCCGGCTATGTCTCCAATGACGATGGTGCCGGGCTGATCGACGACTGCATCGCCGCCGTCCAGGCCGGCGGCAACCTGGTGATCTTCCCCGAGGGCACCCGCACCGTGCCCGGCCAGCCGCCGCGCCTGCAGCGCGGGGCGGCCAACATCGCCGTGCGCGGCCGGCTGGACATAACCCCGGTCAGGATCACCTGTACCCCGCCTACCCTGACCAAGGGCCAGAAATGGTATCGTGTGCCATCACGGCGTTTTCACGTTCAGCTGGAAGTCGGGGAAGATCTCCCGATCGCCCCCTTCCTGGCAGTAGCCGGTGACACGCCCAGGGGGGATGCCTTGGCGGCGCGGCGCGTGACCGATCATCTTGCCCATTACTTTGACTTCGCTGGAGAACCGAGCCGTGCAGGCACTTGAGCACGAGATCAAGGAATTGATCATTTCATCGCTTTCACTGGAAGACATCACTCCCGAAGACATCGATCCTGCGGCCCCTCTGTTCGTGGAAGGGCTCGGCCTGGATTCGATTGACGCCCTTGAACTTGGTTTGGCCCTGCAGAAAAAGTACGGTGTCAGCCTGTCCGCGGATTCGGAAGAGACCCGTCGCCATTTCTCCAGCGTGCGTGCCCTGAGCGAGTTTGTCGCCGCACGTCAGCCGTCGTAAGGGCGCGTCAGGATTTGCCATGACCAAGAACGAACTTTTCGATCGCATCGTCAAGATCCTCAAGGACAGCTTTGAGATCGAGCCGGCGCGCATCACGCCCCAAGCCCGCCTGTACGACGACCTGGACATCGACAGCATCGATGCGGTCGACCTGATCGTGCAGCTCAAGCCGCTGCTCGGCCGTAACCTGCAGCCGGAGGCATTCAAGTCGGTGCGTACGGTGCAGGACATCGTCGACGTGGTGCACGGGCTGCTGCCCGGTCAAGCAGCCGCCTGACGGCGGCCGCAGGACACTGACCATGGTCCGGGTGCGCGTCGCGGCGTTTGCGTTGCTGTCGCTGGCGTACCCGCTGGTGGTGTACCTGTCGCTGGGCCGTTTCGAGCCGCGCTGGCTGTCGCTGCTGCTGTTCGGGCTGGCCGCGCTGCGCGCGCTCACCACCCGCCAGCCGGTGTGGTGGGTGGCCGCGCTGGGCACCGGGGTGCTGGCACTGGTGGCCACCGCCTTCAATCAGGCGTTGCCGCTGAAGCTGTACCCGGCGCTGGTCAATGCGGTGATGCTGGTGATCTTCGCCACCAGCCTGCGCTTCCCGCCCAGCGCGGTGGAACGCCTGGCACGCCTGAGCGAGCCGGACCTGCCGCCGTTCGCGGTGGTCTATACCCGCCGTGTCACCTGGGTGTGGTGCGGCTTCTTTGTCTTCAACGGGGGTCTGGCCCTGATCACGGCGCTATGGGCGTCCAATCAGGTCTGGGCGCTGTACAACGGATTGTTGGCGTACGTGATGATGGGTGCTCTGTTTGGTGGCGAATGGCTGGTGCGGCGACGGGTCAAGGCGGCGCACGCCCATGGCTGAGTGGATCGCACTGGATCGGCTGGTGGTGTCGGCGCGGCCCGGCCGTACGGTGGGCGAGGCGGCGCACGGGGCGGTGGACCACCCGCAGTTCCGCCAGCAGGTGCTGTGCTGGCAGCAGGCGTTCGCGCGCGCGCCCGGCACCGACTGGGCGCTGTATTTCGATGACACCCTGGTCTTTGCCGCGGCCCTGCTGGGTGCCTGGCATGCCGGCAAGCGGGTGTACCTGGGCGGGGACAACCTGCCGGCCACCCTGGATGGACTGAGCCCGCGCGTGGCCGGCTTCGCCGGCGACGTGCCGGCGCGTTACGCGCCCCTGCAACCCGATGCCGCCGCGCGCGCCGAGGAGCCGCTGCCGCCATTGGACGAAGACCGGCTGGAACTGGTGGTGTTCACCTCCGGCAGCACCGGTGCGCCAAGCGCGATCGTCAAGCGCATGCGCCAGCTCACCCGCGAAGTGGACGCGCTGCAGGCCGCCTTCGGCGAGCAGCTGGAAGGCGCGCAGGTGCATGGCACGGTTTCCCACCAGCACATCTACGGGTTGCTGTTCCGGGTGCTGTGGCCGCTGGCGGCCGGGCGCGCGATCCAGCCGCGACGGTTCTTCCACGAAGACCTGGTCAGTGCGCTGGCCCAGGGCCCCTCGGTGCTGGTGGCCACCCCGGCGCACCTGAAGCGGTTGCCCGAGCAGCTGGACTGGTCCTCGCTGCAGGGGCGCCTGCGCGCGGTGTTCTCCTCCGGTGGTCCACTGCCCGAAGAGGCCGCGCTGCAGGCCCGTGCACTGCTGGGCGTCGCCCCCACCGAAGTGTTTGGCAGCAGCGAGACCGGCGGCATCGCCTGGCGCCGCTGGAGCGCCGGGCAGCCGCAGTGGCACCCGCTGCCCGGGGTGGCCTGGCGGATCGATGGCGGCTGCCTTTCGGTGTCCTCGCCGCACCTGGAGAACGCGGACTGGTGGCAGACCCAGGACCGGGTCGAGGCCGATGCCGGGCGCAGTTTCCGCCTGCTCGGGCGCGCCGACCGCATCGTCAAGATCGAAGAACGCCGGGTGTCGCTGGACGCGCTGGAGCACCAGCTGCGCGCGCACCCGCAGGTGCAGGACGTGCGCGTACTGGTACTGCCCGGGGCCCGTGAGCAGCTCGCCGCCGTGGTGGTACCCCAGCAGGCCGATGTGGCCGCCTGGGATGACGCCCAGCGCCGTCGCCAGGCGCAGGCACTGGGCGCGCACCTGGCCAGCAGCCACGATGCGGTGACCCGGCCGCGGCGCTGGCGTTTCGTGGCCGAACTGCCGTTCAACGCGCAGGGCAAAGTGACCGCCGCCGCACTGGCGGCCATGTTCCGGCCGCTGTTCCCGAGCGTTCAATGGCAGCAGCGCGACGCCGACGCGGCGCTGCTGTTGCTGCCGCTGGAGGCGGACCTGATCGCCTTCGACGGGCATTTCCCGCAGGCCAGGATCCTGCCGGGCGTGGTCCAGCTGGACTGGGCGATCCATTACGCGCGCGAGGCATTCAGCATGCCGCCTCGCTTCGAGCGCATGGACGCACTGAAATTCCAGCACGTCGCGCGCCCTGGCGACTGCCTGCAGCTCACCCTGGGCTGGGACGCGGTCAAATCGGTGCTGAGTTTCCGCTACGTGTCCGACCACGGCGTGCATGCCAGTGGCCGGGTGGTGTTCGGCGATGCGTGAAACCGCGCACCGTGCCACCCCGGCGGTGCCGTTCGCCCCGCTGGTGGTGATCCCGGTCTACGACCATGAGCACGCCATCGGCGCGGTGGTGCGCGGCGTGCGCGCCAGCGGGCTGGCCTGCCTGCTGGTGGATGACGGCTCCCATGCCGGCTGCGCGCAGGTGCTCGACGCGCTGGCAGCCGACGCCGACGGACAGGTCGCGCTGCTGCGCCTGCCGGTCAACCAGGGCAAGGGCGGGGCGATGCTGGCCGGGTTTGCCGAGGCGGCCCGCCGCGGGCACAGCCACGTGCTGCAGATCGACGCCGACGGCCAGCACGATCCCACCGATATCCCGCGCTTTCTCGCCCTGGCGCAGCAGCATCCCGATGCGGTGATCTGCGGTATCCCGGCCTACGATGACAGCGTGCCCAAGGCCCGTCTGTATGGCCGCTACGCCACCCATATCTGGGTGTGGATCAACACGCTGTCGCTGCAGATCCGCGATTCCATGTGCGGCTTCCGGCTGTACCCGCTGGCGCCGGTGACCGCGCTGGTGGGCCAGGAAACCATCGGCCGGCGCATGGATTTCGACAGCGAGATCCTGGTGCGGCTGTTCTGGCGCGAGGTGCCGGTGATCAGCCTGCCCACCCGGGTCACCTATCCCAGCGATGGCGTGTCGCACTTCGATGTGTGGCGTGACAACGTGCGCATCAGCCGCATGCATACCCGCCTGTTTTTCGGCATGCTGTGGCGCGCGCCGCGCCTGCTGTGGCGGCGCATCGCCGGAGCGCCACGCGCATGACCGCACCGGCACCGGCCAACGCCCCGCACTGGGCCGACCTGGGCGAGACCACCTCGGCCGCCGGGGTGCTGTTCCTGTGCTGGGTGCATCGCTGGTTCGGGCGCTGGCCGTTCCGCCTGTGCGTGTATCCGGTGGTGCTGTGCCACTGGCTGGGCAACCGCGTGGCGCGACAGTCCTCGTTGCAGTACCTGCACCGGCTGCAGGCGCATACCGGCGTGCTCGGGCGTGCGCCCGGGCGCTGGACCAGCCTGAAGCACTTCGCGCTGTTCGCCGATACCCTGCTGGACAAGCTGCTGGGGCTGGGCGGGCGCTATCCGCCCAGCCATATCCGCCTGCAGCGCGACCTGATGCTGGAGAAGATCGCGCGTCGCGAGGGCGGGCTGATCCTCACCGCGCACATCGGCTGCCTGGAGCTGTGCCAGGTGCTGGCCGAACAGGTGCACGGCTTCCGCATCACCGTGCTGGTGCATACCGCGCATGCGCAACGCTTCAACCGGCTGATGCAACGGCTGGACCCGCTGGCGTCGGTGGAGCTGATGCAGGTCACCGACATGGGCCCGGCCACGGCGGTGGAGCTGCAGCGGCGGGTGGCCGAGGGCGGCTTCGTGGCCATCGTCGGCGACCGCGTGCCCCTGCGCGGCGGGCGCACCGTGCCGGCACCGTTCCTGGGCCACGTGGCGCAGTTCCCGATCGGTGCCTACGTGCTGGCCTCGGCGCTGGCCTGCCCGGTCTACACCATGGCCTGCCTGCACGAGGGCGACGGCTACCGCGTGCGCTTCGAACATTTCAGCGACCGTATCGTGCTTCCGCGCGGCTCGCGCGACGCCGCGCTGACCGCGCAGGCGGAACATTTCGCCCGGTGGCTGGAAGTTCAGGTCACCCAGGCACCCTTGGACTGGTTCAATTTCTTCCCCTTCTGGGATCAGGCATCTCATGGCAAGTAAGTCACCCCAAATCCGCTTCGGCGATGCGCCGCTGACCATCGAAGACGTGGTTGCACTGTCCCAGTGCCAGGCCGAAGCGGTGGTCAGCGACGACCCTGCCTTCCAGGCCCGCATCCAGAAGGGCGCGGACTTCCTCGATCGCCTGCTGCGCGAGGACGGAGTCATCTACGGGGTGACCACCGGCTACGGCGACTCGTGCACGGTCAACATTCCGCCGGCGCTGGTGGCCGAGCTGCCGCACCACCTGTTCACCTACCACGGTTGTGGCCTGGGCCGGTTCCTGGATGCGGCCGAAACCCGCGCGGTGATCGCTGCGCGCCTGGCCTCGCTGGTGCGCGGCATGTCCGGCGTGAGCCACCCGCTGCTGCAGGGCCTGGCCACGCTGCTGCGCCACGACGTGCTGCCGCTGATCCCGGCCGAAGGCTCGGTCGGCGCCAGCGGCGACCTGACCCCGCTGTCCTACGTGGCCGCGGTGCTGTGTGGCGAGCGCGAGGTGATGTACCAGGGGGCGCGCCGCCCGGCCGCCGAGGTGCTGGCCGAGATCGGCATGACCCCGCTGCGGCTGCGGCCCAAGGAAGGCCTGGCGATCATGAACGGCACCGCGGTGATGACCGCGCTGGCCTGCCTGGCCTACGACCGCGCCGATTACCTGACCAGGCTCGCCACCCGCCTGACCGCCTTCAACGTGCTGGCCAGTGACGGCAACGCGCATCACTTCGATGAAATGCTGTTCGCCGCCAAGCCGCATCCGGGCCAGATGCAGATCGCCGCGCGGTTGCGCCAGGACCTGCACAGCGATCGCCCGCCGCGCAACGAACAGCGCCTGCAGGACCGCTACTCGCTGCGCTGCGCCCCGCATGTGATCGGCGTGGTGCAGGACGCGCTGCCGTTCATGCGCCAGCTGATCGAAACCGAACTCAACAGCGCCAACGACAATCCGCTGATCGACGCCGATGGCGAGCGCATCCTGCACGGCGGGCATTTCTACGGCGGCCATATCGCCTTTGCGATGGACGCGCTGAAGAACACCATCGCCAACCTGGCCGACCTGCTCGACCGGCAGATGGCGCTGGTGGTCGATGCCCGTTACAACCATGGCCTGCCGGCCAACCTGTCCGGTGCCACCGGCCCGCGCGCGGCGATCAACCACGGCCTGAAGGCGCTGCAGATCAGCGTCTCGGCCTGGACCGCCGAAGCACTCAAGCAGACCATGCCGGCCTCGGTGTTCTCGCGCTCCACCGAGTGCCACAACCAGGACAAGGTCAGCATGGGCACCATCGCCGCGCGCGACTGCCTGCGCGTGATCGAGCTGACCGAGCAGGTGGTGGCCGCGCTGTTGATCACCGCCCGCCAGGGCGTGGCGCTGCGCCAGCGGGTCGGCATGAATGCCACCCTGCACGGCGCACTGGACGCGATGTACCAGGACCTGTGCGAGCGCATCGCGCTGGTGGACGAGGACCGCGCGCTGGACGGCGAGCTGCGCGCGCTGCTGGACGACATCCGCGGCCAGCGCTGGAGCCTGTATGACCAGCCCTGACCTGAGCGCCGAGGTGACGCTGTCGCCCACCTTCCACGACTGCGATCCGATGCACGTGGTGTGGCACGGCAACTACTTCAAGTACTTCGAGATCGCCCGCTGCGCGCTGCTGCAGCGCTATGACTACGACTACCCGCAGATGCGCGAGTCCGGCTACATCTGGCCGGTGGTGGATGCGCGGGTGAAGTACATCCGCCCGCTGCTGTATGGGCAGGCGCTGCGCGTGCGCGCCACCATCACCGAATGGGAAAACCGCCTCAAGATCGCCTACGAGATCTTCGATGCCGACAGCGGCGCGGTGCTGACCCGCGCCCACACCATCCAGGTGGCGGTCGATGCGGCGACCAATGAAATGCTGTACCTGTGCCCGTCCGTGCTGTGGGACCGTCTTGGAGTGGAAGTGCAATGAACCGTCTGCTGCGCACGCTGGTCGTGCTGTTGTCCCTGCTGGTGGCCGTGCCGGCGCTGGCCGCGCCCGCCGCCGATGTCGACCTGGTCAAGCAGCGCGTGGCCAAGGTGGGCGTGCTGCGCGGTGAATTCAGCCAGGACAAGCAGGTGGCCGGGTTCAAGAACCCGCTGCGCTCGCAGGGCCGCTTCGTGCTGGCCCAGGATCACGGCGTGATCTGGACCACGCTCAAGCCGTTCCCCTCCGAGGTGGTGGTGACCCGTGACCGCATCCTCAGCCGCCAGCGCGACGGCAGCAGCCGGGTCGAGCTGGACGGTCGCCAGCAGCCGGCGATGCGGTCGGTCAACGCGATCATGTTCGCGCTGATGAGTGGCGATGCGCAGGCGTTGTCGGCGCAGTTCACCGTGACGGTGGAGGCGCTGCCCAACAATGGCTGGAAGATGCAGCTGCGCCCACGCTCGGCGATGCTGGCCAAGGTGTTCACCGCGCTGGCGCTGAGCGGCGACCGCTACGTGCGCGAGGTGGAAATCACCGAGGCCAACCAGGATGTCACCCGCATCCACTTTGCCGGCATGAGCGAAACCCCGGCCCAGCTGAGTGCCGAAGAGGGCAGCAAGTTTGAATGACCTGCTGACCCCCAACGGCCGCCTGCAGCGCATCTGGCGCTGGCTGGCGGTGCTCTGGCTGCTGGTGCTGGTTGGCTTGGGCGTGCAGCAGTGGCAGCTGTGGAAGAGCCAGTCGCGGATCGATACCGACATCCTGGCGTTGCTGCCGCAGGATGCGCATGATCGCCTGCTCTCCGACGTCACCCGCCGCATCGCCGATGCCAACGCGCGCCAGATCGTGGTGCTGCTCGGCAGTACCGATGCCGCGCAGACCAAGGCCGCCGAGCAGGCATTCCGCACGGTGGTGCACGACAGCGCCGAGGGCAGGGCGCTGCTGCGCGACAGCGGGTCGATCGAGGGCTGGTTCGAGCAGGCGCGCGCGTTCTACGCGCCGTACCGCGACCGCCTGTTGACCGGCGAGCAGCGCCAGCGCCTGCAGGCCGAACCGATCGATGGCCTGGCCGACTCGGCATTGGCCGCGCTGTATGGCCCGATGGGCGCACCGCGACTGACCGATTGGCGGCAGGACCCGTTGTCGCTGTGGCCGCAGTGGTGGCAGGAGCGCGCGCTGGGCTCGGGCCTGCGGATGGGCGATGACGGCCTGCTCGAGGCCGATGGCAAGCATTGGACGGTGCTGCAGTTCGACACGGTGGGGTCGGCGTTCCAGCTCGATGGCGAGCGCCATATCGACCTGTTGCTGGATTCGGCCAGCGCCGCCGCCGGCAAGCAGGCGCCGGGCCTGGAGGTACTGCGCGCGGGCGTGCCGCTGCACGCCGAGGCGGCCGCGGTGCAGGCCAACCGGGAGATCAACACCATCGGCTGGGGTTCGCTGGCCGCGGTGCTGCTGCTGGTGTGGCTGGCCTTCCGCTCGCTGCGCCCGATCCTGCTGGTGGCCGCCTCGCTGCTGATCGGCTGCGGCGTGGCGCTGGCGGTCACGGTACTGGTGTTTGGCAAGGTCCACGTGCTCACGCTGGTGTTCGGCGCGTCGCTGGTGGGCGTGGCCGAGGACTACGGCATCCACTGGTTCGCCTCGCGCCAGGCCGAACCGGCCGACCGTCGCTGGCGCCTGCTCAAGCACCTGCTGCCGGGCCTGTGGCTGGCACTGCTGACCAGCGCGCTGGCTTACCTGGCGCTGGGCCTGGCGCCGTTCCCCGGGTTGCGCCAGATGGCGCTGTTCTCGGTGGTCGGCCTGGCCGCCGCGTTCCTCACCGTGATCTTCTGGTTCCCGTGGCTGGACGGTGGCGAGATCCGCAACACCCGCTTCTCGCGGTGGCTCGGCGGCACCCTGGAGCGCTGGCCGCGCCTGCAGGGCCGGCGCACCGCGCTGTTCCTGGGCGTGGTGGCCGTGTTCGCCGCCGTCGGCATCGCCCGGCTGGACAGCAACGACGACCTGCGCAGCCTGCAGTCCTCGCCCAAGACGTTGATCGACCAGCAGATCCGGATCAGCCAGATGCTGGGCATGCCCAGCCCGGCGCAGTTCTACCTGGTGCAGGGCGACACCGCCGAGCAGGTCCTGCAGCGCGAGGAAGCATTGATCGAGCGCCTGCGCGTACTCTCGGCCAACAAGCAGATCGGCGGCTATCGCGCCATCAGCGACTGGCTGCCCTCGGTGCAGCGGCAGCAGGCCGACGCCGCGCTGACCGCCAAGGTCGAGCCGCAGGTGCTGGGCAAGGTGGGTGAGGCGGTCGGCGAGGCGTTGCCGCGCCCGGCCTACGCTGCCCAGGACCTGCAGGCCGACGCCTTCCTGGCCTCGCCGGCCGCGCTGCCGTTCCGCCACCTGTGGCTGGGCACGGTGGGCAAGGGCGTGGCCTCGGTGGTGATGGTGGACGATCTGTCCCGCGCCGACGCGCTGACCCTGCTCGAAGCCCAGACCCGCGGCATCGAAGGCGTGCGCTGGGTCGATCGCACCGCCGATTTCTCCAAGCTGCTCAAGCACTACCGCAAGCTGATGAGCGTGCTGCTGCTGGTCGGGGTGGTGCTGGTGTTTGCGGTGCTGTACTGGCGCTACCGCGCACAGGCCTGGCGGGTATTCGCCCCGACCCTGGTGGCCGGCGCGCTGACCCTGGCGCTGCTGGGCCTGTTCGGCCAGCCGCTGCAGTTGTTCAACGTGCTGGCGCTGATGCTGCTGCTGGGCATGGGCATCGACTACGGCATCTTCCTGATCGAGCACCGCGGCGATGCCAGTGCCTGGCTGGCGGTGTGCGTCGGGGCGGCCAGCACCTGGCTGTCGTTCGGCCTGCTCGGCCTGTCGGCCACGCCGGCGCTGCGTGCCTTCGGCCTGACCCTGCTGTTCGGCATCGGCCTGGTCTGGATCATCTCGCCATTGTTCCGCCCGCCACCGCACGACGCACCGCATTGAGCGCAGCGCCGGCCCGTCTCTCTCCCACGTTTTTCTGATCAAGGATGTATCGATGAACCCGCAAGTGGAAACAACCGAGATTCTCGTCATCGGCGCAGGTCCGGCCGGTTCCGTTGCCGCGGCCATGCTGCGCAAGCAGGGCCGCCAGGTACTGATGCTCGAGCGCCAGCAGTTCCCGCGCTTCTCCATCGGCGAGAGCCTGCTGCCGCAGAGCATGGAATACATCGAGGCGGCCGGGCTGCTGCAGGACGTGGTCCAGGCCGGGTTCCAGTACAAGAACGGCGCCGCCTTCGTGCGTGGCACGGCCAGCACCGAATTCGACTTCCGCGACAAGTTCTCGCCGGGCTGGGGCACCACCTACCAGGTGCAGCGCGCCACCTTCGATGACGTGCTGGCCCGCGGCGCCGAGCGCATGGGCACCACCCTGCGCTTCGGCGACGAGGTGCTGTCGGTGCAGCCGGGCCGCCCGGCGCGGGTGCAGGTGCGCCGCCCCGACGGCAGCGAGTACACCATCGAAGCCGGCTTCATCCTCGATGCCAGCGGCTTCGCGCGCCTGTTGCCACGCCTGCTCGACCTCGAGTCGCCGTCGAACTTCCCGGTGCGCGGGGCGATCTTCTGCCACGTGCGCGACCATATCCCGGCCGACGCCGGTTTCGACCGCAACAAGATCCTCATCACCACCCATCCCGAGCACGTGGACGTGTGGTACTGGACGATCCCGTTCTCCAATGGCTGCTGCTCGCTGGGCGTGGTGGCCGAGCCGAGCTTCTTCGAGACGTACCCGGGCAGCGACGAGGACAAGCTGCGCGCGATCGTCGGCGAGGATCCCAACCTCTCCGGCCTGCTGAAGAACGCCGAATGGGCGGTGCTGCCGGTGCGCACCATCACCGGCTACTCGGCCAATGTGTCCTCGCTGTGGGGCGAGGGCTACGCGCTGCTGGGCAATGCCGGCGAGTTCCTCGACCCGGTGTTCTCCTCCGGCGTCACCATCGCCTTCAAGTCCGCGCAGCTGGCCAGTGACTGCATCGCCCGCGAGCACAACGGCGAGACGGTGGACTGGGAGAAGGACTTCTCCATTCCGCTGCGGGCCGGGGTCAAGACCTTCCGTCGCTTCGTCGAAGCCTGGTATGCCGGTGGCTTCCAGAAGATCATCTACCACCCCGAGCAGCAGCCGGACGTGCGCCGCATGATTTCCTCGATCCTGGCCGGCTACGCCTGGGACACCCACAACCCGTACGTGGCCGATGACAGCGGCCGCCGCCTGCGGGTGCTGGAGGAACTGTGCAGCGGCTGATCGTCCTGTTGCTCTGCTGCGTGCTGGCCGCCTGCGCCAGCACCCGCATGCCCGCGCCGCTGGTGCAGCTGCCCACCCTGCAGCTGCCGCCATCGGCGCTGGCGCAGCCGTTGCAGCTGCAGCAGCGCCTGCAGTTCCGCTTCGGCAGCCACGAACGCGAGCTGGATGCGCTGCTGGAAGCGGACAGCAGCCAGGTGCGGCTGGCGGTGCAGGCGATGGGCCAGACCGGCGTGCGCATGGTCTGGGACGGCACCACCCTGGAACAGACCCGTGCCCCGTGGCTGCCGCCACAGGTGCGTGGCGAGCGCGTGCTGGACGACCTGCAGTTCGCGCTGTGGCCGGCTGCGGCGATCCGCGCGGCGCTGCCGGCGGGCTGGACACTGGTCGAGGACGGCCCCGAGCGCCGCCTGGAGCAGGGCGGCAAGGCCTGGCTGGTGCGCGAACCCCTGCCGGACGGGCGGGTGCGGCTGCGCAATCTGGCCGAAGGCTATGAACTGGTGATTGAATCGTTGGACATGGAACAGGCACAGCCGTGAGCAGTAGCAGCAGCGCGATCTATCTGAATGACCTGGGCGTGGTCTGCGCGCTCGGCGGCGACCGTGCGCAGGTACGCGCGGGCCTGTTTGCCGACCAGCCCGGCGGCCTGCGCGACAACACCACGGTGATCGCCGGGCGCACCCTGGCGCTGGGCGAAGTGACCACCGCGCTGCCGGACCTGTCCGCACTGCCGGTGGCCCTGCGCGGGCGCAACAACGCCCTGCTGGAAGCGGCGCTGCTGCAGATCCGCCCGGCGGTGGACGCGGCGATCGCGCGATATGGCGCCGATCGGGTGGCGGTCATCGTCGGCACCAGCACCTCGGGCATCGGCGAGTCGGAGAATGCGCTGCGGTGCCATCGTGACAGCGGCCAGTGGCCGCTGGACTTCGACTACGCCCAGCAGGAAATGGGGACCTCGGCGCGCTTCGTGCGCGAACGCATCGGCAGCACCGGCCCGGCCTGGACGATCTCCACCGCGTGCTCGTCCAGCGCCAAGGCACTGATGTCCGCGGCCCGGCTGCTGCGTGCCGGCCTGGTCGATGCCGTGGTGGCCGGTGGCGCCGACTCGCTATGCCGCTTCACCGTGGCCGGGTTCAGCGCGCTGGAGTCGGTCTCGGCCGCGCGCTGCAACCCGTTCTCGGCCAACCGCAACGGGATCAACATCGGCGAAGGCGCCGCACTGTTCCTGATGACCGCCGAGCCCGGCCCGGTGCGCCTGTCCGGCTGGGGCGAATCGTCCGACGCCCACCACATGTCCGCCCCGGACCCGCAGGCCCGCGGGGCCATCGATGCCATGCAGCAGGCGCTGGACCGCGCCGGCCTGGTCCCGGCCCAGGTGGATTACGTGAACCTGCACGGCACCGCCACCGGCCACAACGATGCGATGGAAAGCCAGGCCGTGGCCGCGGTACTGGGCACGGCGGTGCCGGCCAGTTCGACCAAGCCGCTGACCGGGCACACCCTGGGCGCCTCCGGCGCGATCGAGGCGGCGTTGTGCTGGATGGTGCTGGCCGACAACCCCGCCCAGCAGCTGCCCACCCACTGGTGGGACGGGCAGGGCGATGCCGCGCTGCCGGCCCTGGCGCTGGTCGCCCCGGGCACCCGCGCCGCGCAGCCGCCGCGGCACGTGCTCAGCCATTCGTTCGCCTTCGGCGGCAGCAACGCCGTACTGGCCCTGGCCCGGGAGTGAGCATGCAGCTGCCGCAGAACATCGATGACGTGCTGCCGCACCGCGACAGCATGCGCCTGATCGACCGCTTGCTGGACTGGCAGCCGGAATCGATCGTGGTCGAGGTGGACGTGCCCGGCCACGGGTTGTTCAGCACTGCCGAAGGCGTGCCGGCGTGGGTGGGGGTGGAATACATGGCCCAGGCGATCGCCGCCTGGGCCGGGTGCAAGGCCCGCCAGGCCGGGCGCGCGCCGTCGATCGGCTTCCTGCTGGGCACCCGCCGCTACACCGCCCACCAGCCGTACTTTGCCGCCGGCACCTGCCTGCGGGTAGAGGCACAGTGCGAGCTGATGGGCGAAAATGGCCTGGGCATGTTCGCCTGCCGCATCCTGGCAGGCGATACCGAATTGGCGGTCGCCAACGTTTCCGTGTTTGAACCACGCGATGCGATGGCTTATCTGGAGAGTGGAGAGGCATGACAGGGAATCTGACCGTGCTGGTGACCGGCGCCAGCCGGGGCATCGGCCGCGCCATCGCGCTGCGCATCGCGCGCGATGGTTTCGATGTGGTGGTGCATTGCCGCAGCCGCATCGAGGAAGCACAGGCGGTGGTCGCCGACATCCAGGCGCTGGGCCGACAGGCCCGCGTGCTGATGTTCGACGTGGCCGACCGTGACGCCGCGCGCTCGGCGCTGGAGGCCGATGTGGAGGCGCACGGCGCCTACTATGGCGTGGTCTGCAACGCCGGCATCGCGCGCGACGGCGCGTTCCCGGCCATGCCCGCCGAAGACTGGGACGCGGTGGTGCACACCAACCTGGACAGCTTCTACAACGTGCTGCACCCGCTGGTGATGCCGATGGTGCGGCGGCGCAAGCCGGGCCGCATCGTCACCCTGTCCTCGGTCTCCGGGCTGGTCGGCAACCGTGGCCAGACCAACTACAGCGCGGCCAAGGCCGGGATCATCGGCGCCACCAAGGCGCTGGCACTGGAACTGGCCAGCCGTGCGATCACCGTCAACTGCGTGGCCCCGGGCCTGATCGAGACCGAGATGGTCAACCAGGAAGTGCTCGACCACGCGCTCAAACTGATTCCCGCCGGGCGCATGGGCCAGCCGGAGGAGGTCGCCCATGCGGTGTCCTTCCTGCTGTCCGAATCGGCCGGTTACATCACCCGCCAGGTGATCTCGGTCAACGGAGGCATGGTCTGATGAGCAGAACCGATCGTCGCGTGGTGGTCACCGGCGCGGCCGCGCTGAGCCCGCTGGGCCATGACTGGCCCAGCATCCGCGAGCGCCTGCATGCGCGCGTCAACGCGGTGCGGTACATCCCCGAGTGGGAAGTCTTCGACGGCCTCAACACGCGCCTGGCCGCACCCGTGCAGGACTACGCGCTGCCGCCGCACTACAACCGCAAGACCACCCGCAGCATGGGCAAGGTGGCGGTGATGTCGGTGCGCGCCACCGAACTGGCGCTGGAATCGGCCGGCCTGCTCGGCCACCCGGTGCTGCGCAGCGGCCTGGCCGGGGTGGCCTACGGCTCGTCCTCGGGCAGCCACGAGGCCACCGCCGAGTTCGGCCGCATGCTGCATGAGCACACCACCGAGGGCATCAGCGCCACCACCTACCTGAAGATGATGAGCCACACCTCGCCGGTCAACATCGGGGTGTTCTTTGGCCTGTCCGGGCGCGTCTACACCACCTCCAGCGCCTGCACCTCGGGCAGCCAGGGCGTGGGCGCCGGCTACGAGGCGATCCGCAGCGGCAAGCAGCAGGTGATGGTCACCGGCGGCGCCGAGCAGCTCGATGCCACGGCCGCGGCGGTCTTCGACACCCTGTTTGCCACCAGTGTGCGCAACGATGCGCCGCAGACCACGCCCAGCCCGTTCGACGCCAACCGCGACGGCCTGGTGCTGGGCGAGGGCGCCGGCACGCTGATCCTGGAAGAGCTGGAGCATGCGCAGGCGCGCGGGGCCACGATCCTGGCCGAGGTGGTCGGCTACGGCACCAACAGCGATGGCCAGCACGTCACCCAGCCCACGGCCGACACCATGGCCCAGGCCATGCGCCTGGCGCTGGAGGATGCCGGGCTGGAGGCGTCGCAGATCGGCTACGTCAACGCACACGGCACCGCCACCGAACATGGCGACATCGCCGAGACCCAGGCCACCGCGCAGGTGTTCGGGCCGGGCATGCCGATCAGCTCGTTGAAGAGCTACGTGGGCCACATGCTCGGCGCGTGCGGCGCGTTCGAAGCCTGGCTCACCATCGAAATGATGCGCGAAGGCTGGTTCGCGCCCACCTTGAACCTGCAGACGGTCGATCCGCGCTGCGGCGCGCTGGACTTCATCCAGGGCGAAGGTCGCGCGCTGCAGACCGAGTACGTCATGAGCAACAATTTCGCCTTCGGCGGGATCAACACCTCGTTGATCTTCCGTCGCTGGCAGGATTGACCCCCAGCCCGGATCCGGGCCGGTTCCCACGCAACACCCTGCGCCCCACCAACAAGGAGAAAGTTGAATGCGTCGTTTTGCCCTGATTGCCGCCACCGCCCTGCTCGCCGTCGCCAGCACCGCCCAGGCCCGTGATACCCGTGTGGAACAGTCGCTGCGCGAGCTGGTGAGCTCCCAGGCCGCCCGCGATGCCGGGATCGACGGCAGCGTGCGTTTCTACTTGGCCGGTGAAAAGGTCAATGTCCAGCAGCGTTTCGGCGAGGACGTGACCAACAAGAAGACCAACGCGGCCAACAAGAGCGATGAGGAAGCCTGCCGCTGGGTGGCCCTGTCGGCGCTGCGCGCGCTGCAGGACGGCGCCAAGTCGCGCGGTGCCAACGCCGTGGTGGACATCGTCAGCTACTACAAGAAGAACGAGTTCAAGAGCGCCACCAACTACGAGTGCTTCGCCGGTACGCTGATGGCCGGTGTCGCCCTCAAGGGCACCTACGCCAAGGTCAAGTAAGCCGGTGCATTCCCCGGAGGTGCCCGGCCCTGCCCGGCACCTCCCGGCGATCCCGACCTGAACGCGATCGCGACATTGATGAACCTGAATCTGCCGCGCGCCGGCAAACCGGCGCCCTGAGGCGATCGCGGCTTTCCCCCTTGCGTGGTTTCCGACACAATCATCGCCATCACCTCCCAGGGCCACGCCCCGCGGGCAATGCAAGCCTACGTCTACAAAAGCCAACGCAAGCAGGACACTTACGTCTACCTCGCCGTCCGCGATGACTTCAACGCTGTTCCCAAAGCGTTGCAGGCCACGCTGGCGCCGTTCGCATTCGTGCTTGAAGTCGCCCTGACCCCCGACCGTCGCCTCGCCCTGGCCGATGTGGCGCAAGTGCGCGCCAACCTCGCCGAGCGCGGCTTCCACCTGCAGATGCCACCGCCACCGGTGGCGCCGGTGCGGGTCCCCCGTCGCCGCGATGACTGACACCCTGCGCAGCCGCGCCCTGGCCAGCGCGTTCGCCGCCGGCGTCCTGCTGGCCCTGGCGGCCGCGCT
>DJBL01000018.1:0-13678 GCA_002435595.1 Stenotrophomonas maltophilia
CTACCGGCCTGCACGGCGGCACCCGGTCTGGACGCGCTCCCGGTAGGGTCGGTTCCCAAACGACCGCCGATAACGGTGCCACGCACATTGCACGCATGACCCCGAATCGGAGCCGCGCCTGCCATCACGCAACCGAGCCGCCTACGAGAAAACCGGCCTGCGTTCGAAGCTCATGTCGCCACCGAACGGTGACGCGTTACGTGCAGTCGACCAAGGTTCGACCCTACCGGCCTGCACGGCGGCACCCGGTCTGGACGCGCTCCCGGTAGGGTCGGTTCCCAAACGACCGCCGATAACGGTGCCACGCACATTGCACGCATGACCCTGAAACGGAGCCGCGCCTGCAATCACGCATCCGAACCGCCTACGAGAAAACCGGCCTGCGTTCGAAGGTCATGTCGCCACCGAACGCGGACGCGTTACGTGCAGTCGACCAAGGTTCGACCCTACCAGCCCGCACGGCGGCACCCGGTCCCGGTAGGGTCGGTTCCCAAACGACCGCCGACAGCCCCGCCGCGCGCATCGCACGCATGACCTCGGAACGAAACCGCGCCTGGCGCCACGTAACCGAACCGTCCACATAAAACCGGCCCGCGTTCGAAGCTCATGTCGCCACCGGGCGATGGACGCGTCGTTACGCCGCCCGACGGCCCAGCAGCCCGCGCCGCTTGAACCACCATTCCAGCGGCAACGTCACCAGCGGCGGCACGGCGGCCAACAGGGCCAAGCCCGCCGCCCACCACGGCCACTGCAGCCGCACCGCGGCCAGCACCGTCACCACCACGTAGACCATGAACGCGACGCCATGCACCGGCCCGAACACGCGCACGCCGATCGGGGTGGGATCAGCGGCGTGGTACTTGAAATACATGCCGATCAACAGGCCTGCCCAGGTGAGCGCTTCGATGAACGCAACGGTGGCAAAGACTCGACCCATGGGGGTCATCGGTGAAGTGGCGTTCAAATCAGGCTCGGCATGGAGAATCAGGAGCGCCATGATAGCGGCGAACCGCGAATGCGACCCGTTTGCAGTCGTTGCCCTGATCAAGGGCGTGCGCACTGCCGCGCACGCCCGCTCAGTCAGACGAACATGCCGCCCGATGCTTCCACCCGCTGCGCATTGATCCACGCCGTGGACGGCGACAGCAGTGCAGCGGCCACCGGGCCGATGTCATCGGGCTGGCCGGCACGGCCCAACGCGGTGATCGAGGCCACCATGCCGTTGACGTGCTCGTCGTCGCGCACGCGGCCACCGCCGAAGTCGGTGGCGATCGCGCCGGGCGCCAGCGTATTGGCGCTGATCCCACGCGCACCCAGCTCCTTGGCCAGGTAACGGGTGAACACCTCGATGCCGCCTTTCATCATGGCGTAGGCCGAACTGCCCGGCAGCGAGAACCGTGCCAGGCCGCTGGATACATTGAGGATGCGCCCGCCATCGGCGATCAACGGCAACAGCGCCTGGGTGAGGAAGTACGGCCCTTTCAGGTGCACCGCCACGGCGTGGTCGAACTGTTCCGGCGTGGTCTCGGCGATGCTGGCATACAGGCCTTCGCCGGCGTTGTTGAGCAGGCCCTGCAGCTGCGTGGCGCCCCACCCGTCCAGGGTGTCGCGCAACTGCGCGGCGAACGCGCCGAAGCTGCCGCTGTCGGCGACATCCAGCGGCAATGCAGCCGCGCGGCGGCCGAGCGCCTGGATCTGCGCGACCACCTGGGCAGCCGCCTCGGCCTGGCTGCGGTAGGTAATCACGAGGTCGGCGCCGTCGGCGGCCAGCGCGAGGGCGGCGTTGCGGCCCAGCCCGCGGCTGCCGCCAGTGACCAGGACAATGCGAGGGGAATGGCTCATGGGGCTTCTCCAACGGTTGAGGGTGTGGGCACAGACTATTGACCTTGCGCGAACGCATAAACGGCGAGATCCTGATTTGACTGTTCACCATTGACGAACAATCCATGGATCGCCTCGACCAACTGCGCAGCTTCCTGCGCGTCGCCGAACTCGGCTCGTTCACCGGCGCCGCCGACAGCCTCGGCCTGGCCAAGGCCAGCGTGTCGCTGGCGGTGCAGCGGCTGGAAGCCGAAGTGGGCGTGCAGCTGCTGCATCGGACCACCCGACGGGTGCAGCTGAGTGCCGATGGCGCCCAGTTCCAGCAGCGTGCGCGCGACCTGCTCGATGACATGGAAGAGCTGCAGGGCATGTTCCGCCGCGATACCAGCCAGCTCAAGGGCCGGCTGCGGGTGGACATGTCCAGTGGGCTGGCGCGGCAGCTGGTGATTCCGCAGCTGCCCCGATTCCTGCACCGCCACTCGGGGCTGGAGATCGAACTGAGCGGCACCGATCGGCGCGTGGACCTGGTCCGCGAGGGTTTTGACTGCGTGCTGCGCGTGGGCAGCCTGGACGACAACACGCTGGTGGCGCGGCCGCTGGGCCACATGCAGGTCGTCAACTGCGCCAGCCCGGCCTACCTGGCCGCCCGCGGCACCCCGCAGGGGCTGGGCGACCTGGCCACCCACGACCTGATCCATTACGTGGGCACGCTGGGCCAGCGCTCGCCCGGCTTCGAGTACCACGATGGTCACCGCTACCGCAGCCTGCCGATGCGCGGCGCGGTCACGGTCAACAGTGGCGAGGGCTACAGCGCGGCGGCGCTGGCCGGGCTGGGCATCATCCAGGTGCCGCGGCTGGGCGCGCGCCAGGCGTTGGCCAGCGGCGCCCTGGTGGAAGTGCTGCCGCAGTACCCGGCCGAGCCGATGCCGGTGACCCTGCTCTACGCCCAGCGCCGCCACCTGCCGCGGCGGGTGGTGGCCTTCATGGACTGGGTGGCAGGGCTGATCCAGCCGGAGCTGCAGCGCGAGGACTGACGCGGGGCGGTGCGATCGTGAGTGACCATGCACGTGCGACGGCACACCATGCACGAACGTGCATTCAAGCGCTATGATTACGCACCAATACGCCATCCAGGCCACCGGGTTGCGCCTGGTTGGCCACCGCATGCTTTCGAGATCCCGCATGAATACCGACGCCCTCCCCGGCGAGCGCCAACAGACCATCCTGACCCTGCTGCGCGAACAGGGACGCGTGTTTTCCGCGCACCTGGCGGTGCAGATGGGCGTGTCGGAAGACTCGATCCGCCGCGACCTGCGCGACCTGGCCAGCCAGGGTTTGTGCCGCAAGGTCTATGGCGGTGCCCTGCCCGCTGCGCCCGTGTTCCCGCCGCTGGCTGATCGGCAGGGGGTGCAGCGCGAGCAGAAGCAGGCGCTGGCCCGCGCCGCGGCCGCGCACGTGCGCCCGGGTGAGTGGGTGCTGCTCGATGCCGGCTCCACCAACACCGCCATCGCCGCCTGCCTGGCTGCGCACGCCGGCATCCGGGTGATCACCAATGCGCCGGACATCGCCCTGCTGCTGATGGCGCGCGATGGTATCGAGGTCAGCCTGATCGGCGGCCGGCTGGATCCGCGCATTGGCGCGACCGTCGGCGCGCAGGCGCTGGAGGCGCTCGCTGCGCTGCGCGTTGATGTGTGCTTTGTCGGCACCTGCGCGGTGGACGCCGAGGCCGGGCTGTGGGCGGTGGATGGCGAAGAGGCCACGCTCAAGCGCGCCATGCTGGCGGCCAGCAGCCGCTGCGTGGTGGTGGCCAGCAACGACAAGCTGGGCGCACAGGCCGCGCACCGGATCGGCGCGGTCGAGCAGATCGACGTGCTGGTCCTCGAAGCCGACGCCCCCCGCGCACAGGCCGAGGCGTTTGCGCGTCGCGGCGTGGATATCCACCTCGCCCACGCCGAATGAGCCCGCCCTGCATGTCCACGCTTGCTTCGTCCTCGCTGGCCGGTACCCGTGCCGAACAGCACGCCACCCGCGCGGCGTTCTTCCTGCCCGGCTTTGCCACCGCCGCCTGGGCACCGTTGGTGCCCTTCGCCAAGACCCGCACCGGGCTGGATGAAGGATCACTCGGGCTGGTGCTGCTGTGCCTGGGCGCCGGCTCGCTGGTGTCGATGCCGCTGGCCGGCATGTTCGCCGCGCGGCATGGCTGCCGTGCGGTGATGATCGCCACGCTGCTGCTGGTGATCGGCAGCCTGCCGCTGCTGGCCATCGCCCCCTCGCCGTGGACGCTGGGCCTGGCCCTGTTCGTGTTTGGCGCCGGCGTAGGAGCCTGCGACTGCACGATGAACATCCAGGCGGTGATGGTCGAACGCGATGGCGGGCGGCCGATGATGTCCGGTTTCCACGCGTTCTACAGCATCGGCGGCGCGGTCGGGGCGGCAGCAATGACCGCCTTGCTGGCACTGCAGCTGCCGCCGTGGCTGGTGTGCCTGATGGCCGCGGCGGTAATGGTCGTGCTGTTGGCGCTGTCACTGCCGTTCTGGCGCCGGGAGCGCGCGCCCAGCGGCGCTCCTGTGTTCGCCATCCCGCACGGGGTGGTGCTGGGCATCGGCGTGCTGTGTTTCGTGGCCTTCCTGGCCGAAGGCGCGATGCTGGACTGGAGCGCGGTGTTCCTGCACGACGTGCAGCACGTGCACCCCTCGCGCGCCGGCCTGGGCTTCATGACCTTCGCCATTGCCATGACCGTCACCCGCCTGGTCGGCGACGGCGTGGTGGCCCGCCTCGGCCGGCACCGCACCATCCTGCTGGGCAGCCTGGTCGCCGTTGCCGGTTTCGCCGGGGTCACCTTTGCCCCCTCGCTGGCGCTGGCACTCGTCGGCTATGCGCTGGTCGGGCTGGGCTGCGCCAATATCGTGCCGGCCCTGTTCTCGATGGCCGGCAACCAGAGGGCGATGCCCGAAAGCCTGGCGATTCCGGCGATCACCACCCTCGGTTACGCCGGGGTGCTGGCCGGACCGGCACTGATCGGCTTCGTGGCCCAGGGCAGCAGCCTGGTAGTCGCGTTCTGCGCGGTGGCAACGGCGCTGCTGCTGATCGGGGTGGCGGCGCGCTGGGTGCGGGCCTGACCACACGCTGCGCCGGTCTGCCGCCGGCCTGCCCGGGCGCGCGCGGCGCTACCATCGGCGTGTCGCCCCACCGGCCCGCGCCATGACCACAGCTTCGCAGGATCCCCGCTCCCGCCGCGCCGCGTTCCGCGCATTGCATGCGCAGGGCTGTTTTGTCCTGCCCAATCCGTGGGACGTGGGCAGTGCGCGCTATCTGGCCGGGCTGGGGTTCCAGGCCTTGGCCAGCACCAGTTCCGGGGTGGCCTGGAGCCAGGGCAAAGCGGACGGCGCATTGACGCTGGAGGTTACCCTGGCGCATCTGCGCGAACTGAGCGCCGCCACGCCGTTGCCGGTCAATGCCGATTTCGGCGATGGTTTCGGCGCCGACGCCGCCGGGGTGGAAGCGGCGGTGGAACGGGCCATCGCCACCGGTGTGGCCGGGCTGTCCATCGAGGACGCCAGTGGTGATGGCGACCAGCCGCTGCGACCGCTGGAGGTTGCCGTGGCGCGGGTGCGTGCCGCGCGCCATGCCATCGACCGCAGCGGCCAGGATGTGCTGCTGGTCGGCCGGGCCGAGAACTTCTTCGTCGGCCGCCCGGACCTGGACGATGCGATCACCCGCCTGCGCGCCTATGCCGATGCCGGTGCCGATTGCCTGTACGCGCCGGGCATCAGCACGCGCGAGCAGATCCAGGCGGTGGTGGCCGCGGTCGCACCGAAACCGGTCAACCTGCTGGTCGGCAGCGCGGTGGCGTTCACCCTGCAGGACATCGCCGCGATGGGCGTGCGCCGGGTCAGCGTGGGCGGTGCGCTGGCGCGCAGCGCGTGGGGCGGGATGATGCGGGCCTCGACACTGCTCGCCGACGAAGGGCGTTTCGATGGCTTTGCCGATGCTGCTTCCGGGGCGGTGTTGAACCAGCTGTTCCGCTGACCGGGATCAGTGGCTGGACAGCACCACCACCGCGCCGGTGACCAGCGCGATGCCGACCCAGCCGATCGGACGCAGGCGGTTGCCGAAAAGCACGCGCCCACACACGGCCGTGCCGATCACCCCGATCGCGCCCCACATCGCATAGGCGGTGGCCAGATCCAGGGTCTTGACCGCCTGGCCGAGCAGCGCGAAGGCGATCCAGACCAGCACGATCGCGGCAACGCCCCAGGCCGGCTTACGGAAACCATCGGATCGGGCGACCATCATGTTGGCCGCGATGTCGATCAGGGCCGAGCAGACCACGAACAGGAAAGCAGTGGGATTCATGCGGTGTGCTCCTCGCCGAGGGTGACGCAGACGATGCCGGCCGCCGCCATCACCAGCCCGATCATCTGCTGTCCCGACAGGCTGTCCTTGAAGACCCACAGGCCGACCAGGGTCAGCAGGGTCAGGCCGAGCCCTTCCCACACCGCATAGGCGACCCCGACGGCGATGCCGCGCACCGACAGCGCCAGGAAGTAGTACGAAATGGCCAGGGCCACGGCCATCACGACATAGCCCAGATAGCCGCCATGACGGGCGGCATCGGCCATGAACGAGGTCCCGACCACCTCGGCGACGATCGCCACGGTCAGGCAACCCCAGGCGATCAGGCCGCCACGGGCACGAGGGGGGGACTGCACCTGTGTGTGCATGGAAAGCTCCTTGATGACGGTCGGCACCCACGCACGAGAGCCCGGGCGCCGGGGCATCGGCCGGGATGGCGGATGCGCGGGCGTCGCCGCTGGCCCGGCAGGTACCGACAATGGGTCGGTACGGGGCTGGGCGGTGGCGCCCGGGCGACGCGGCCATTATCATCGCCATTTCCATCAGAACCAAGATGGAAACCATCGATAAAGGCGATACATCCATGCGCTACGGCCCCGAATCCCTGCATGCGTTCGTGGAAGCTGCGGCGCTGGGCTCCTTCTCCGCCGCAGCTCGTCGCCTGAAGAAAACCCAGTCCACCATCAGCACGGCGATTGCCACGCTGGAGGCCGATCTGGGGCTTACCCTGTTCGACCGCGGCGGTCGCTACCCGGTGCTTACCGAGGACGGGCGCAAGGTGCTCGGCCACGTGCAGGAGATCCTTGCCGCCGCCGAGCGCCTGGAACAGCTGAGCATCCGCCTCGGCGACGCGGTCGAGCCGCGGCTGAGCGTGGTGGTGTCAGACATCTACCAGCTCAACCCGGACCATCACCTGTTGCAGCGGTTCGAACAGCGTTTTCCGGACATCGAGCTGGAATGGCTGGATGCCGAAGGCAGCGACGTGCTCGACGTCGTGCAGCGTGGCCGCGCTCACCTGGGGCTGGTGCCGCAGCAGGCGCAGTACGCCTCCGACCTTGCCGTGCGTGCGCTGCCGCTGCGCGCGGAAATGGCGGTGTTCGTTTCCAGGCAGCACGCGCTGGCACAACGCCCCGCCGCGGACGAATCCCATCTGGCGGGCCATCGCCGGATCTGCCTGAGCGGCGACGATCAGCGCAGTGGCCCGGCCCGCGGCCGCAGCTGGTCGGCCACCGATTACCTGATGGTGCTGGAGATGGCCGAAGACGGCTTCGGCTGGGCCGAACTGCCGCGCAGCCTGGTGGCCCGGTACGGGCGCGGGCAGCTGGTGGAACTGGCCCTGCCCGGCTGGCCGAAGCTGGTGGCCTGCGACGCAGTGTGGCGCAAGGGCGGCCCGCTGGGGCCGGCCGCGCTGTGGCTGCTGGACCAGTTCCTGCAACACCCCGGCTAGTGCCGGCGGGAGTGTTGCCCGCGACGGGCGGTCAATGCGCCAGCGCGTAGTCGATTGCCGCGCAGATCGCGGCCACCTGCGCGTCGTTGCACTGCTGCGGGGTGGCGCGCGGGCTGTCGGGGTAGACCTCGGTGGTGGTGGTGTACCTGGCCCCACTGACGCTGGCGCACAGGCCCAGCTTTTGCAGCGGATACTCGATCACGCCAGGGGCCACCACCGGCGAGCCGATGATCTCGCCCTTGTCATCGGCCGGGGCGATGTGGGTCACCTGCTCGACCGCGGCGTTGACGGCAGTCTGGAAGGCCGGCTGCGGGTTTTCGCTGTCATCCACCAGATAGAAGCCATCCGGAATCCGTCCCGGCTCGAACGGCTTGCCGTCGCGGGCGGCCAGCGCGGGACGGAACTCGGTCTCATCGCTGTCGGTGGTTTCGTGCAGGTCGATATGCATGGCGATGCTGCCGCGCAGCGGCGCGACCAGGGCGATCAGCGCGGCCGATTCGGCGGCCGGGCTGTTGGCCATGAACGAGCGGTTCGGATCGACCGCATCGGCGTTCCAGCGCTGGATGCGCTCGTACCCCCACGGACTGACGCAGGGCACCACCAGCAGATTGGCGCGGCCGGCGTACTCGGCTGCGCGGGTCTGCAGGAACTGCAGCGCGCCCTGCACGCCACTGGTTTCGTAGCCGTGGATGCCACCGGTGACCAGCATCGTCGGCAGCGCCGGATTCCAGTCGCGGCTGCGCACGGCCAACAACGGGTACTGCTCCGGGGCGTACTCCAGCGTGCCGTACTGGGTCACCTCGAAGGCCTCGCGCAGCGCCTCGACGGCCGGTACCACGTCGTCGGCATAGCGCCGCTGCGGCACCTGGCGAGCACGCCACTGCGCCTTCTCCGCTGCGCCCCAGGGCTGGCCGGGGGTGCCGATGGGATAGAAGGGGGCGTCGTTCATGGGGTGCTCGTCTGTGCTGCGGTGTGGAAGCGCGATTTTATCACTGCCGCACCGGGCGGCTCCGCTTACGGCCGGGCAAGCCGCGCGATCACCTCACCGACGGGCTGGCCGCCTTCGGTCAGCTCGATGATCGCGCGACGCACCTCGGGGTGCTCCACCAGCGCGACCAGCGTGGCAGCGACATCGGCGCGCGGGATATCGCCATACGCGATCGCCGGGCCTGCCGCGATGCGTCCGGTGCCCGGGGCATCATTCAACGTGCCCGGGCGCAGGATCACCCAGTCCAGGTCGGTCGCGGCCAGATATACATCCGCGCGCTTCTTGACCGTCATGTAATTCTCGAAGCCCTCGCCCATCGCCTTGTTGCGGCCGGCCTCCGGGAACGCCGAGACCAGCAGGAAGCGGCGCACGCCCGCCTGCCGGGCCGCATCGACGGCCAGCTCGAGACCGCGGCCGTCGATGGCGTTGGTCACCTCGACACCGGCGCCGCCGGCACCGGCGGTGAAGACGGCGACGTCACTTCCCGCCATCTGCCCTGCCAGGGCGCCCACGTCGATGGAGGTGAGGTCACCGGTGACCGGTGTTGCGCCTAGCGCGCCCAGTTCAGCGCCCTGCCCGGCACGACGATGCAGCGCAAGCACGCGATGCCCTCTGTCGGCCAGCTGCTTGACGAGATGACGACCCACCTTGCCGGCGGCGCCGATGATGAACACCTGGGCCATGTTGTTCTCCTGCATCCGTAACAGCACCCAGCGTAGCCACCGCGGCGTGACCATGCCGTGGCGCTTGCGCCAGCGCGAGCCAGCCTCGAAATGCCAGGCCCCGTTTGGACGCTCTCGACCCCACAGAAACGGCCTCACGCAGCAGTGCCTCATCCTGCGCCGGCGACAGGATCTGCAGGTGCCCGGCCATGGCGGCGCTCGCCTGTTCGGCCTGCGCAGGCGCGATGCCGGAGGACACCGCGAAGGCGGCGTAGCGTTGCAGCCAGCGCGCACGCGTACCGCCAAGCGGGTCGGCGCGCGCACGCGCCGCTGCCCCGCCGCGCGCGATGTCACTCGCCGGCGTACTGGGCCTCGCTGACCTGCTCCATCCACGTCACCGGTGAACCATCGACGGCTTCGGCGATGGCGATATGGGTCATCGCCACGTCGGCCTTGGCACCATGCCAGTGCTTGACCCCCGGCGCGATCCACACGATGTCGCCGGGGCGGATTTCCTGCACCGGCTTGCCCCACTCCTGCACACGGCCGACGCCGGCGGTGACGATCAGGGTCTGGCCCAACGGATGGGTGTGCCAGGCCGTGCGTGCGCCCGGTTCGAAGGTGACCGTGGCCCCGCCCACGTGCGCCGGTGCCGGGCGCTGGAACGGTGCATCGATGCGCACCGTGCCGGTGAAATAGTCGGCCGGGCCGACGGCCGAGGCGGTGCTACCCGCGCGGGCGATCTGGACGGCGGCCGCGTCGGCTGGTGCGGTCGCGGCCATCATCGACAGTAGCGAACTGCTCAATAGGTTCATCCGGAACTCCTCGACGTGGAAAATGGACAGGCCAACTGTAGTCCCTGTCGCCGCCGCCTCTGCCTGCCCAGGCGCGCATGCAGCCATGAGCCGAGATCATCAATTTCCGCAGGGAACGCCTTGTGCTCGCCGGTCGCGCGCCCATTGTGGCCCGGCATGAATCGCATACGCGCCGGGCACCGCTAGGGACAGCGAGAACGTCAACGACCTGTAGATATTCGTCACGTGGCCCGCGCGCGCAATCTCACACGGGCCGCCGCCCCGCTCAGCGTCTCGCAGTCCGCGCATGCAGGAGATCGAGGCCGAACGGGTGGCGCAGCGGTACGGCATCGGCATCGGCATCGGCATCGGCATCGGCATCCGTCTGAGCGTACCCGTAAAAAACGACATGATCGCGGTGCCGATCAGCGACGCGCAACCTATGGCCATCGTGGCCAGCCGCGCCACTTCGTCCATCACGCCGCACCACAGCTCCCGGCGCACTTGGCCGCGTACAACTGCATCGGGCTGGGCCCCCTCACCCATGGCAGGCTGATGTCGTGGGACCTGCGCAAAGACGGCCAGGACGCCAACGTGCGCCTGGACGGGCAATAGGCGTTCACGGCAGCGAGGCTTTCAGAAATCCAAAGAATTGCAGCTTGATTTCGTTGGCAAAGCCGACACGTACGGACACATCACTAAAACCATCCCCGTAGAATCAGCTGGCTCGAAATCCAATTCAGGCACAGGACCAACGCGAATGAACCAACCAAACAATGCCACCACCACGATGCTGGCAGGAACCGCAATTAGCGACACCATATATTATATGACCGGGACCCTGGACGATTTGGTCGGCGAGACTATTTTTACAAGAATTTTCATTTATGACGACAGTGCGGCATCTTCCAGTCAGTGGTTCCATCACGACCTGCCGGGCTGGGCAGTGATATCCACATGCTTGGTTCCCGCGACTTCCACGGCTCCCCGACAGGCTTGCTCGCTCAGCGAGGAGGGTGATGTTGAGTTCTATAGCTCAGCAGGCAGCAAAACAGAAAAAATCAATGGTGCCGGCGCCGGCAACGCAGAAGGGGGTCGCGGCCATATGACGCGCATTAGACATATAGGGGATACGCTATATGCATGCGGCTATGCCGGGCAGGTGTACAAGAGGCAAAATGAAAAATGGGAGCGCTTTGACGCCGGGATCGAAGACAAAATCCCCGCCTCCTTCAATACCAATGACACCCCCCTGGATCTGATTGACATTCACGGCCTGCACGAAGCTGATATCTACACAGTCGGGAGCGATGGTTTCATTGCTCACTATGATGGAAATAAGTGGTCAGTGCTCTCCTCCGCGACCGATGCATGCCTTTACGGCATCCTTGTTCAGTCAGAGAGCGAGGTGTGGATCGCTGGCTCAAATGGCACTGTTTTACGGGGAAGCGCCAAAAGTGGCTTCAAATTGATTAACCGGAGAATGCTGGATTGTGACTTTTACTCAATAGCACGTTTCAACAATGATTATTACATTGGGGCAAGCGACGGGCTATATATCATTACCCACGAACAAATAATGAGAGTAGATCTGTCCGAGCAACTGATCGAAGTTGACTCGGTAGAGGAAAAAAATGGGGCACTCTGGGCCTTGAGTTCTGGAAAACTAATCAAATATGACGGAATCACTTGGAAATCAATTGAGCACATTGACAACAACTGACATTTTTTAAAGTCAGTGCAAACGCCTCACCCAACGCTGGTAGGTCGATGCAAATATTGCTCCACTCAGCGTTATGACTTCTGAGCCCAAAAGCAGCATGAACGCGTGTTGCGCCGCGTCCCGCTTGTCTACCGTGACAGACGAACATCACACACACTGCTCGACAGTTGCATGCGTTGATCAGCGCCATGCTGAGGGATATTCTGACAGTGGCGGGCCTGGCGTGACTGCCGGAAGACATGGTGCTCGACCACGTGAAGGGCGGTCGCCTGCGCCGCGTCATGGATGACTGGTGCGACGTGTACGCCGGCTACTACGCCGACTACCGCCAGCCGCCGCCAATCCTCCAGCCCAATCTGCTTGGTCATAGAAGCCCTGCACGCAAGCCGGTAGCGCCGACCGTGGCTGGCTGTTGCAGGTCCCGATCAACGGTCGGCTCTATCACCGGTATCGCACTCAGGAGCGCAGCAGCACCTTGCCGTCACGGCCCGGTTCCACGCTGGTCGATACGGTACTCCTGGCGCGGGCGATCTGGATCGGCGCCGCGTCGGCCGGTGCCGTGGCAGCCACGATCGACAGCAGTCGAACTGCTCAACAGGTTCATGCGAACTCCTGGGCGCGGAAATCGGACCGGCCCTCTGTAGTCCCTGTCCCCGCCGCCAGTGCCTCCCCAGGTGTGCAGGCAGCCATGAGGCCGAATCATCAATCGCCTCAGAGGAACGCCTTGTGCTCACCAGTGGCGCGCACTCATGATGGACCGGCATGAATGGCATGCGCGCCGGACGCCGCCGATGGCCCGCGAAAACTTCAACGACCTGCAGGTATTTGTCACCGTCGCGCGCGAGCGCAGCTTTACCCGGGCCGCCGCCCAGCTCGGGGTCTCGCAGTCCGCGCTGAGCCACACGGTGCGCGGGCTGGAAGAACGCCTGGGCGTGCGCCTGCTTACCCGCACCACCCGCAGCGTGTCGATGACCGAGGCCGGCGAGCGCCTGTATGAGACCGTGGCGCCGCGCATGCAGGAGATCGAGGCGGAGCTGGCGGCGATCAGCGACTACCGCGACCACCCCGCCGGCACCATCCGCATCACCACCGCCGAACACGCGGCCAACAGCATCGTCTGGCCACGGTTGAGCGCGGTGCTGCCGCACTATCCGGACCTGCGGGTCGAGCTCACCGTGGACTACGGCCTGGCCGACATCGTCGCGCAGCGCTACGACATCGGCATCCGCCTCGGTGGACGCGTGGCCCGCGACATGATCGCGGTGCCGATCAGTGGCCCGCAACGCATGGCGATCGTGGCCAGCCCGGAGTACTTCACCCATCACGTCGCACCGCAGGCCCCGGCCGACCTGGCCGCGCACAACTGCATCGGCCTGCGCCTGCCCACCCATGGCGGGCTGATGGTCTGGGACCTGCAGAAGGACGGCCAGGACGCCAATGTGCGCGTGGACGGGCAATGGACCTTCAACGGCAGCGGCGCGATGCTGCGCGCCACCCTGGCCGGCGCCGGGCTGGCCTACCTGCCCGAGGACATGGTGCTGGCCCACCTCCAGGCCGGTCGCCTGCGTCGCGTCATGGACGACTGGTGCGACGTGTTCGACGGCTACTACGCGTACTACCCCAGCCGCCGCCAGTCCTCCAGCGCGATGCGCGTGGTGATCGACGCCCTGCGCGCAGACCGGTAACGCCGACCGTTGGTCGGCTGTCGCGGCCCCGAACCGGTAACGCCGACCGTTGGTCGGCTGTCGCGACCCCAAACCGGTAGCGCCGACCGTTGGTCGGCTGTCGCGGTGCCAAACCGGTAGCGCCGACCGTTGGTCGGCTGTCGCGGCCCCAGACCGGTAACGCCGACCGTCGGTCGGCTGACGCGGCCCCAAACCGGTAGCG
>DJBL01000018.1:13900-27647 GCA_002435595.1 Stenotrophomonas maltophilia
ACCGTTGGTCGGCTGTCGCGGCCCCAAACCGGTAGCGCCGACCGTTGGTCGGCTGTCGCGGTGCCAGATCGACCGCAGCCGACCAACGGTCGGCTCTACGTGGCTCAGGGGCGCAGCAGCACTTTTCCGTTGCGGCCCGGTTCCAGGCTGGCGCTGGCGGCGGCCGCCACCTGGTCCAGTCCGAACACGCCGTCCACCGGCAGGCTCAGCCCACCGCGCGCGGCCAGCTGCAGCAGTTCGCCGACCAGCCGCCGCTTGTCCTCGGCGGCCATCGCCTGGCTCACCTTGCTGCCCCAGAACCCTTTCACCGTGGCCTGCTTGAAGATCACATCGCCCGAGTTGAGCTGCATCGGCTCGCCGGTCATGGAGCCGAACGACACCAGCGTGCCGCCGTCGCCCAGCAGCGTCATCAGCTCACTGCTGGCGCGACCGCCCACCGAATCCACCGCCGCGGCGATCGAGCCGCCGGCCACCCGCGACTGCACCTGCGCCATCCAGTCGGACTGGGCGGTGGAAATCGTGTTGTCGATGCCCAGCGCCTCCATTTCCGCCACGCCGGCATCGCGCCGCACCAGATTCACGCAGTGCACCCCGCGCGCCTTGGACAGCATCGCCAGGGCCTTGCCGACCGCGCCGTTGGCGGCGTTCTGCAGGATCCACTGCCCCTGGCGCACCTGCAAAAACTCCAGCAGCATCAGTGCGCTCAGCGGCATCGCAATCAGCTGCGCCGCGGTTTCATCATCGATCGCATCCGGCATGGGAATGACCATCTTCGCCGGTGCGATGAACTGCTCGGCCCAGGTGCCATGCACCGAGGCGGCGCTGACCCGCTGGCCCACGGCCAGGCCCTGAACGCCCTCGCCCAGCGCGTCGATCACGCCGGTCGCTTCACTGCCGCCAATGGCCGGCAGCGTGGGCTTGTAGCCGTACTTGCCGCGTACGGTCCACAGGTCGTGGTTGTGGATGGGGGCCAGCACGGTGCGGATACGCACCTCGCCTGCGCCCGGCTGCGGGGTCGGCACATCGCCCCCGTGCAATACGACGGTGGGATCGCCAAAGGTGTCATGCAATGCAGCGCGCATGGAAGTCTCCTGTTGCCAGTTCAATGGGGGATTGCCGGGCGGTGCCCGGCCCTGCAGGGGCACACGTGGTGCCCGGAAACGCGTCTGGCCTCAACGCCGATGGCGGTGCGCGGCCACGACCGGTACGGTCGGATGGCGCCACGCCCGGGTGCGCAGCAGCAACGTCTGCAGCACCAGCAGCGCGGCAATCGCCAGCGCCAGCACCGACACCGTATCGGCGCCGGGCAGGCGCCAGCCCGACTGCTTCACGTACACACCGACCAGTGCCCACACCACGGCCGCCGGGTAGGCGAAGTGCCCGCGCAGGCGCTGGTTCATCGCCCACGCCAGCAGCGTGGCCAGGGCCAGCAGCACCACGCTCCAGCCGAACATGTCGGCGGTGGGCAGCCACTGGTAGGCCACGATGACTTGGGCGGTGTTGAGGAAGGCGGCCATCGTCAGCCAGCCGGCGTGCAGGGCCAGCGGATAGGCCGCCCAGGCGCGCTGGCCGCCGGTGGCGTCGGTGGGCGCAGCGCGCACGGCCGCCATCAGCAGGCACACCAGCGCGGCCCAGATGATCGCCAGCGCAGGCAGGAACCACTGGCTGGAAAACACCGGCATCCACGCGGCCGTCAGCGCGAAGCCCGCTGCCGCCCAGCCACGCACCCCGGGCAGGTCCGGGCGGCGGCGCCGCAGCTGCCACAGCCCGAAGATCACGTCCCACAGGAAGATCACGCCCCAGATCGCAAACGCGTACCCCGCGGCCACCAGGAGGGTCGGATAGCGGTCGGAAATCGCGCCATTGGTCGGGCCGAATGCGCCGGATTGCGAGAACCACGACACCACCGGCATGGCCAATGCGGCCAACAACACGATCCAACGCATGCATCCACTCCAACTCAAAGAGCGCTGACGATACGCGGTTGACGGTTAAGGCGGTGGCATGGCCGTCGATGATCGGGCACACCGATGCAATCGCCAGGGGCGCGGCAGCGCTTTACTGGCGCCGCCCGGCGTTTCGCCGCGGCCCCCACTGGACCGATCCGATGTCGTCATTTCTTCCCGATCGCCCTGGCGATCCTGCCCGGCGGCAGTTCCTGGCCACCGGCATGGCCGTGTCGGCAGCGCTGATGCTCCCTGCCCTGCCAGGCCCGGCGCTTGCGTCCGGGCCCGCTGTTTCCCACCCCAACCCCCACCCCACCGGAGATACCCAGATGAGCAGTTACCACACCGTCAAAGACGGCACCCGCATCTTCTACAAGGACTGGGGCCACGGCCAGCCGGTGGTGTTCGCCCATGGCTGGCCCCTCAGCAGCGACGCCTGGGACCCGCAGATGCTGTTCATGGGCCAGCACGGCTACCGCGTGATCGCGCACGACCGCCGCAGCCATGGCCGCTCCACCCAGACCTGGGACGGCAACAGCATGGATACCTACGCCGACGACCTGGCCTCGCTGATCGAGGCGCTGGACCTGAAGGACGCGATTCTGGTGGGCCACTCCACCGGCGGCGGCGAGATCGCCCACTACATCGGCCGCCACGGCAGCAAGCGCGTGGCCAAGGCCGTGCTGGTGGGGGCGGTGCCGCCGCAGATGGTGGTCAGCGCCACCAACCCGGGTGGCCTGCCGATGAGCGTGTTCGACGGCATCCGCGCCGGGGTGGCCGCCGACCGTTCACAGTTCTACCAGGACCTGACCACGCCGTTCTTCGGGGCCAACCGTGACGGGCACAAGGTCAGCCAGGGCATGCGCGACGCCTTCTGGCTGCAGGGCATGCAGGGCGGCCACAAGGGGCAGTACGACTGCATCCGCGAGTTCTCCGAGGTGGACTACACGCAGGACCTGAAGAAGATCGACGTGCCCACGCTGGTGGTGCATGGCGATGACGACCAGATCGTGCCGATCGATGCGTCGGGCCGGCTGTCGGCGAAGATCGTGGCCAACGCCACGTTGAAGGTGTATCCGGGCGCGCCGCACGGCCTGACCGTGACCCATGCAGACCAGTTCAACCAGGACCTGCTGGCTTTCGCCAAGGCGTAACGCACCGCCACCATGGCCGTACATGGCGCCGGGTTCTACCCGGCGCTTTTTTTTGGTTCCTCTTCCGCCTTTTGCACGTGCCCGTCAGCCCAGTTCGTGGGCGTGCTTCAACGGGGGCAGCGCGCCATGACCGCCCACGAAATGCCGCACGATCGGCGCGTGTTCGCCGCGGTGCAACGCCCGCACCTTCTGCTGATGGTCGCGGTCTTCAGCGGTCACGCGCTCGTGCTGGCGCAGGTGTTCGACCCAGGAGCTGGTCACGAAATACTCCAGGTGGATGCCCGGCGTGGCGACGTCCTCGGCCACGCCCCACAGCACCGCACCGTCGCGACGCCGGGTCCGGCCCAGTTCACCCATCAACGCATGGAACGCCGCGCGGTCGGCCTCGGCGATGCGGTACTCCACCGTAACCAGCACCGGGCCGCGATCGTGCGACACCGGCACCGCCAGCTCGGGTGCCGGCCAGGCGCCGGCCGGCCGCAGGTCCAGCTCCTCGCTGCCGGCGATGCGCACGCGCCAGACCAGCAGCCCGGCGATCACCGCGCCCACCGACGCGATCGTCAGCGCCAGCGGGATCGAGGTGCGCTGGGCGATGCTGCCCCAGCTCAGGCCACCCGCGGCCATGCCCAGCGAGAACACCATGATGTACAGCGACAGCGCCCGCGCCCGCACCCACGGCGGCACCGCGGTCTGCGCGGCGATCTGCAGCGAGGACAGCACCGTGATCCAGGCAAAGCCGTTGATCAGCATCGCCACCGGCAGCAGCGCCATGTGCCGCAGCCAGGCCAGCCCGAACAGGCTCAGCGCGCAGGCCAGCGTGGCCAGCAGCACCAGCAGGTCGCGGTCCAGGCGCGCACGCAGGGTTGGCAGCACCAGCGCGCCGCTGACCGCACCGATGCCGATGCAGCCCAGCAGGATGCCGTAAAGGCCCGCGCCGCCGTGCATTTCCCCGCGCACCACCAGCGGCAGCAGCGCGGTCACCGCACTGGCGAAGAAGAAGAACCCGGCCGACTTCACCAGCACTGCCTGCAGGCGGCCGGCGCGCAGCGCATAACGCAGGCCCGCGCGCAGGCCCGCGCCGAAGCCTTCCGGCGGCAGCGTGGACGCCGTGGCATCCGGCGTCCAGCGGGTGAGCACGATCAGCATGGCGGCAAAGCTCAACGCGTTCAGGCCGAACGCCCAGCTCGGCCCCAGCTGCGCCACGATCAACCCGCCGATGGCCGGGCCCAGCGAGCGTGCGATGTTGATCCCGATCGAATTGAGCGCCACCGCCGAGGCCAGCATCGGCCGTGGCACCAGTTCGGAGACGATCGCTGCCTGCGCCGGCATCGCCATCGCCGCGCCGCAGCCCATCGCGAAGGTCAGCGCCACCAGCAAGCCGGGGGTCAGCATCGACAACCCCGTCAACGTGGCCAGCGTGGCCGCCACCAGCAGCATCCAGCCCTGGGTGAACAGCAGGTAGCGGCGGCGGTCGACGATGTCGGCCAGGGTGCCGGCCACCAGTGCAAGCAGCACCACCGGCACGGTAGTGGCCGACTGCACCAGCGCCACCATCAACGGCGATCCGGTGCGCTCGGCCATGACCCAGGCCGCGGCCACGTCATTGATCCAGGTGCCCACGTTGCTGCCCAGGATGGCCAGCCACATCGCGCGGAACAGGCCGATCTTCAGCGGCGACCATGCGCCGGGGGCGGCGCCCTCGTTGTTGCTTACCATTGCCACGCTCCTACCATCGATGCAAACAAGGTGTCGCGGCCAGCGGCCGCGCGCAGGCCGGGACCGGCCTCGAACCAGGCCAACTGGGCCTGCCATTGCCACTGCGGGCTTGCCCGCCACGTGGTTTCCCACTTGAACTGCTGGCCGATCCGGCGCGGTGTGCCGGCACTGCCCGGCAACGCGGCCAGCGGCGCGGGCGTGGTGTAGATCGCATCGGCGCGGCGATGCTTCCACGCCAGCTGCCAGCCGAGCTCGGTAGTGACCGCCGGATGCGGGGTCAGGGTCAGGGTCGGCTGCACGTCCATCAGGTTGGCCGGTGCCAGCAGGCTGGCCTCGCTGAAGTACGCCGCCTTGGGATACAGCGCATTGAACGTCTGCAGGCGGCCATCACCGGGCCTGCGGTCACCACTGGCGATGTCCGCTTTCACGCCCAGCCGCGGTTGCCACGTTCGTTGCGACCAGCGCACGCCGGTATCGCTGGCCAGCGTCCATGCCCGGATGGCCAGGTCGCCCTGCGCCCCGGACAGCGTGCCGCGCTGCGCCACCAGTTCGACGTTGGCATCCCAGCGTGGCTGCCGCGCGAACCAGCGCGCTCCCAGCGTGGTGCGCCGCTCGTCGCCCCGGGCGCTGGCAAAGCGGGCATCGTCGCGACCATAGCCCAGCAGATACACGTCCAGCCCGGTGCCCGCGCTGCGCCCCTGCAGCGTCGCATACCCGCCCAGCAGGTACTGGCCGTGATCGCTGCGGTCATCGAATGCGCCGGGGCGGTTGTCGACCGGGCGCAGCGCCATCAGGTCCAGCCGCCAGCGCGGCGCGCGCCAGCGGCCGCGCACGCCGTCGAACGCCAGCCGGATGTTCGGCCCGTCGCGCACCGACAGCAGCCGCGAGCTGCCATAGCCGGCTTCCTGCCTGCCCAACTGCCAGCCAAGGTGGTCGCCCTGCCACTGCACGTAGCCCTGCTGCAGGTCCAACGCCCCGCGATCGGTGCCACCGGCACCCCCTCGGCGGCCCTGCTCGGCATGCACCCCCAGCTGCGCCACGGCCTGCCAGCCGTCGCGTTGAGCGCGGATCGAGGCCAGCGCCCGCAGCAGCCCGTAGCCGTCCTGCTGCCCGCCCTGCACGCCGAACCGGGTCGGGTCGTAATACATGCTGCGCAGACGCAGCGACGCCTCCATCTGCAGCTGGCCACCCCCGTCCAGCGCCAGGCACTGGCCAGCGCCGTCGGCCTCGCAGGCCAGCACCGGCGACGCAGCGGCCAGGCCCAGGGTCAGAAGGCGAAGCAAGAGCAACCCAATGCACCCCAGAACGCGTTCGGCGCATCGGTGGGCACCGCGTGCGCGGCGGCATGGCCGTGCGTGCCATGGGTGCGGCAGCCGCCGGCCGCGTGGGCATGCGCGTGCGCGGTCAGCCCGGTGGCCGCGCCGCCTACGTGGTAGCCACCAAAGCGGTTGACCGGCGACCAGTCGGGCATGGCCGGCGGCAGGACCGGGGCCAGCGTCGCGAAGTCGCCCTCACCGTAGACCACCCGCCCGCCCACCACGGTCAGCAGGCTGGTGATGTCGGCGATGGCGGCATCGTCCACCGCGAAGAAGTCCGAGGACAGCACGCAGAAGTCGGCCAGCTGCCCCACTCCCAGCGTCCCCTTGTTGGCTTCATCGCCGGAGAACCACGCACTGCCCTGCGTCCACAGGCGCAGCGCTTCCTCGCGTTCCAGCAGGTTTTCCTCGCCATACAGCGCCAACCCGCCCACGGTGCGCCCGGTGACCAGCCACGACAGCGCCACCCACGGGTTGTAGCTGGCCACGCGGGTCGCGTCGGTGCCCGCGCCTACCGGCACGCCGGCCTGCAGCATGCGTCGCACCGGCGGGGTGTGGCGCGCCGCTTCACTGCCATAGCGCTGCACGAACGCCTCGCCCTGGTAGGCCATGCGGTGCTGGATGGCCAGCCCGCCGCCGAGCGCGCGGATGCGGTCGATGTTGCGCGCGGTAATGGTCTCGGCGTGGTCGATGAACCAGTGCAGGCCGTCGAACGGAATCTCGCGGTTGACCTGTTCGTACACGTCCAGGATGCGGTCGATGCTCTCGTCGTAGGTGGCATGGATGCGGAACGGCCACCGCTTCTCCACCAGCAGGCGCACCACCTGGTCCAGCTCCGGCTCCATCCCGGGCGGCAGCTCCGGGCGCGGCTCGTTGAACAGTTCGAAGTCGGCCGCGGAGAACACCAGCATCTCGCCGGCGCCGTTGTGGCGCAGCAGGTCATCGCCTTGGCGCGGGGCGAGGATCTCGCTCCAGTGCTGGAAGTCCTGCTTCTCCTTGCCCTTGTTCTGGGTGAACAGGTTGTAGGCGATGCGCACGGTGAGCTGCCCGTCGCGGTGCAGCTGCTCGATGACCTGGTAGTCCTCGGGATAGTTCTGGAAGCCACCACCGGCATCGATCACCGAGGTGATGCCCAACCGGTTCAACTCGTGCATGAAATGCCGGGTGGAGTTGGCCTGGTACTCCATCGGCAGGCGCGGACCCTTGGCCAGCGTGGCGTACAGGATCAGCGCGTTGGGCTTGGCCAGCAGCAGGCCGGTGGGGTTGCCCAGGCTGTCGCGCGCGATCTGGCCGCCCGGCGGGTCCGGCGTGTTGCGGTCATAGCCACAGGCACGCAGCGCGGCGCCGTTGAGCAGCGCCCGGTCGTACAGGTGCAGCAGGAACACCGGCGTGTCCGGGGCGATGGCGTTAAGCTCGGCCAGGGTAGGCAGCCGCTTCTCCACGAACTGCTCGGCGGTGAACCCGCCCACCACGCGCACCCATTGCGGGGCCGGCGTGTTGTCCACCTGCGCCTTGAGCATGGCCATCGCATCGCTTAGCGAACGCAGCCCGTCCCAGCGCAGTTCCAGGTTGTAGTTGAGGCCGCCGCGGATCAGGTGGGTATGGCTGTCGTTCAAGCCCGGCACCACGCGGCGGCCGCCGGCATCGATGACGGTGGCCACGTCCAGCCCGGCGCGTACCTGCGCTTCGGTGCCGACGGCGGCGATGCGCCCGTCCACCACCGCCAGCGCATCGGCCTGCGGGCAGCTCGGGTCGAGGGTGGTGATGCGGGCGTTGCGGATGAGCAGCGTAGACATGCGTTTCTCCGGGGATGAGGCAAAGGCGCGGGCGCCTGCAGCGAGCGCCAGGCCTGCGCCGACGCCCAGCAGCAGGTCGCGGCGACCGGGATGGTGCGGATCGGCGGTCATGGCCACGCTGCCCCTGCCGCCGCAGGCTGCAGTGCAAGCGCGCCCGGACCGGCCAGGGCAATGGCCAGCAGCGTCAGCGTCCAGAACAGGGAGTACTCGGCACCGCCGCGCATCCAGAACCAGCCATGGGGCAGCGCCAGCAGCGCGGTGGTCAGCAGGAATACCGCTGCAATCACCGCGCCGGCCCGGGTCTGCCAACCCAGCAGCACCGCCAGCCCGCACAGCACCTGCACCGACGCCAGCAGCAGCGGCATCGGCCGCGGCGCCGGCAGGCCGAAGCCGCGCAGTTCGTCGGCGAACCCGGCCAGGCCGGGCCCACCGAACCAGCCAAACAGCTTGCCCAGCGCATGCGGCAGCAGGAACCCGCCCGCCGCCACGCGCAGCAGCAACAGCGCCAGGTCCAGGCCGGTGGCGCCGATCATGCTCAGTGGCCGCCTTCCTGCGCGCCAAACATCGTCTTGGCGTACTGGATGCCGATGCCATAGCCGCCGGCATGGTCGCGGGCAATGCCGGTGGTGAGGTCGTAGGTGGCGCTGCGTGCCCAGTCGCGCTGCAGTTCCAGCAGGTACTGCACGGCCGTGATCGGCACCGCGCCGGCCTGCACCATTCGGGTGACGGCGCGCTCGTGTGCTTCCACGCTGACGTCGCCGCAGGCGTCGGTCACCACGTAGACCTCGAAGCCCTGGTCGATCGCCGACAACGCCGGGCCGACGATGCACACGCTGGTCCACAGGCCGGCGAGTACCAGGCGGCGCTTGCCGATCCGGTTGATCTCGTCGATCACCGGCTGGTCTTCCCAGGTGTTCATCGAGGTCCGGTCGAACACCGTCTGGCCCGGGAAGATCGCGGGCAGCTCGGGGAACATCGGGCCGGAGAACGACTTCTCGGCGACCGTGGTCAGCACCACCGGCACGTTGAAGCCGGCCGCGCCCTTGGCGATCAGCGCGGCATTGTTGCGCAACGCGGAGATGTCGATGGTGTGGGTGGCAAATGCCATCTGCGACTGGAAGTCGATCAGCACCAGCGCGTGGTCAGTGGGCGACAGCAGCGAGGTGCCGGCGACGGCGGTGGCCTTGTTCATGGGCATTCCTTGGGATCGAGGGGATTCAGGCGCCCGGGCGCAGGCTGCGCCGGGCGAAATGACGGGGCGTGCAGCCGGTGACGGCGCGGAAACTGCGCACGAAATGGCTCTGGTCGAAGAAGCACAGGCGGCTGGCGATCTGGCTGACCTTCAGCCCGCCGGCGTGCAGCAGCTGCTGTGCATGTTCGATGCGCCGCTGGCGCAGGTACGCGGTGGGGCTCATCCCGGTACCGGCACGAAACAGCCGTGCCAGGTGGAAACGGCTGACGCAGGCCGCAGCGGCCATCTGTTCGACCAGCACCGGTTGCTGCAGGTTGGCATCGATGTAGGCCAGGGCACGCCGCAGCGCCGCCGCCTGGGTGGGCGGCAGGGTCGCAGGCGTGGGCGGCGCCGGGGGGGAACAAGCAGCCATCAGTGGCTCCGCGACGGGGTGTGTCATGGTCGCCGCGACACGCGTGCAGCCCCACCCTCCATGGGTGGGCGCGACGATTACTCTTTCGGGTGATCGCGCCTGTCATCACGGCCGGGCGACTGCCGCAGCACGCGTCGACCAAAACGGTGTGCATCCAGCGAATAGGCACCCGGCCCCAGCAGCAGCAACGCCACCGGCAGCGGCAGCCACGCCCAGTGCGAAGGCGCATGCAGGCCCATCATCAGCAGCAGCGCAAACGCCGCCAACGGGGTCCACACGCCCACCAGCAGCAGGCACGCCGCCACCAGCGGCGCCAGCGGCGGCCAGCCTGTCGGTGCCATCGGCAGCGTAAGCACGGCCGCGCACAGGCCCAGCCGCAGCAGCACCAGACCGATGCCGGGGGCGCGGTCGGGGAACATCACGAACAGTCGTTGCATGTGGGCGGTCCAGGACGGGCCCGGCAGGGGTACCGCACTGCCGGGCGCGGCGCCTGCCCCGAAAGAGTAGGCAGCTGCTGCCCCCATCCCTGAGAGAATGTCCCATGCCCGTCGCCGATTCCCTCCCCGCCCCTGCCCGCACGCGCCGCCGCCTGGCCGGCACCTGGCTGCTGCTGTGCCTGCTGCTGGCCGCCTGGCCGGCGCTGCCGTCACCGCTGTCGGCGTATGAGCACACCGCCTGGGTGGTGGGCCAGGGCGCGCCCGGGGATGTGTGGGATATCGTCCAGCCCGCCGACGGCAGCCTGCTGCTGGCCACCGGTACCGGGCTGTACCGGTTCGATGGGCGCCAGTTCGAACGCCAGGCGCCGCCCAACGGCAGCACGTTCCCGTCCGCGAACATGACCACGCTGGCGCTGGATCCGGACGGCACGCTCTGGATTGCCTACTACAACGCGGGGATCAGCCGCCTTGACCGCCACGGCCTGACCCACTACGCGCAGGCACAGGGCGTGCCGCCCGGGCTGGTGCCGCGGATCGAGCGCGATGGCAGCGGGCGGTTGTGGGCGGCGGCCGATGGGGGGCTGCGCTGGTTCGACGGTCAACGCTGGCAGGTCCCCACGGCCGCGATGGGCATCGGCGATGTGCCGGCCCAGTGGCTGCTGCGCGATCGGGCCGGGACGCTGTGGGTGATTGCGGCGCAGCGGTTGTGGCGGCTGCCGGCGAACGGAGTCCGCTTCGAACCGCTGCCGCTGCCGGTTGCGCCGTTCTCCACGCTGGCCCTGCGCGACAACGGCCAGGTGTGGCTGGCCGATCGCCAGCGCGGCCTCATGCCGGTGGCCGATGCGCGCGGCCTGCTGCCGGTCACCGAGCGCGAGGCGCTGCGTCGGCCCGGGTTGCTGGCCAAGCGCATCCGCTTCGCCGCCGATGGCAGCCTGTGGGGCAGCCGGGTGGACAGTGGCGGCATCTTCCGCCTGGATGTCACCGCGACGGCGGCCGCCCCGGTCGAGCGCTTCGATGCTGCCCAGGGACTGGCCTCGACCACCGCGGTGCCGGTGCTGGCCGATCGTGAAGGCACCTTGTGGGTCGGCACCAACCTGGGCCTGAACCGGTTCCGCGCCCACCAGGTCCGCAGCCTGACGCTGCCGGGCCCGGCCGATCCGCTGCGGACGCTGTACCACGCACCGGACGGACAGGTGTTCGCCTACGGCGCGGACCTGCGCCCGATGGCATTGCGTCGCACGCTGCTGCAGGGGCCGTCTGCCGACCTGCACCGCGCCGCCCTCGCCAGCGACCAGCCACTGTGGGTGGTCGATTGGGAGGCGCTGCTGCTGGTCCACGATGGCCAGTCGCACGCACTGCACCCGCCCGGCCTGCCCGCCCCGCGCGAACTGCGCGCGGTGCTGCCGCTGGGTCGCGAGGAAGCGTGGTTCTGCTTCGGCGACCAGCGCGTCATGCACTACCTTCGCGGCCGCTGGGACAGCGATCCGGCGCTGCCGCGGCGTGCCTGCACCGCCCTGGCGGCCGGGCCGGACGGGGCCGTGTTGATGGGCTATCCCGACGGCGAGCTGCGCGTGCGTGGCCAGCACGCCTGGCGCCATTACACCCGTGCCGATGGCCTGCAGGTGGGGCCGATCACCGCCACCGCCATGATCGGCAGGCGGATCTGGGTGGCCGGCGAGAACGGGCTGGCCCTGCTCGGCGACGACGACCGCTTCCATGCCGCACAGACCGACACCCCGGGCCTGCTGGAGGGCATCACCGGTATCGTCCGCGACCACACCGCTTACTACTGGTTCAACGGCAGCCGCGGCCTGCTGCGGATCGACGCCTCGACCCTGGAGCAGTCGGTGCTGCACGGCCGGCCGGTGGAACCGCGACTGTTCGACCGTGGCGACGGCATGCCCGGCATCGCCGTACAGACCACCCCGATGCCCAGCGCGATGCTGGCGGCCGACGGCCTGCTCTGGTTTTCCACCAACCAGGGCCTGGCGTGGATCGACACCGGCGTTGCGCAGCGCGCCGGCCCTGCGCTGCAGCCGCGCATCGGCGAGGTTTCTTACGGGCAGACGCAGCAGCCGCTGCGCGAGGGCATGGTGTTGCCCGCCGGCACTGCCCAGCTGCAGATCGACTACCTGGCACTGGCCTTGGGCCGGCCCGACCGCACCCGCTACCGTTACCGGCTGATCGGGCTGGACGATCACTGGCAGGACGCGGGTACGCTGACCCGCGCGTTCTATACCAACCTGCCGCCGGGTCGCTATCGTTTCGAGGTGGTGGCCGCCAACCAGGACATGGTGTGGAGCCCGGTGGCCGCGGCCCGCAGCTTCCGCATCGCGCCGATGTGGTACCAGACGCTGTGGTTCAACGCCGCCTGCGTGGCGCTGCTGCTGGCGCTGATCCTGCTGGCCATGCGCCTGCGCAGCCGCCGCCTGACCCAACTGGTGCGTGCGCGCCTGCAGGAACGCCATGCCGAACGCGAGCGTATCGCGCGTGAACTGCACGACACGTTGTTGCAGGGCACCCAGGGCCTGATCCTGCGCCTGCATGCGGTCAGCCAGGCCAGCCACACCCCGCCCCCGGTGCGGGCCGCACTGGAAGCGGCCATGCAGCAGGCAGAACGCGCACTGGCCGAAGGCCGCGAGCGGGTCAGCGCGCTGCGCGACGACAGCGACGGTTACCAGGACCTCGGTGCGGCGCTGGTGCAGGTGTACGGCGAGCGCACCCGCGATGCCAGCAGCCCGGCGCTGCGCCTCAACGTGGAAGGCACGCCGCTGCCGTTGCGGCGCGCGGCGGCCGAAGAGGTGTATCTGATCGGCCGCGAAGCGCTGTTGAATGCCCTGCAGCATGCCCACGCCGGCGCCATCGAGATCGAACTGGGCTACGGCCTGCGTGGCTTGCGCCTGCATGTGCGCGACGATGGACGCGGCCTGCCCGAGACCATGGCCGAAGGTCATTGGGGGCTGGTGGGCATGCGCGAACGGGCCGAACGCCTGGGGGCCCGTTTGCGCCTGTGGTCACGCCCGGGGCTGGGCACCGAAGTGGAACTGTTCCTGCCACGCCATCGCATCTACCGCCGTTCACCGCGCCGCTGGCGTTGGAAGCGCTTCACCGGAGAGCCCGCATGACCCTGTCGCCCGTCCCCATCGGCGTGCTCGTTGTTGATGACCACCCCCTGCTGCGCGACGGCCTGGCCGCACTGCTTGGCATGCAGGCCGACATGCGGCTGTTGGGCGAAGCGGCCGATGGCGAGGAAGCGGTCGCCCAGTACGTGGCCCTGCGCCCGGACGTGGTGCTGATGGACCTGCAGCTGCCACGCGTGGACGGCGTGGAGGCCATCACCCGGATCCGCCGCCACGACCCGCGCGCACGCATCATCGTGCTCACCACCTACCGTGGCGACGTGCGTGCGGTGCGCGCCCTGCAGGCCGGCGCCAGCGGCTACCTGCTCAAGGACATGCTGCGCCACGAGCTGATCGACACCATCCGCACCGTGCATGGCGGTCGCCGTGCCGGCATTCCCGCGACGCTGGCGGCCAGCATCGCCGCGCACGTGGTCGAAGACAGCCTGTCCCCGCGCGAAACCGAAGTGCTGGGCCACGTGGCCGCCGGACGCTCGAACAAGGCGATCGGCGAGCAGATGCGGATCTCCGAGCAGACGGTGAAGGCGCACATGAAGAACATCATGGAGAAGCTGGGCGCACGCGACCGTACCCACGCGGTGACCCAGGCGCTCAAGCGCGGCATCATCAGCCTGGACGATGCCCAGGCCGATGGCGAC
>DJBL01000018.1:27951-28307 GCA_002435595.1 Stenotrophomonas maltophilia
AGCGGTGGCCAGCAACGCCACGCCGGTCCAGCCCCAGTGCGCAAGCGCCAGGCTGCCCAGCGCACCGCCGCTGGCCATGCCCAGGAACACCCCGGTGAACAGCAGCGCGTTGAGCCGGCTGCGCGCCTCGGGCACCAGGCCGTAGACCAGGGTCTGGTGCGAAACCAGTGCCGACTGGAAACCGAAATCGAACACCACCGCGCTGACCGCCAGCAGCGGCAGGACCGCCGCACGCGGCAGCCACGCCTCCAGCAACAGCATCGCAAAGCCAGCCAGCGCCACCAGGATCGCAATCCGCGCCACCGCGTGGCTGCCGAGCCGGTCGGCCCAGCGCCCGGCCAGCGGCGCGGCCAGCG
>DJBL01000053.1 GCA_002435595.1 Stenotrophomonas maltophilia
GTCGGCGCGTGCCGGGCATTCGCCGTGGCCGGACGGCCTCGGCGCGGTGCTGGCCAGCGCCGCACTGCTGCTGGCATTGCACTACCATCCGCGCGCGCTGGCCGGGCGGCTGCTGTCCAGCCCGCCGCTGCGCCGGGTCGGGTTGTTGTCCTACTCGTTGTACCTGTGGCACTGGCCGGTGTTCGTGCTGATGCGCTGGACGCTGGGCCTGGACACGCCCGGGCAGCGTGTGTCCGCGCTGGTGCTGGTGGTGCTGCTGGCATGGGCCTCCTGGCGCTGGGTGGAGCGGCCGTTCCGCGGCCCGCTGGCGCAGCGCCTGAGCGCGCCGCGCTGGGTGTTGGCGGGCGTGGCGGCGCTGCTGCTGGCCGGTGGCGTGCAGGCGCTGGTGTATTGGCAGGCGGCCCACCTGTCGCTGAGCACGGTCAGCCGCCATCCGTTGGACTGGTATCCAGACGGTGAATCGGTGGCGGCCGACTACCCCGGCTGCACGTTGCAGGTGGGCAAGGAACGTTTCCAGGCCGGTCGTGCGCGCACGTTCTCGCGCGGCGACTGCGATCGCCCGGTACCGGCAGGGATGCCGCGCAATGTGTTCGTGGCGGGCGATTCGCACGCGATGGCCTACAACGAGCTGCTGCGCCGACTGGCCCTGGAGACCGGCGCGACGGTGTGGCAGTACGGGCGTGGCGGTTGCCCGCAGCTGGGCCTGCAGGAATGGCGCTGGGCGGCGCCGGACTGCCAGCGGTATGACGCCGCCGTGCGCGCCGATATCGCACGGCGCGCCGGGCCGGGCGATGTCGTGCTGCTGGTCTCGCTGCGGGTGCCGCGCCTGTCCGACCAGTTCATCCTGTTCGACGCGCGCGAGCAGCGCGACAGCGAACACAGCGAGCAGGGTGAGGCCGGGCGTGCGGCCGAAGCCAAGCGGGCCATTGCCGATTGGCGCCCGCTCGCCGACGCCGGCGTGCGCCTGGTGCTGGAAGCACCCAAACCGGTGCTGCCGGCGCCGCCTTACCGGTGCTCGGACCGCTTCAATGCAGACAATGCGGTGTGCCGCAACGGCCTGCAGGTGCAGCGGCCCTGGATGGAGGACTACCGCGCCCCGGCGCTGGGGGCGTTGCAACAGGTGGCCACGGCGCTGCCGGGGGCGGTGGTATGGGACCCGCTGCCGCTGTTGTGCGATGCCGACGCCTGCCGCGCGCAGCGCCACGGCCATCCGTTGTTTTTCGACGGCGACCATCTGAGCGGCTACGGCAACCGCCTGTTGCTGCCGTCGCTGCAGGCAACCCTGGCCGCCCGGCCGCACTGAGCCCGGATCGGCGCGCCGCTGCGCCGGGTCAGTCGGTGATCGGCCCGGCCACTTCCTTGCCCGCCTGCCAGACCGCGCCGATGCGCTGGCTGTTGCCGATGTCGGCCAGCGGATCGGCGTCCAGCACCAGCAGGTCGGCCCGCTTGCCGGCCGCGATCCGCCCGCGGTCGGACAACCCCAGCAGCGCGGCCGCCTGTGCGGTGGCCACCTGCAGCGCCTGGGCAGGGCTGAGCCCGGCCTGCACCAGCAACTGTAGTTCGCGGTGCTCGGCCACGCCGATGACCCGCTGCGGCAGCGCGCCGGCATCGGTGCCAAAGCCAAGCTTGACGCCTACTGCATGCAGGCGGCCCACGTTGTCCAGGTTGGTGGCCACGGCCCGGCGCGCGGCGGCTACCGCCTCGCCCGCGAGCTGGGCGCGCTGCCAGTCCGGCTGCCTCCAGCGTGCCAGCACGTCGCGGTGCAGTGCCTGGCGCACGAATGGCTGCTGCAGCGCCTGCGGGTGCTCGGCATACCAGTAGCTGGCTTCGTCGATGGCCACGGTGGGGATGTACCAGGTGCCCTGGTCGCGCATTTTCCGCGCCAGCATCGGATCCACCGCGCGGTCGCGGATGCCGTGGGCGAGGATATCGATGTTCGCCTCGACCAGCTCGCGTGCCTGCGCCAGGTCGTGGATGTGCGCGGCCACCTTGAGTCCGCGCGCATGCGCCTCGGCGATGGCCGCCCGGTACACCTCCGGGGTCATCATCGGACGCTTGCCGCCCATGTCGTCCACCCACAGCTTGATCAGGTCCACGCCGTCGGCGTGCTGGGTGGCCACTGCCGCGCGTGCTTCCTCGGCGTTGTGCGGGCGCGCGACGGGATCGTGGCTCAGGCCCATGCTGTCGGCCGGGGGCGCACCGTCCGGCGCCCCGATGCCGCCGCCGGCACCGTAAAGCTGGGCGCCCAGTGCGGGGTCGGCGTTGACCGCCGTGCGGATGGCGAAGAAGTCCGCACCGTTCATGCCCAGCGCGGTGACCGTGGTGATGCCATAGCGCTGGAACTGGCGCAGGTCGCGCACGACGTTGTCGCGGGTGTAGAAGCGGTCGCCGTGTTCCAGCCCCTGCGTGTTGCCGACATGGGCGTGGTTGCTGACCAGGCCGGGGAGCAGGGTCTTGCCGCGGTAGTCGACCCGGCGCGCGCCGGTGGCCGCGGCCGGCAGTGGCGTGCCGACGTGCACGATCCGGGCGCCGTCGATCAGCACCGGGGTGACCCCGAGGTCACGGGTGCCGTCGAAGACGCGGGCGTTCTCGAACAGGATCGGCGCGGCGGCAGCGGGCAGGGCAGCGCTGGTGGCAAGCAGCAGCGCCCACAGGCGGGTCGGTCGCATCGGCAGCTCCAGTCGGGGGAAGCTCGAGCGTACCGCATCGAGGCCGGGCCGGTTGCCGGCCCGCGGCCGGCATCAGCGGGTGCGGGCCCTCAGCTCGAGCGGGCGCGCAGCAGTGGCAGGCTGATGGCGAAAAAGCACAGCAGCGCGCCGGCCAATGCAAAGCCGCTGCCAGCCAGGAAGGCGGTGCGGCCGTGGTCGATGTTCCACAGCTGGCCGGCGATCAGCGCCCCGAGCACCCCGCCCACGCCGGAGGAGAAGCCGTACAGCAGGCCTTGGCCGTGGCCGTTGAGGCGCCCGGGGAAGTAGGTGGCCAGCATCTGCATCGCCGCGGCAAAGAACGCGGCGAAGCCAAGCGCATGCGCGGTCTGCGCCAGCAGCATCACCGGCAGGTTGTCCGGGAACAGCGCGGTGACCGCCCAGCGCACGGTGGAACTGAGCAGGGCGATCAGCAGCATCCAGCTGGCGTCATAGCGACGGAAGAAGCGGCCGATGGTGAAGAACACGCCGACCTCGAATACCACCCCGATCGTCCACAGCAGGCCAAGGGTGGAGGTGGCGTACCCGTGGTGGTCCATGTAGACCGAGAAAAACGTGTAGTAGGGGCCGAACGACAGTTGTTCCATGAACGCGGCCAGGAAGAACGCCAGCACCTGCGGCTTGCGCACGATCTGCCAGAAGCCACTGGCATCGCCGTCGCTGCGCTGCAGGCCGCGCGCGTAATGGTTGGCAAAACCCGAGGCGGTCAGCAGGCCGAACAGCGGCAGCATCAGCCACGGCAGCAGGTGTGCATTGCCGGCCCCGTCATGGCCTTCGATGATCCAGCCAAACAGCATCACCACTGCGATGAAGCCCAGTGAACCCCAGACCCGGATCAGCCCGTAGCGGTGGCTGTCGCTGCCCAGGTGGGTCAGGGTGATCGATTCGAACTGGGGCATCACCGCGTTGTAGAAGAAGCAGAACGCGACCATGGCCGGATACAGCCACGGTTGCGGCAGCGGCAGCAGGAAGGCGCAGAACGTCAGCAGGGTGAGCACGCAGCCCAGCCGCAACCAGAAGATCGGCCGCGGCGAGGCGGCGGCGAGCGAGGTCCACGTGGTGGGGGCGACGATACGGGTGGCGTACCAGATGCCCATCATCACGCTGATCGCGGTGACGCTCATGCCGCGGGAAGTGAGGAACAACGACCAGTAGGGCGTGAACGCGCCGAGCGCGGCGTAGTAGAACAGGTAGAACGAGGACAGGCGGACGACCGGTACGGCGTCGCGGGTGGGGGCGGTCATGCGGGGTCTCGGGTGCTGCGCACCCGCCAGGCGGCGGGTGCCTACCGCTGCATTATGCCCGGCTCATTCGGGATCGTAGTCCAGGTTCGACGCCAGCCAGCGTTCGGCCTGCACGCGGTCCACGCCCTTGCGCCTGGCGTAGTCGCTGACCTGCTCGCGGGTGACCCGCCCCACCACGAAGTACTGGCTCTGCGGATGGCTGAAGTAGTAGCCGGACACCGCCGCGGTGGGCAGCATCGCAAAGCTCTCGGTGAGCTGCATGTCGGCGTTGCGCCCGGCGTCCAGCAGCCGGAACAGGGTGGCCTTTTCGCTGTGCTCGGGGCAGGCCGGGTAGCCGGGGGCGGGGCGGATGCCGCTGTACTTCTCGGCGATCAGGGCCTCGTTGTCCAGCTGTTCGTCCGGCTGGTAGCCCCAGTAATCGGTGCGTACGTGCTGGTGCAGGCGCTCGGCCAGGGCTTCGGCGAGGCGGTCGGCCAGGGCCTTGAGCAGGATGGCGTTGTAGTCGTCGTGGTCGGCCTCGAAACGCGCCACGTGGGCATCGATGCCGATCCCGGCGGTGACCGCGAACGCGCCGATCCAGTCCTGCTTGCCACTCTCGGCCGGGGCGATGAAATCGGCCAGGCAGAAGTCCGGGCGTTCGACCGGCTTGTCCACCTGCTGGCGCAGGAAGTGCAGGACCGCCGGGCCGTCGTCGGTGCGCAGGTGCACGTCATCGCCCACGCTGTTGGCCGGCCACAGCCCGAACACCGCCTTGGCGGTCAGCCATTTCTCCTCGACGATGCGTGCCAGCATCGCGCGGGCGTCGCGGTACAACTCGCTGGCCTGGGTGCCGACGATCTCGTCGGTGAGGATGGCCGGATACTTGCCGGCCAGCTCCCAGGCCTGGAAGAACGGGGTCCAGTCGATCACCTGGACCAGGTCGTCCAACGGGTAGTCGTGCAGCACGTGCAGACCCGGCTTGCGCGGCGCGGGCGGGGTGTAGGCCGCCCAGTCGCCGGCAAAGCGCTGCGCGCGGGCCTTGGCCAGGGTGACCAGGCGCTTGGCGTCGCCGCGGTTGCGGTGGCGCTGGCGGATGTCGGCGTAGTCGGCTTCGTTGGCGGCCACGAAGGCTTCGCGCAGCTCGCTGGAGATCAGCGACTGGGCCACGCCGACTGCACGCGAGGCATCCTTCACCCACACCGTGGGGGCCTTGTAATGCGGGTCGATCTTCAGCGCGGTGTGCGCGCGCGACGTGGTGGCCCCGCCGATCATCAGCGGCAGGGTGAAGCCCTGGCGCTCCATCTCGCGCGCCACATGGCTCATCTCTTCCAGCGACGGGGTGATCAGCCCGGACAGGCCGATGATGTCGGCGTTCTCGGCGCGGGCCGCGTCGAGGATCTTCTGCGCCGGCACCATCACACCCAGGTCGACCACCTCGAAGTTGTTGCAGGCCAGCACCACGCCGACGATATTCTTGCCGATGTCGTGCACATCGCCCTTGACCGTGGCCATGATGATCTTGCCGTTGCTCTTGGCGGTATCGCCGCTGCGCGCCTTCTCCGCCTCGATGTAGGGCAGCAGGTAGGCGACGGCCTTCTTCATCACGCGCGCGGACTTGACCACCTGCGGCAGGAACATCTTGCCGGCCCCGAACAGGTCGCCGACGATGTTCATGCCATCCATCAGCGGGCCTTCGATCACATCCAGCGGCCGGCTCGAGCGGGCGCGCGCTTCCTCGGTGTCGGCTTCCACCCAGGCGTCCAGGCCATGCACCAGCGCATGCGCCAGGCGTGCGTCGATCGGCTTCTCGCGCCAGCCCAGGTCCTCGCCCTTGACCTCGCCCTTCCTGCCCTTGTAACGCTCGGCAATCTCCAGCAGCCGTTCGGTACCGTCGCCGCGCCGGTTGAGGATCACATCCTCCACGCGCTCGCGCAGCTCGGCATCGAGGTCATCGTAGATCGGCATCGCGCCGGCGTTGACGATGCCCATGTCCATGCCCGCGGCGATGGCGTGGTACAGGAACACCGCGTGGATGGCCTGGCGGACGGTCTCGTTGCCGCGGAAGGAGAACGAGACGTTGGATACACCACCGGAGACGTGGCAGTGCGGCAGGGTACGCTTGATGATGCGGGTGGCTTCGATGAAGTCGACCGCGTAGTTGTCATGCTCTTCGATGCCGGTGGCCACGGCGAAGATGTTCGGATCGAAGATGATGTCCTGCGGCGGGAAACCCACCTCGTCGACCAGGATGCGGTAGGCGCGCGTACAGATCTCCACCTTGCGCGCACAGGTATCGGCCTGGCCGTCTTCGTCGAAGGCCATCACCACCGCGGCGGCCCCGTAGCGCAGCACCTTGCGTGCCTGTTCGATGAACGGTGCCTGGCCTTCCTTGAGCGAGATCGAGTTGACCACGCTCTTGCCCTGCAGGCACTTCAGGCCCGCCTCGATGACGCTCCACTTGGAGGAGTCGACCATCACCGGGATGCGCGCGATGTCCGGCTCGGACATGATCAGGTTCAGGTAGCGCGTCATCGCCTTCTCTGAATCGATCAGTCCTTCGTCCATGTTGACGTCGAGGATCTGCGCGCCGTTGGCCACCTGTTGGCGTGCCACCTCGACCGCTTCCTCGTAGCGCTCTTCCTTGACCAGCTTGCGGAACTGCGCGCTGCCGGTCACGTTGGTGCGCTCGCCGATGTTGATGAACAACAGGTCCGGCGTGATCACCAACGGCTCGAGGCCGGACAGGCGGGTGTGGCGGGGAGGGGTCATGGGCGGGCGGGCATCGGCTGGCAGGAGGGGATCAACGACAACGGGCGGCGGACGCGTTCATGCCGCGTCCTCCAGGGCCGGGCCGGGGAGGGCGCGCGGCGGCAGGTCGGCCACCGCCTCGGCGATGGCGCGGATGTGCGCCGGGGTGGTGCCACAGCAGCCACCGACCAGGTTGAGCAGGCCGGCGCCGGCGAACTCGCGCAGGGTGGCGGCCATCTCCTCCGGGGTTTCGTCGTACTCGCCGAACGCGTTGGGCAGGCCGGCATTGGGGTGGGCGCTGACCAGGCAGTCGGCCACGATCGACAGGGTTTCCACGTGCGGGCGCATGTCGGTGGCGCCCAGCGCGCAGTTCAGCCCCACCGACAGTGGCCGGCTGTGCGCCACCGAGGCATAGAACGCTTCGGCGGTCTGCCCGGACAGGGTGCGCCCGGAGGCGTCGGTGATGGTGCCGGAGATCATGATCGGCAGGCGCGCGCCGCGGTCGTCGAACGCTTCTTCGATGGCGAACAGCGCGGCCTTGGCGTTGAGCGTGTCGAAGATGGTTTCCACCATGATCGTGTCCGCGCCGCCATCGATCAGGCCATCGATCGCCTCACGGTAGGTTTCGCGCAGTGCATCGAAGCTGGTATTGCGAAAGCCGGGGTCGTTGACGTCCGGGCTGATCGAGGCGGTGCGGCTGGTCGGGCCGAGCACGCCGATCACGAAGCGCGGCTTGCCCGGGGTGGTGGCGGCGACCGCATCGCAGCACGCGCGCGCGACCGCCGCACCGGCCTTGTTGAGTTCGTAGACCAGGTGTTCAAGGTGGTAATCGGCCTGGCTGACCGAGGTGGCATTGAAGGTGTTGGTCTCCACCAGGTCTGCGCCGGCCTCCAGGTAGGCGGTGTGGATCTGCGCGATCACCTCCGGCTTGCTGAGCAGCAGCAGGTCGTTGTTGCCCTTCAGGTCGTGGCCTTGCGGCGTGCCGTGGTCGCAGCCGGGTCCGTGCGCGTGGGCGCTGTCGTAGCCCTCGGCAAAGCGCTCCCCGCGGTAATCGGCTTCCTCCAGCCCGTGGCGCTGGATCATGGTGCCCATCGCGCCATCGATGATCAGGATGCGCCGGGCAAGCGCCTCCTGCAGGGCATGGACGCGCTCGGGATGCAGCCAGGGAAGGGACGACATGGCGGGCCTCAGGGCTTGCTGGCGATCAGCGAAATCACTTCGAAATGCGGCGGGCGCTTTTCACGGGTCACCGTCTCCAGGCTGGACACCACCAGCCCGGCCTTCTCGGCGAACTTGCGCAGTTCCTTGTCCGAAAAGCCGAGGTTGACGTGGCCGTAGGCGTCCACGGCGGCCTTGTGTTCATGCCGGGCCAGGCTGCACAGCAGCAGGCGGCCGCCGGAACGCAGCACGCGCGCGCCTTCGGCCACGGCCTGGGCCGGCTTGGCGGCGTAGGTCAGCGCATGCATCAGCACCACCAGGTCGAAGCTGCGGTCCTTGAACGGCAGTGCGTGCATGTCGCCTTCGCGCACTTCCACGTTGGCCAGGCGGCGCAGGCGTTCGCTGGCGGCGGCCACCACGCGCGCGCTGGTGTCGATGCAGACATAGCGCTTGGCGTGCGGGGCGACCAGTTCGGCCAGCACGCCGTCGCCGGAGGCGATGTCGAGCACGTCGCCGGTCTCCAGCAGCGGCAGCGCGGTGCGTGCCAGCGCCTCCCAGGTGCGGCCCGGCGAGTAATGGCGCTCCATGTCCCCGGCCACGCTGTCGGCCCAGTTCTGGTCGGCCGCGCGGCTGGCCAGCACCGATGCGACCCGTTCAGCATCCTGGCGCAGCAGCGGATCGTCGCTGCCGGTGCTCAACGCATGCCACAATGCGCGCTGGGCCGGGTCCAGCGCCGCGTCGTCGAAGCGGTAATAGGCCGACACCCCGGCGCGGCGATCGCGCACCAGGCCGGCTTCCTTGAGCCGGGCCAGGTGGGTGGACACCCGTGGCTGGGCCAGGGTGGTGATGGCCGACAGCTCGGCCACGGTCAATTCTTCCTGTTCCAGCAGCGCCAGCAGGCGCACGCGGGTGGCGTCGGCGAATACCTTCAGCCGGACCGACCAGTCCTCGAGATCCATAAATATCTACCTATCGCGATATAGAGATATTTTCGTCCCTGGGCCGGTGCGGGGTCAAGTCAGCCCGGATCGACCCGCCCCCGGTACAATCGCCCCACCGGGGCGCGCATTGCGCAGCCCCTATCACCATATGTTCCTGGGAGGGTGTTGTGGATTTCAGCTTTACCGAAGAGCAGCTGATGCTGCAGGACGTCGCGCGCCGGATCGCGCAGGAAAAGATCGCGCCGAGCGCAGAACATCATGACCGTACCGGCGAATTCCCGCTGGACAACATCCGCCTGCTGGGTGAGAACGGCCTGATGGGCATCGAAGTGCCGGCCGAGTACGGCGGCGCGGGCATGGACCCGATTGCCTACGTGCTGGCGATGGTGGAGGTCGCCGCCGGCGACGCGGCCCATTCGACCATCATGTCGGTCAACAATTCGCTGTTCTGCAACGGCATCCTGACCCACGGCAGCGAAGCGCAGAAGCACAAGTACGTGCGCGCCATCGCCGAGGGCGAGGCAATCGGCGCGTTCGCGCTGACCGAGCCGCAGTCCGGTTCGGACGCCACCGCCATGCGCTGCCGCGCGGTGAAGCAGGCCGACGGCACCTTCGTGATCAACGGCAAGAAGAGCTGGATCACCTCCGGCCCGGTCGCCAAGTACATCGTGCTGTTCGCGATGACCGACCCCGAGCAGGGCGCGCGCGGCATCACCGCCTTCATGATCGACACCGACAAGGCCGGTTTCCACCGCGGCAAGACCGAGCCCAAGCTCGGCATCCGCGCCTCGGCCACCTGCGAGATCGAGTTCCAGGATTACGTGGCCAGCGCCGACGAAGTGCTGGGCAAGGAGGGCGAGGGCTTCAAGATCGCCATGGGCGTGCTCGACGCCGGCCGCATCGGCATCGCCTCGCAGGCCATCGGTATTGCCCGCGCGGCGTATGAAGCGACCCTGGAGTACGTGAGGGACCGCAAGGCCTTCGGTGCGGCCATCGGTACCTTCCAGATGACCCAGGCCAAGATCGCCGACATGAAGTGCAAGCTGGACGCAGCGCTGCTGCTGACCCTGCGCGCGGCATGGGTGAAGGGCCAGGGCAAGCGCTTCAGCAATGAAGCGGCCATCGCCAAGCTGACCGCATCCGAAGCGGCGATGTGGATCACCCACCAGGCCGTGCAGATCCACGGCGGCATGGGCTACTCCAAGGAAATGCCGCTGGAGCGGTACTTCCGTGATGCCAAGATCACCGAAATCTACGAGGGCACCTCGGAGATCCAGCGGCTGGTGATCGCGCGCAACGAGACCGGGCTGCGCTGATCGAGCCCAGGGCGGCGCCTTGATGGCGCCGCCTCGTTGGTGGGCTGCATCCATGGAATGATCGATTGTGCGCGCAGTGCGCCCATTCTCTGACAGCCGCACCCCGGATTGATGTCAGCGGGCGTGACCCAAGAATCAAACGTGGCTCAACGTTGCCCTGACACTCACCCTAACCGTTGGTACACGCCAACGTTTCGCCGTTCCAGGTGCAGCGCAGCCGCAGGATCTCAATCCCGGACTCGTCTATCCGCATGCCGTACAGTTTCGCGGCTTGCATCCACTCGCGCATGGAGCGGCGATCCGGAAAGTAGTGGTCCCCTGCAAAAATGTCGCCGGCATCGGGCCCGATTGCCGCAGCGTCAGGTAGCGGATTTCCTTGCGCGTCCCGGCTCTTTCCTTTCAGGTAGCGCGCATGATGGACCGAATCCGGCTCAATGATGAGCTCGGTTTGCGATCCATCGCGCCACGTGATCCTGTAGGTCACCGAATCGACGCCGAAAAGGCGGCTGACGAAACTCAAGCCCACCGATGACAGGGTAGTGGAGATCGAATTCCAGGCAATGCTGTTGGTTGTTGCGCCGGAGAACGCTGCGCCGATACTGCTGCCAAGCCTTGCGCGCGCTGTGGCGGACTCGATGATGTCGTAGGCGCGGTAGTCCCTGAACTCTTCCGGGAACGCAATTCCATTGGCCAGGCCGGGATCGTCAGGATGGATGGGAACGACTGCTCCCTTGCCCCCCGCACCTGCAGCACTGGCAGACGCATCCAGATGGGCAAGCCCCATGACGCGCTGGAAGGCGCTGGATACCGGCGACGGAACTGCCGTAGTGATGGCCCTGTAGCGCTTTAGCTCACGGTCGTACTCGACCTCGAAGCCATGGAGCTTTACCTGGGCCAGATCGACCACGAGCGTGGTTCCGGTGCCTGAGCTCGCGGCAATCTGGCGTGGATTGACGCAGTTGTCGCAGACGACAAGTCCACCGGCGTGCGCGTCGCCGGACTGGAACAGTCCGGTTCCCAGCAGCAGCGGCAGTGACGTGGTAGCGAAACCACGGTGTTTCATGGCGTTTCTCCCCCGTTGAGCGCGACGGGCCGGTCATCCAGCGTGGATCGCGCGAGGGTCTTTTGTATCCCTACTGGTCACCGAAGACCGTGCCGCCGTCTACAGATGGATAACGATGTGTCGATCACGACATGGTGAGGCGTGGACGTCAGGGGTCGGTGCCGACCGTTGGTCGGCACGCCGATTGAGGCAGAATGTGCCCTCGTTTTTCTGCCGGACATTCCATGCTGATTTACCGAGGCGCAGGTTTTCTGACCCTGCTCACCCCCATCGCCACCTTGCTGCTGCTGATGTGGCTGTGGCCCGACCCTGCCGTTGCCAAGGGCAATACGTCGCTGACGCAGCTGCTGGTCGGATTCGGGAGTGGTGCGGCGATCAATGTGCTGCTGGGTCTGGTGCTCAATCGCGGCCCACGTGCGCCGGGTGAGCGTACCCGCCATCATTTCTTCTTCGTGCCGATGCAGTGGCCGTCGCTGGTGATCGTGGTCGCCTGCGCGGCGGTGGCGCTGCTGCGCTGAGCGGTAGTGCCGGCCGCTGGCCGGCAACCAGGCGGTCCGTGCATGGCACGTCTCTGGAGGAGCCGGCCAGCGGCCGGCACTACCGGATCCAGGCATGCATCCGACCATGCGCCCGCTGATGAAAGGCTGTACCCCCTGGCAATGCACCGCCCACAAAAAAAGCCCCGGCGCGTGCCGGGGCTTTTCCATTTCAGCGCATCACCGCCGGATCAACGATCCGGGCGGTGTGCGGCGTTGGCCTCGCTCTGGCGCTCGACGAACTCCTTGGACGGTTCGTCCAGCTTGTCCCCGAGCATGCGGCGGACCACGATGAAGAACACCGGGATCATCAGCAGGCCCAGGAAGGTGGCGAACACCATGCCGCCGATCACGCCGGTACCGATGGCGTGGCGGGCGTTGGCGCCGGCACCGGTGGAGATGGCCATCGGCACCACGCCCAGGATGAAGGCGAAGGAGGTCATCAGGATCGGGCGGAAGCGCAGGCGCGAGGCTTCGATGGTGGCCTCGCGCAGGGTCTTGCCCGCCGCACGCTGCTCCACCGCGAACTCCACGATCAGGATGGCGTTCTTGGCCGCCAGGCCGATCACCGTGATCAGGCCGATCTTGAAGTACAGATCGTTGGGCAGGCCGCGCGCCAGCGAGAACGCCAGCGCACCGAGCACGCCCAGCGGCACCACCAGCAGCACCGCGACCGGGATCGACCAGCTTTCATACAGCGCGGCCAGGCACAGGAACACCACCACGATGGACAGCACCAGCAGCAGGGTCGCCGCGTTGCCGGCCAGGATTTCCTGGTAGCTCATGCCCGACCAGTCGTAGCCGAAGCCGGCCGGCAGGTCGTCGCTGACGATCCGTTCCATCGCCTGCATCGCCTCACCCGAGCTGCGCCCCGGTGCCTGCGAACCGACGATGTTGACCGCCGAGTAGCCGTTGTAGCGGCTCAGCGACGGCGGTGCGGACACCCAGTCGGACTTGACCACGGTGCTCAGCGGGATCATCGCCGGGGTGCCGTCCGCGTTGGTCTGCAGGCTGCTGGGCGTGTAGAAGCTGTTGAGCGACTCGGCGCCGGTACGGTACGGGCCATCGGCCTGCATCGTCACCCGCTTGATGCGGCCTTCGTAGAAGAAGTCGTTGACGTACACCGGGGCCAGCATCAGCTGGATGGTGCTGTACACGTCCGACACCGACAGCCCCATGGTCTGGGCCTGCACGCGGTCCACGTGCAACTGCAGCTGCGGGGCGTTCTCCAGGCCGTTGGGACGCACGCCGGTGAGCAGGTCGCTCTCCTGTGCCGCCTTGCCGAGCAGGATGTTGCGGGCCTGCGTCAGCTGTTCATAGCCGGCGCCACCACGGTCCTGCAGCCACATGTCAAAGCCGCCGAACTGGCCCAGGCCCTGCACGGTCGGCAGGTTGACCACGAAGATCTGCGCTTCCTTGATGCCGTAGAAGGCACCGTTCATCTTCTGGATGAACTCGGGCACGGTGACCTTGCGCTCGTCCCACGGCTTGAGGCGGATGAAGCCCATGCCGACGTTCTCGCCGGAACCGACGAAGCTGAAGCCGGCCACCTGCAGCATGCCCTCGAACCCTTCCTGGTCCTTGAGCACGCCCCGCATCTGCGCGAAGGCCTGGTTGGTCTGGGCCTTGGTCGAGCCTGGCGGCAACTGCACGATCGCCAGCGCGTAGCCCTGGTCTTCCTCGGGCAGGAAGCTGCCGGGCATGCGCGTGAACAGGAAGCCGCACAGCGCGGTGAGCACCACGAACAGGATCATCCAGCGCGGGGCATGGCGCACCGCCGAGGTGATGTGGCCCACGTAGGTGCCACTGATCTTGTCGTAATACTTGTTGAAGGTGCGGTAGACGACGTTGGGCTTGTCGCTGTGGGTCGGCTTGAGGAAGGTCGCGCACAGGGCCGGGGTGAAGCCCAGCGCCAGGAACGCGGAGAAGCCCATCGCGATGGCGATGGTCAGTGCGAACTGCTTGTAGATCTCGCCGGCCGCACCGCCCTGCAGGGCCGAGGGGATGAACACCGCCGCCAGCACCACGGTGATGGCCACCACCGCGCCGGTGATCTGGGTCATGGCCTTCTGGGTAGCGGCCTTGGGCGGCAGCTTCTCCTCGGTCATGATGCGCTCGACGTTCTCGATGACCACGATCGCGTCATCGACCACGATGCCGATCGCCAGCACCATCGCAAACAGGGTCAGCTGGTTGATGGTGAAGCCGATGATGCTCATGCCCAGGAAGGTGCCGAGCAGGGCCACCGGGATGACCAGGGTGGGGATCAGGGTGGCGCGGAAGTTCTGCAGGAAGATCAGCATCACCAGGAACACCAGTGCCACTGCTTCGATCAGGGTCTTGACCACTTCCTCGATCGAGATCTTCACGAAGGTGGTGCTGTCGTACGGCGAGAACCAGCTGACGCCGGCCGGGAAGCTCGGGGCCAGTTCGTCCATCTTGGCGGTGACCGCATTGGCCACGTTCAGGGCGTTGGCGCCGGGCAGCAGCTGGATGGCGAAGGCGCCGGTGGGCTTGCCGTTGTACTGGGTGTCAAAGCCGTAGTTGTTGGCGCCGAAGGCGATGCGCGCGATGTCCTTGAGCATCACCCGCGAACCGTCGGCGTTGGCGCGCAGGATGATCTGCTCGAACTGCTCCGGCGAGCTGAAGCGCCCTTCGGCCGACACGGTGGCGGTGAAGTAGTGCCCTTCCGGGGACGGATCCGAGCCCAGCGAACCGGCCGCGAACTGCACGTTCTGGGCCTTGATCGCGGCCAGCAC
>DJBL01000129.1:0-18870 GCA_002435595.1 Stenotrophomonas maltophilia
GGGCCACCGCCGTGGCCGGCCCGCCGCCCTGGTTGCAGAGTGCGGCCTGGCTGGCGTTGGGCGCGGTGCTGGCCGCGGCCATCGCCTGGCAGCGCGGCGACAAGATGCTGTACGTGCTGGCCGGGCTCTGCGCGGCATACGGGCTGCTGCTGGGCGTGTCACGGCTGTTGCCGGGCACGCACATGCTGGCGCAGATCGTCGATGACCTGCGCGCGATGCCGCGCACCATGCGCCGCCTGGCGTGGGTGCAGTTCTTCTCGTGGTTCGCCCTGTTCGCGATGTGGATCTACACCACCGCGGCGGTGGCCGGCACCCACTTCGGCTCCACCGATCCGGCGTCGGCGGCCTACAACGAAGGCGCCAACTGGGTGGGCGTACTGTTCGGTGCCTACAACGGCTTTGCCGCACTGGCCGCGCTGCTGATCCCGCCGATGGTGCGCCGGCTGGGGCTGCGCTGGAGCCATCTGGTCAACCTGTGGCTGGGCGGGCTGGGCCTGATCTCGCTGGCAGTGATCGACGATCCCACCTGGCTGCTGCTGTCGATGGTCGGGGTGGGGTTCGCCTGGGCCTCGATCCTGTCGCTGCCCTATGCGCTGCTGTCTGACAGCGTGCCGGCCGCCAAGATGGGGGTCTACATGGGGCTGTTCAATTTCTTCATCGTCATCCCGCAGTTGATCGCGGCCAGCGCGCTGGGCTTCATGCTGCGCACCTGGCTGGGGGGCGATCCGATGCACGTGCTCGCACTCGGCGGGGCCAGCCTGCTGCTGGCCGGCCTGTGCGTGCTGCGCGTGCCTTCCACACAGGAGCTTGCCTGATGCATCGTTTTTCCCGGTTGTCGCTGGGCCTGTCCCTGACCCTGCTCTCGGCCCACGCCGTGGCCGCACCGCGCCCGGAGTACGTGGGCACCACCGAGCCGTTCGCCAGCGATGCGGTGTACTTCGTGGTCACCGACCGCTTCGTCAACGGCGACCCGTCCAACGACCATCGCGACCAGGGCGGCAAGCACCGCACCTTCGATATCCCGGTGCCGTGCCCGGACAAGGTGGACGGCAACATCGGCTACCTCGGCGGCGACTTCAGGGGCGTGCTCGACAACGCCGACTACATCCGCCAACTGGGCTTTGGCGCGGTGTGGATCACCCCGATCGTGGACAACCCCGATGAAGCCTTCACCGGCAGCAAGCCGATCAGCTGCACCAGTACCCTGACCGACCGCGGCAAGACCGGCTATCACGGCTACTGGGGCATCAACTTCTACAAGGTCGATGAGCACCTGCCCAGCGCCGACCTGGACTTTGCCGGGCTCACCCGCGGGCTGCACGCGGCCCGGCTCAAGGTGGTGCTGGATATCGTCGGCAACCACGGCTCGCCGGCCTGGACCATGCCCACGCGCCAGCCGCAGTTCGGGCAGATCTTCGACAAGGATGGCACGCTGATCGCCGACCACCAGAACCTGCCGCCGCAACAGCTCGATCCGAAGCACAACCGGCTGCACGCGTTCTACAACAACATCGGCCCGGTCGACGGCAAGAACGGCTCGATCTTCGATGGCAACCTGGCCGAGCTGTCCGACTTCAACGAGCACAACCCGGCGGTGATGGACTACCTGGTGGGCGCCTACCTGCAGTGGACCGCGCAGGGCGTGGACGCGCTGCGCATCGATACCATCGGCTGGCTGCCGCACCCGTGGTGGCACGAATTCGTCGGCCGCATCCGCGCCGCGCACCCGGGCATGTTCATGTTCGGCGAGGCCTTCGATTACGACGCCGGCAAGATCGCCGAACACACCTGGCCGGCCAACGCCAACGTGAGCGTGCTGGATTTCCCGCTGCGCGGCGCGCTGTCGGCAGCGTTCGGCAGGGAACAGAAGGGCTTTGAGACCCTGGTCGAGCCGCTGCACCTGGTCGGCGGCCCGTACGCCAATCCGTACGAGCTGATGAGCTTCTACGACAACCACGACATGGCGCGTCTGGACGCCACCGACAGTGGTTTCATCGATGCGCACAACTGGCTGTTCACTGCGCGCGGCATCCCGGTGCTGTACTACGGCTCGGAAACCGGCTTCATGCGCAGCCGTGCCGAGCACGCCGGCAACCGCGCCTACTTCGGCCAGCCGCGCATCGACGCTGCACCGCAGAGCCCGATTTTCGGTCCACTGCGGCGCATCGCCACCCTGCGCCAGGCCACCCCGGCGCTGCAGCGCGGCCTGCAGGTCAACGAGCGCCTGCAGGGCGACGAAGCGGTGTTCTTCCGCGTGCTTCAGCACGGCGACACCCGCCAGACCGCGCTGGTGCTGCTCAACAAGGGCGACACCGCTCGCAGCATGGAGGTCCGCCGCTACCTGCAGCCGGGCCAGTGGCGCGATGCGTTGGAGGGGGGCATCCAGCAGGTGAGCGGCAGCCTGAAGGTTGAGGTCCCGGCGCATGGGGTGAAGGTCTTTGTGCTGGATGCCCCGGTAAGGCAGCCGGTACTCCAGGCGGCGTTGGATGGCGCCATGGCGGACCAACACGCACGGGACCAGCGATTGAAGCGCTGATCCCCGGAGGTGCAGCGGTGGCCGGTCGGAACGGGGCGATCGGTCGGGTCGGTGCGCAGCCACCGTGCTGCCCCTCTAGAATGGGGCATCGCGGCCAGGCCGTGCCCCCGTGACCCCCCGCGCCAAAGGACCCGGCCATGCACCCACTCAAGCGAAGCGCGTCGTACCATCAGGGGCGCGCCGCCACGTGGTTGGTGACCGGTGTTGCGTTGTCGCTGACCCTGGATCTTGTCCTGGCGTTCGGTTTCGACGTGCGCGGCACGCCGGCGCCGCTTCTTGCCTGGGTGGGTAGCTGGGGGGCGGCCTACCATCTGTACTGGTGCTCCCGCCAGCAGGGACGTCGTGCGTGGTTGTTCGCAGGCGGTGCCGCGATAGGCCCTGTGCCTGCGCTCCTCGTCTACGGATGGTTGCGCTATCGGCCCAGCCCGTAGCCGCCCGCGCCAGTGACAGCCGTGGGGGCGGCATGGCAGGGGCCGCGGGTACAATGGCGGGCCCACGCCCAGACCTGTCCGCGTCATGACCGAACTGCCCCCGCAAACGCCGATCGAGACCCTACTGCAGTCCGCGATGGACGGCCAGTTGCCGATCGGCTTGTTCATGAAGGCCTTCGTGGCCTCCGAGGTGGTGCTGCTCACCGGCAGCCTGGTCACCCCGGACGGCAGCGGATTCGACCCGTTGCTGTTCGACAAGCAGGGCGTGCTGCACGTGGCCGTGTTCACCGACATGGCGCGGGTGGGGTTCCACAGCCAGCAGGCGCCGCACACGATCCGCATGCAGATGATCGACGTGCTCAAGCGCGTGCCCGGTGGCTACGCCGTGGTGGTCAATCCCGGCACCCGGCTGGGCCTGGAACTGTCGCCGGCCGGCATCGGCGAGATCCTCAAGGACTTTGCCTGACCGTGCCGCGGCGGGAGGTCGCGGGCGCGGTTTTACGCCGCGCACACGTTGCTTAATCTGCTTTCAGCGAGCGACTTCAGTCACACAATTTCTACACAGCACCGATTGCTAGACTCGCCGCGTCGAAATTGGCGAACCTATGCAGACCCAAACTTCTCGCGTCACCACTGGTATCCAGGGCCTGGACCAGATCCTTCGCGGCGGCTTTCCGCAGGGGCGTCTGTACCTGCTCGAAGGGCCCCCGGGTTCGGGCAAGACCACGCTGTCGCTGCAGTTCCTGCTGGAAGGCCTGCAGCGGGGCGAGCGCTGCCTGTACATCACCCTGTCCGAGACCGCCGAAGAGCTGCGCGAAGTGGCCGCCGCCCACGGCTGGTCGCTGGAAGGCCTGCACCTGTTCGAGCTGGGCTCGGCCGAGGATGCGCTGGGCAACGGCCGCCTGCAGTCGGTGCTGCACGCCTGGGAAGTGGAACTGGATGAAACGGTCAACCTGATCCTGGGCGAAGTGGACCGCATCGGCCCCAGCCGGATCGTGTTCGACTCGCTGTCCGAGCTGCGCCTGCTGGCCCAGGATTCGCTGCGCTACCGCAGGCAGATTCTGGCGCTCAAGCAGTTCTTCGCGCCCAAGGCGGCCACCGTGTTCCTGGTCGATGACCTCACCTCCACCGGGGAAGACCGCGACGGCCAGCTGCACAGCCTGTGCCACGGCGTGGTGTCGCTGGAGCGGCTGACCCTGGATTTCGGCCCGGCGCGGCGCCGGCTGCAGGTGCAGAAGCTGCGTGGCGTGGACTTCATCGCCGGTTACCACGACATGGTGATCCGCGCCGGCGGGCTGGAGGTGTTTCCGCGCCTGATCGCCAACCAGCACCACGAGCAGTTCCACGGCACCCCGATCGGCAGTGGCGTGGCCGAAATCGACAACCTGCTCGGTGGCGGTCCGCTGCGCGGCACCTGCACCCTGCTGACCGGCCCGGCCGGCAGCGGCAAGACCAACGTTGCGCTGCAGTATGTATGGGCGGCCTGCGAGCGCGGCGAACGCTGCTGCATCTTCGAGTTCGACGAGCGCGTGGGTACGCTGCTGGCGCGAGCCAAGGCGCTGGACATCGACCTGCACCGGCACCTGGCGTCGGGCCTGCTGGAAATCATGCAGATGGATCCGGCCGACATCTCCCCGGGCGAGTTTTCCTGGAACATCCAGAAGGCCGTGGAGGAGCGTGGCTGCAGCGTGCTGCTGATCGACAGCCTGAACGGCTACGTGGCCGCCATGCCGCAGGAAAAGCAGCTGATGCTGCAGCTGCATGAGATGCTGTCCTACCTCAACCAGAAGGGGGTGGTCACCTTCCTGGTCAATCCGCAGCATGGCCTGGTGGGCACCATGTCCACCGGCAACCTCAATGTCTCCTACATTGCCGATGCGGTGATCCTGTTCCGTTTCTTCGAGGCACAGGGGCGCATCCGCAAGGCCATCTCGGTGATCAAGAACCGCGGTGGCGCGCACGAGGACACCATCCGCGAACTCAAGATCGACGGCCGTGGCCTGGCGCTGAGCACGCCGTTGAAGGAGTTCAAGGGCATCCTCACCGGCACCCCCGAATTCGTCGGCGACAGCGCGGCACTGCTGGCCCATCCCTATGCCGGATGACGGAGGCGGGGCCGGCGTTGTGTACATCGTCGCGCCGTTCGGGCGCGATGCCGACAGCATCGCCGCGGTGCTGCACAGCGCCGGCCTGGGCACGCGCATCGAACCCAGCCTGGCCGCGCTCGGTGATGCGCTGGACGAGCGTGCCGGGTTGGTGCTGCTGACCGAAGAAGCCGTCGCCGGCGGTACCGAGCACCTGTCGGAGGGGCTGGCGCGGCAGCCGGCGTGGTCGGACCTGCCGTTCATCCTGCTGCGCTCCCCGCGCGCGCACCGGCGCTCGCCTGCCGATGGCCTGTTGCCGCGCAGCTTCAACGTAGTCGAGCTGGACCGCCCGCTGGGCAGTATTTCGTTGCTCAGCGCCGTGCAGGGCGCACTACGCGCGCGCCAGAAGCAGTACGTGGTCCGCGACCAGATGCGGGCGCTGGCCGACAGCCGCGTAGCGCTGGTCCGCAGCGAGGCCGAGCTGCGCCTGGTCGCCGATGCGATGCCGGTGCTCATCGCCTTCGTCGACCGCAGCCTGCATTACCGGTTTGCCAACAAGGCCTACGAAGCGTGGTTCGGCCTGGCCGTCGGGCAGGTGATCGGCAAGCACGTCAGGGAGGTATTCGGCGAGCAGGTGCTGCACGATCGGCTGCCGGCGATGCAGCGGGCCCTGGCCGGCGAAGAGGTGCAGTACGAGGTCGACTGGCCGCGGGCAGATGGCGTGCGGCGCGACAGCGAGGTGCGCTACTCGCCGCGGCGTGCCGCCGATGGCAGCATCGACGGCTTCCACGTCTTTGTCACCGATATCACCGTGGCCAGGCAGGCGCTGGAAACCAGCCAGCGGCACGCGCACGAGCTGGAGGCCATGGTCGCCGAGCGCACCCGCGAGCTGGAGGCACAGATGGCCGCGCGCGAGGCCAGCGAGGCGGCATTGCGGCAGTCGCAGAAGATGGAGGCGATCGGCCAGCTCACCGGGGGCATCGCACACGACTTCAACAACATGCTCACCGGCATCCTCTCGGCGCTGGACATCGTGCGCATGCGCCTGGAGATGGGCCGGGTGGATGACCTGGAGCGCTTCCTGGATACGGCCACCGCCTCCAGCCAGCGCGCTGCCAGCCTCACCCAGCGGCTGCTGGCGTTCTCGCGCCGGCAGTCGCTGGATGCCCGACCGGTGGAACTCAACGCGCTGGTCGGCGCCATCGAGCACCTGCTGCGCAGTACGCTGGGCGAGACCATCGTGGTGCGCACGCACCTGGCCGAGGCCCCGCTGCACGCCGTGCTCGATACCAACCAGTTCGAGAGCGCGCTGCTCAACCTGGCCATCAACGCACGCGATGCCATGCCCAATGGCGGCCAGCTGGAGCTGCGCACCGGCGCGGTGCGGCTGGCCGAGGGCGAGGTGGCCACCGTTCCCGGCGGGCGCTACACCGTGGTGGCCGTGGCCGATACCGGCACCGGCATGCCGCCGGAAGTGATCGAGCGCGCCTTCGAGCCGTTCTTCACCACCAAGCCGATCGGCAAGGGCACCGGCCTGGGGATGTCGATGGTGTACGGCTTCATGCAGCAGTCCGGCGGCCACATCGGCATCGACTCGCAGCCGGGACAGGGCACCACCGTTTCGCTGTACATGCCCTGGGTCGAAGCGGCGGACACGCCGGCACCGGCGCCCGACACCACCGAAGTCTCGCTCGGCGACGGGCAGTCGATCCTGGTGGTGGAAGACGACGAACAGGTGCGGATGCTGGTCACCGTCGTGCTGGAAGACCTGGGTTACCAGGTCGAGGTGGTGGGCGATGCCAATGGCGCGATTCCGATCCTGCAGTCCGCGCGCGGCATCGATCTGCTCATCACCGACGTCGGCCTGCCCGGGCTCAATGGCCGCCAGTTGGCCGAGATCGCGCGGCAGTCGCGCCCGCAGTTGCCGGTGCTGTTCATGACCGGCTATGCCGAAAAGGCCCAGGAGCGCGCGGCGTTCCTGGAGGAGGGAATGGCGATGATCGCCAAACCGTTCCTGCTGGATGCGTTCAGTGCCGCGGTACGCCAGTCGATGGCGCAGGCGCAGGTGCAGGTGTCCAGCACGGCCTGAGCCAGGGGCGCCAGGCGGCCGGGCGGTGGTTGGCATCGTGGCTTGAGCGGGGCCGCCGCTCCTCGACGAACGCGCGCGTTCTGGAACGGGATCGACGCCCTGCGGCGTCGCCGCAGGGCGCGATCTGCATGGCGTCCGGTCCCGGCAGCAGTGCCAGGCGTTGCCTTTGGCGGCAGCGCCTGGCTCGCAGGGGCAGCGGACGGCGGCGTTACGGCAGGCTCACCTTGCGCCGGTTGTCGTCGCTGACCCGGTCGATCAGCTTGTTGTACGGGTCAAACCCGGCCTCGTCCGGCTTGCCATCCACCACCACGGTGAGCGTGGGCGTGGCCGTGGTGATGTGGTGCCGTTGCAGGTACAGCACCTTCTGGTCGCGTTCCTTGCCCGAGGGTGCATTGGCGAACACGCCCACTTCGATCCAGTCATCCATGGTCCCGGCGGTCTCCTTGCCGGCGCTGTCGGCATGGCGTTTTTCGGCATGCAGGGCCAGGGTGACCTCGTACTTGCCATCGGCCCGCTTGCGCGCCTTGGCCTCCAGCAGCCGGTTGTCGTACAGGGTGATCTTCTCGAACAGGTCGGTGACCACCTGCTGGCGATCGGCCGGCGTCTCGGCGCGGATGTAGCCCAGCAGTTCGCGCGAGGTCGTGTACGGCGGCTGCTGGTAGCCCTTGTCCTCCAGGAAGCGCTTGAGCGCGCGGTTCAGCGCGGCCTCGCCGATCTCCTCGCGCAGGCGGTAGAACACCAGCGAGCCCTTCTGGTAATGGATGTACTGCTGGTTCTCCACCCGCTCCAGCGGCAGCTCGCCGATGCGCTCGCCACCGCGCCCGGCCAGGTAGCGGTCCAGTTCGGTCTTCAGGAACTGGCGCATGTGCGCGCGGCCGTATTCCTTTTCCATCACCATCAGTGCCGAGTACTGCGACAGTGACTCGGACAGCACGGTGGCGCCCTGCACGTTGGCACCGATCACCTGGTGCGCCCACCACTGGTGCGCGATCTCGTGTGCGGTCACGTAGAACACGTAGTCGATCTTGTCCGGGTCGCGCAGGTCGGCGATGAAGCCGATCGACTCGGAGTAGGGGATCGTGTTGGCGAAGGACTGGGCGAAACTCTGGTAGCCGGGGAACTCGATGATGCGCACCTGGCGGTGCTGGTAGGGGGTGAAGTTGGCTTCGTAGTAGGCCAGCGACTTCTGTACCGCCTCAATCATGCGGTCCACGTTGTAGGCATGGCGCGGATCGAAATACACCTCGATCGGGATGTTCCTGTACATGCCGCGCCTGACCTCCCAGCGCGCGGACAGATACGCGTAGAAGTTGAGCATCGGCCGGTCCATGGCGTAGCGGAAGCAGCGCCGCCCCGCCACGGTCTTCTCCTCCTGCAGGTAGCCCGGCGCCAATGCGATCTGGTCCGGGGCGGTGCAGATGGTGGTGCGGAAATCGAGCCAGTCGGCATCATCGGAGACGTAGGTGTTGGCGCGCGCCGCTTCGTCCTCCAGCTTGGGCATGCGCGTGGGTTCGCCCAGCCCGCGCTTGCGGCGCTCATTGCGGTCTTCCAGTTCGGCGCGTTCGTCGTAGCCGAACGAGGGCAGCATGCGGCTGTTGAAGAAGCTGCCATTGGCCACCAGGTCGGTCGGCGCCTGGCCGGCGGTGATGCCGTCCGGGTGCTGGTCCACGCGGAAGTGCACGCGGCGTTCTTCGCCCGGCTGCAACGGCCTGGCCAGGCGGTAGATGCGATAGCCCAGGTCCACGTCGTGGAAGGCCAGCGTTTGCCCGCCCAGGTCCACGCCGACCAGCTGCCGGTCCTCGCCCATGCCCACATGGATGTCGGTGATCGCCGTGGCGTGGGTGTTGCGCACGGTCCAATCGGCATCGATGGTGACCGACTGGGTCTCCGGATGCAGGTCCACCCGGTTGTCCACCGCGATGATGCGCGGCTGCGGCAGGTGGCGGTACCTGGACAGCTCGCGCTCGTAACGCGCCTGCAGGTCGCGCTGCTGGTCCGGCGAGCGGAATTCGTTGCGGATGTTGGTGCTCCAGTACAGCCAGCCGCCCACCGCCACGAACGCCAGCGTGGCCGCCACCGCACCGGCACCGGCCGGCCCACGCAGGCGGCGACCGGCCAGCGCCAGGCGCGGGCGCAGGCCCATGCCCACGCCGCGCACCCAGAATGCCGAAGCCAGGCACAGCAACGCGGCCAGCAGCAGCGCCCAGTAGCCCTGGAAGGCCAACTGCCCGGCCAGGAAATGGCCAAAGCCGTTCATGTCCGAATACGGCGCGTTCGGCCACTGCCCGAAGTTGTACAGGTTCTGGGTGTAGTCCAGCAGCCCCAGCGCCACCTGGCCGATCATCACCACGATCAGCAGTGCATAGCCGAGGAACTTGTTGTTGGTCAGCACCTGCAGCACCAGGGCCATGCCGCCCATCAGCACATAGAACACCGACCCCAGTGCCAGCGTCTTCAGGTACACCAGCGGCTCCAGCTGGGTATAGCCCTGGGCCAGCTGCAAGGTCATCGAGGCCAGCGCACCGATGGCCTGGAAGCAGGCGACCACCACCACCAGCACGCTGAACTTGGCCAGCAGTGGCACCCAGTTCGGCACCGGCATGGCGTCGTTGACTTCGTTGAGCCGCGCGCCGCGCTCCTTCCACACCAGTTCGCCGGCGTAGAACAGCACGATGATCACCAGCAGCCAGCTGTACGCGCCCTGCAGCGCCCCCAGCATCTCGGCGGTGACCGGGTGGATCGGCGTGCCATACAGGGTTTCCTGCGAGAGCGCGCCGGGGATGAAGTTGGCCAGGCCCAGCACCAGCAGCACCAGGAACGGCACGCTGCGCAGCACGCCGGCGGTGTCGAACCGCACCTGGCGCAGGTATTGCTGCCAGCCGGTGGCAGCGCCGAATGCCGGGCGGATGCGTGGCACCGTCAGCTGGCTCGGACGCGCTGGCACCGCGCCTGCAGCGGCCGGCTTGCGGCCCCAGCGGCGGCGCCCACTGCCGCTGCGCTCGGTACGGAACAGGGCAAAGGTGGCGGCAAACAGCGCTGCAGCCACGCCCAGCCACAACGCGCGGTTGGCCAGCAGATAGCCGCCCAGCGCCGGCAGCTGGGTGTTGCTCTGTTCGGCGGCCCAGTAGCGCACCGTGCGACCGACCGCGCGCATGCCCATCGGTTCGGCGAGCGTGGCGATCCAGGTGTTGTCGATGTCGCGCAGCAGCGAGGCGCTCACTCCGTACAGCACGAAGTAGCCCACCAGGCCGATGTACACCCACAGGATCGAGCGGGTCAGGGTGGCCAGCATCGCCAGCAGCGCGGTGGTGAACACCAGGTTGGGCAGCACGATGATCGCGAAGGTCCACGCGTAGGCGCGCAGCGAGGTCGGCCCCAGCCTGGCCGGGTCCACCCACGGCATGTGCGGAGCCAGCAGCAGGCCCAGGGCGATGATGGAATAGAACAGCAGGCCGGCGCACAGCGCGGCCAGGATGCGCCCGGCCAGGTAATCGCGGCGCTTGATCGGGCTGGCGAAGATCAGCTCGGCGGTGCCCAGCTCGAAATCGCGCAGCAGCGCGTTGCTGACCAGCAGCGTGGACACCAGCATGCCCATGATGGTGAACACGCCCATGAAGCGGATGATCACGATGGGGGCGTTGATGTGCACGTTGCCGGCACCCCCGCCGATCTGCACCGCATCACTGGAGGCGGCGGCAAAGGCCAGCGCGGCAAACAGCACCGACAGCAGCCACAGCAGGGGGGAGCGGAGCTGCTCGCGCAGCTCGAAGCGGAAGAAGGCGGTCATCATGGGCGCGCTCCGGTCAGGCGGCCCGCGACTGCAGGCGCAGTCGCTGGAAATACACATCCTCAAGATCCGGGGCCACTGCCTCGAAGCCATCGCCGGGGTCGCTGGCGCTGTGCACGTGGATCACCGGCCGCCCGCCGACCAGGCGCGTGGACAGCACCACGTGGGCGGCCTCGTAGCCGGCCAGCGCGCTGGCATCGATCTGCTTGCGCCAGACCTGCTGCTGCAGCGCCTGGATCGCATCGCCCGGCTTGCCGGTCAGCAGTACCTGGCCCTTGTTCATGATGGCCATGTGCGGGCACAGGTCGGTAACGTCCTCCACGATGTGGGTGGACAGGATCACCGCCACGTTCTCGCCGATGGCCGCGAGCAGGTTGAGGAAGCGGTTGCGCTCCTCCGGGTCCAGGCCGGCGGTGGGTTCATCGACGATGACCAGGCGTGGATCGCCGAGCAAGGCCTGGGCGATGCCGAAACGCTGGCGCATGCCGCCCGAGTAGGTGCCCAGCTTGCGCTTGCGGGCATCCCACAGGTTTACCTGCTGCAGCAGCCCGTCCACCACCTCGCGGCGCTGCGCCTTGTGGGTGATGCCCTTGAGCACGGCGAAATGTTCCAGCAGGTCCAGCGCGCTCACCTTGGGATACACCCCGAAGTCCTGCGGCAGGTAGCCCAGGCGGCGGCGCAGCGCATCCTTGTCGCGCAGCACGTCGATGACCGGCTCGCCGGGAATCTCCAGGGTCACGCTGCCGCTGTCGGCTTCCTGCAGCGTCGCCAGCGTGCGCATCAGCGAGGATTTACCCGCCCCGTTGGGGCCCAGCAGCCCGAACATTCCACGCGGAATATCGAGGGTGACGCCGTTGAGTGCGTGCACGCCGTTGGCGTAGGTCTTGGAGAGCGAGCGGATCTGCAGCATGGCGCGGACACCTTTCCCTGTGTTGAAGAGCGAGTTATGGGCGCAAAGGGGGAACGCTGCATCCGCCGTAAGTCATGCATCGGCCGATCCGGCCCGGGCCGGTCTGGCTATACTCGCCGCCGGACACCGGCATGCCGCCGGACAGGAAAGGGATGCCTGTGTCGCGTTGGCTGGTGGGGAACTGGGGGGTGTGGGCGCTGCTGTGCGCGGCGCTGGTGGCGGGCTGGCCGGCGTTCAAGATCGCCTCGCGCACCGCGACGGTCCCGTTGCTGCTGGAGCCCGGTGCCACGGTCGTGGTGGATACCCTGCGACTGCGTCCAGGCAACGTGCAACTGGCGTTGCGGTTCGCGCGCGCGCCGGGCGAGGACACGCTGGCCACGCTGGGTACCTGGTCCCACCGGGAGCAGGCGGGCCAGCTGCTGTTCGACCACCCCGGCGAGCCGGTCGTGCTGCGCATCGAGCATGCGGACCGTCAGGCGAGGTATGCGGCATTCCCGGCCAGTTCCAGCTCAACCGACGAGGTCGAGCGCAACCTGTGGGTACAGGCTCCCGACGCGCCCGATGGCGGGTATCGCTGGCCGCCGCTGCCGTCACCGGTCACGCTGCCGCGGGGCCGGTCGCACCTCACGGCGACGGTGCTCGAGGTCGGGCCGTCCTTGCGCGGGCAACGCTCCACGCTGGTGCTGCATCCGCCGATGGGGTTCAAGGCGTCCGAACGCGGGTACGACCTGCTCTGGCTGTACTTCCTCTGGCCGGTCCTGGTGGCGCCGCTGCTGGTCTACGCCCTGGTGCTGTGTGTCTGGACGTGGCGGCAGCGGCGGCGTGCGCGGCGGTAACCGCTGTGCCGGGGTGACCGCGGGCGGGGCCTCAGCCGCGCCGTGACGACTCGCGCAGCACCTGCTTCACCGCGATCGTCTGCCCCTCCACCGCCTCGCCGTTGATCAGGGCCAGCAGTTTCTCCACCAGCAGTTGCCCGGCCTGCTTGGTGTCCTGCTGCACGGTGGTCAGCGTGGGCGACACCGACGCCGCCAGCGGAATGTCGTCGAAGCCGGCCAGGGCCACGTCCTGCGGCACGCGCAGCCCATGCTCGCGCAGGGCACGCATCGCACCGATGGCGATCAGGTCGCTGGCCGCGAATACCCCGTCCACCTGCGCGCCGCGGGCCAGCAGCGCCTGGCAGGCGTCGTAGCCATCCTGCTCGGTGGTGATCGCATCGTGCTGCAGGCCGGGGGCGGCGCTGATGCCGCGTGCCGCCATCGCCGCCACATGGCCGCGGTAGCGCTCTTCGAACTCGGGGTAGTGGCTGGAGGCATGGCCGATGAAGGCGATCCGCTGGCAGCCCTGGTCGAGCAGATGGGCGGTGATGTCGAACCCGCCCTGGAAGTTGTCGCTGCCGATCGAGACCCCGGGCTGGTCGGGCAGGGCCGCGCCCCAGCGCACGAAGTGGGTGCCCTGCTCAACCAGCCGCTGCAGCCGCTCGCGCGACTCGTGGTAGTCGCCGTAGCCGAGCAGGATGATGCCGTCGGCCTTGTTGCTGTCCTCGTAATCGGCCTGCCAGTCGGTGGACAGCTGCTGGAAGGACACCAGCAGGTCGTAGCCGCGCAGGGCGCAGGCGCGGGTGATCGAGCCGAGCATGGCGTGGAAGAACGGGTTGATCAGCGAATCGTCGTTGGTGGGATCCTCGAAGAACAGCAGGGCCAGCGTGCCGGCGTTGCGCAGGCGCAGGCTGGAGGCGTTCTTGTCCACCTTGTAGTTGAGCTCCCGGGCGATGCGCAGGATGCGCTCGCGGGTTTCCGGGTTGACCATCGGGCTGCCGCGCAGCGCGCGCGAGACGGTCGGCTGCGACACCCCGGCCAGGTGCGCGATATCCAGGGAAGTGGCTTTGCCGCGGATGGTCATTGCTGGGTACGGCGGGGACGACGACCTGCATGATGCCATGTGCCGCAGGCTGAGGCCGATGCCGGGGAGCGCCCGGCAGGCCGTCTGCGCAGCGCGCACCGCCCCGGACGCGGTCCCGATGCTGTCGACTGTGAGGCGCATGGCGCCCGACGCTGGGCGGGTCCGGGCCCGGTGCCTTGGCCAACGGCGCGTTCATCCCATGCCGGAGAAGGTGACCGACGCCGGCTTCATGTCGCGGTCCTCAACCGGCGCAATGCCTCACGTCCATCCTGAGGCTGGGCAAACGCAGCCCCGGGGTCGGGAGCGGCCTGCGACCGCAGCTGCCCGCTAGCGTGCGCGCCCGGAGGGGCGCTCGCTGCCCTTGCGGGGCATGGCGGGAGGGGAATTCCGGTAGGCGCCGGGCGTAATTCCGACAAGGCCGGGGCCGGTGGGATGGTAAGATGGTGCCTTCTGGACCCCCCATTTCACCTGGGGCAGCCCCGCGTACCTGCAGCCCGCCCGGCGCTGTGTTATGACTGCGGCCTGCCCTCGGACAACGGAAGAGCAACCCTATGGCGCGCGGCATCAATAAAGTCATCCTGGTCGGCAACCTCGGTAACGACCCGGACGTGAAGTACACCCAGGGCGGCATGGCGATCACCCGCATCAGCCTGGCCACCACCAGCGTCCGCAAGGACAAGGACGGCAACCAGCAGGAGCGTACCGAGTGGCACCGCGTGGTGTTCTTCGGCAAGCTCGGCGAAATCGCCGGCGAATACCTGCGCAAGGGCAGCTCGGTCTACGTCGAAGGCAGCCTGCGTTACGACAAGTACACCGGCCAGGACGGCGTGGAGAAGTACTCCACCGACATCATCGCCGACGAAATGCAGATGCTGGGCGGCCGCGGTGAAGGCGGCGGCGGTGGCGGTGGCGGTGGTGGCAACTACGGCGGCGGCGAGCGTCCGCAGCGCCAGCAGGCCCCGCGCCAGGAATACGGTGGTGGTGGTGGTGGCGGTGGCGGTCAGCGCCAGGGCGGCCAGGGTGGCGGCTACGGCCAGCAGCGCCCGCAGCAGCCGCAGCAGTCGGCGCCGCCGATGGACGACTTCGCTGACGACGATATTCCGTTCTAAGAAGCACGTGGCGGTAAGCGTTGATGTTCAAAAGGCCTGCAATCCAGCGATTGCAGGCCTTTTTGTTTGGCATGGTCCATTACGCCGGATCTGCTTTCCTGTCGGGGAAGTAGATCAAATGCCATCCAAGCAGCCTCGTCCGTATACCTCAGTCGACCTTGTTGGCGGCCTTGGCGGCTTTCAATGCGGCCTTGAGCGTCTCCGGTGACTCGCAGATGGCGATGAAGTCTTCCCACTTCACCTTGGTCCCATTTTCTTTCTTGACTCGTCCCTTGCACCAGATGAGGCCGGTCATGGTTGCGTAGCAGTCACCGAGTTGGGTTTCGCCGTTCTTCGAGCGGACCTCAAGTTCGATGCCTTTCTGCTTGACCTGCATCTCAACTTCCAACGACTTGATCCATACTTCCATGTTGCAGTCCTGTATTGAGGGAATCTGTGCGGTGGACGGTGGTCGCGTTTCCGCCCTTCCAGAAAGAAGGGCGGATGCGTGCGCCGCCGTTGATCGAGGTGAACAGAGCGTGCCCTGCGCCTGTCGCGAACCCGGACGTCTTGCGCCAGGAGCTGAGCGGTCAGTCCGCCAGTTCGATATCCATCGTGCTCGGGTCGTCCTGGATGTCCAGCAGGAAAATCTGCTGTGCACGTTCTCCAATCTTCTTGGTCGTGTGCCGGGTCCATGTCGCCATTGCTGCCGCACCTACAATCGGCAGCCACTTGCTGATGGCCGATTTGATCGCCTGCTGAGTAATACGACCACCCAGCATGGCAATTATTTTCTGGATCGCACGCAAGGAGGTTCGCTTTACGAGGACCCGGCTTCCCTGGATTGTCAGGACGCTGCCTGCGCTGGTGCCCAGCGCGCTGATGAAGATGCCCAGGATGAGTTCCTTGGTAATGATCTTCTCTTTCCCGTGCGCGACGCCGATGTCATAGATCAGCTTGATCTGGTTGTGAATCACAACCGTCAGCTCAGGAATCACGGCTGCCATTCCCCAGGGGCCGGGGATGAGGCTGGAGCCGCCGGTAATGACGGCGTTCGTGTTTGCAGACGACGAAATCATCGAGGCGACACTGTCAAGCGTAGGGCGCTTGTCAGGACGCTTGCTGTAGTGATCGCTACGCGATTCGATGACGCTTTCAAGCCCCGTACTGATCGCGGCTTCAACTTTGCCGCTGATATTGTCCTTTATGCTCATGCTTCGTCCGTGCGGCCTCATGTCCTGGTTAGGCGTTTGGTTGCCCGAGCTCGGTTTATCGGCGGCCTGTAGAGGAACTTTAGACGGACAGGGGAGTGTCACGGACGCCGTGTGCCGGGCCTGCCATGACCTCACGCAGAGGTCGTTTGAACCGTAGGCAAAAGTCCGTACCGATCGTTGGTGCACTCAATCCGCGCCCAAGGCCACGTGAGCAGCTCGTTCCGGGCCGTTGATGCATGGGGCGGCCACGCCAGTCATTCCAGTTCGTGCCCCCAGGTGCGGCATGCGCCGCTTTGTCCGCCGGATTGTCCGAGCAGAAACCGGTGGGTCATTTGCAACGGCGTGCACGTGGTTCGGCCACGCTTCACGCGCTGCGATCCCCATGGGGGTGACCCGACCGATGGAAGGCGGATCCGCATCGGGCAGCCGGTGTTGGTGAAGATCCAGAAGGCGCCCCCTGCGCAGGGCCCCTTTTTGGCCTGCCCGGTCAGCGCACCCGTCGGGGTCTGGCCGATCGCGGCAACGTGCGCACGCTGAACGTGGCCGATGCTCCGATGACGTTGCTGGAGGCAGTAGCTGCTGATGAGGGCGCTGGTGGAGGTGGGGCCGTGCCTGGACCTGCGCCGCGGCGGCAGCACGGTGTACCCCCTGGACACCCTGGCGGGCGTAAAGGGGGCTGGCTTCTCTGCGGTGGATAAACGCGCTGGACGGTGCCGCGGCGCGGGCAGCGTCGCATCCTCTACCATGGGCCACCCGCCAGGAAGCGCCGCCATGTCCCTCGTGATTTCCGCTCCCCCCAAGCCGCCGGTGGCCCGCATCGCGGCCTGGCTGTTGATGTTGTTGGGCATGTGGCTGGCGTTGAAGCTGGGCCTGGTGGTGACCCTGCTGTCGGGGTTGCTGGTGTTCCAGCTCACCCACGTGCTGGCCTCCACGGTGGAGGGGCGCCTGCCGCCGGGCCGGGCGCGGGCGATCGCGGTGATCGTACTGTCGGCGGTGATCATCGGCGTGCTGGTCCTGGCCGGGATCGGGGTGGTGTCGTTCTTCCGCAATGAGACCGGTGGCCCGGACGTGCTGCTGGCGCGGCTGATGGACATCCTCAATACCTCGCGGCACCAGGTGCCGGCCCTGCTGCAGCCTTACATCCCCGAAGACCTCACCGCGCTGCGCGCGGCGGTGAACGAGTGGGCGGCCGAGCACCAGCGTCAGTTGGGCATCGCCGGAACCTCGGTGGTGCAGGTCGGCGTGCGCGTGCTGATCGGCATGGTGCTGGGCGCGATGATCGCGCTGTATGACGAAGTGCCGCTGCCGCAGATGGGGCCGCTGGCGCAGGAACTGGTCGGGCGCACCTCGCGGCTGGCCAATGCGTTCCGCCAGGTGGTGTTCGCCCAGGTGAAGATTTCCCTGCTCAACACGCTGTTCACCGCCATCTTCCTGCTGGGCGTGCTGCCGCTGTTCGGCGTGCATGTGCCGCTGTCCAAGACCCTGGTGCTGATCACCTTCCTGGCTGGCCTGCTGCCTGTGGTGGGCAACATCATCTCCAACACCATCATCACCATCGTGGCGTTGTCGGTGTCTTTCTACGTGGCGGTGGTGGCGCTGCTGTACCTGGTGGTGATCCACAAACTGGAGTACTTCCTCAACGCGCGCATCGTGGGCGGGGAGATCCAGGCGCGGGCGTGGGAGCTGCTGCTGGCGATGCTGGTGATGGAGGCCGCGTTCGGGCTGCCGGGGCTGGTGGCCGCCCCGGTGTTCTATGCCTACATCAAGCGCGAACTGCTGGACCAGCGCTGGATCTAGCGGGCGGGGGCGGGCGCTGGCAGCTGCCACTGGCGCTGCACCTGTTGATCGCTCATCAGCGTGTACTCCAGCGCATCCACCGGGCCGTCAAAACGCAGCATGCCATCGGCACCGGGCCGGGGCAGTGCGCCGACCTGTTCCCCACGGGCATCGCGGGCAAGCACCGCTTCGGGGCCGGGCACGAGCCGGTGGCGGCACGCCGGCCGCATGTGCAGGCGGCCGTCGCCGGTGCGGGTGAAGCAGACCTCGGCCGCGAGCGGTTCGCTGAAGCGCTGGATCGAGGCCGGGCACTCCACCGAGACCGCCCATGGGGTCGGCGCGGCGCCCGTGCCCGTCGATGCGGTGCGGGCGGCAGCCAGCATCCAGCCGGGCGTGTCGCCGCCGGGGTCCTGCAGGCTGACCGTCAACGGGGCGTTACCCGGCCCGTGCGGGTACACCTGGCACAGCTGCTGCAACCGGGCCGCCTGCGCGGGCGGGGCATGGATGGCCAGGCGCAGCGAGTCGGTAGCGGTCGCCTCCAGGCTGAGCGCGCGCAGGGCACGGTCGGCGTCATACCCCTCATCCTGCCCGGCGATCTCATGCACCCGGTTGTGCCTGGCCAGCAGCGCGCTGGCATCCTGGAAGTCCCATTGCCGCGGCTGCGCCTGCCAGCGGTAGTGGCGCAGCTTCACCGCCGCCACCGGCCGGGCGGCGGCCACTTCCTGGCGCCCGGGCAGGCGGCCGAGCTCCCAGTCCAGGGGCGCCTCCTCGCCCTCGGCGCGGGGCATGCCGCTGCCTTGTCCCAGCATCAGCTGGGCGGCGGGAACTTCGCGGCCGTCGGTGTCCAGTGGCACCAGCGTGGTCCACATGCCCTGGGTCTGCGTGGGCGGCGTGGCCTGCTGCACGGCGGTGATCCGCTGCGCGGAGGTCCAGTCGATGTGGATGTTAGGGTTGCGCCGCGACTGCGCGCCCCTGGCGACCGTTTCAATGCCGTCCCACGCATGGGTTTCCACGTCGACCTGGATGCGCAGGGTGTCCAGGGCCTGCAGCTGCGCG
>DJBL01000129.1:19067-19293 GCA_002435595.1 Stenotrophomonas maltophilia
TCCAGGGCCTGCAGCTGCGCGGCAGGCAGGCCGATGGGCAGCCGCAGCGGGAACCCGAGATCGCTCTCGGCCACATCCGTGTGATCGCCCAGGATCCACCAGCTCAGCACCGGCTGCGCCTGCAGCTGCGGCAGGGGCTGGCCGTTGCGGTCCAGCAGCGCCACCGAGCGCGGGCGGGCCAGGATGATCCGCGGCGCATCGTCGGCGCGGCCGCGCGCGTCCGGCC
>DJBL01000016.1 GCA_002435595.1 Stenotrophomonas maltophilia
CGGTGGCCCATCCTTCGGCACTCGCGACCTGAACCGGTAGCGCCGACCGTTGGTCGGCTCTCTTCTGCCGACCGCTCACGACCGCCGACCTACCGGTGGCCCATCCTTCGGCACCCGCGACCTGAACCGGTAGCGCCGACCGTTGGTCGGCTGCCTTCTGCGGACCGCCTCATGATCGCTGCCCTTGGTTCGCCGCCCCTCAGCGCCTGACCCGTGGGATTGCACGGGCTGAACCCCGGAGACGAGACCGAAACCGACAGGCGACTGCGCCGGCGTGCATTGCCGCGCGTTCGCGCGGTCACCGACCACCCGTCGGTGGCTACGACCTGCTGACGGCTTCGGTGGGGGTGGGATGATCCTGCTGCTTGCTGCTCTTCTTCGGTGGGCACTTGCGCGCCCACCTCGGTAGCGCCGACCGTTGGTCGGCTGCCTTCTGCGGACCGCCTCATGATCGCTGCCCTTGGTTCGCCGCCCCTCAGCGCCTTGACCCGTGGGATTGCACAGGCTGAACCCCGGAGACAAGACCGAAACCGACAGGCGACGGCGCCGGCGTGCATTGCCGCGCGTTCGCGCGGTCACCGACCACCGGTCGGTGGCTACGACCTGCTGATGGCTTCGGTGGGGGTGGGATGATCCTGCTGCTTGCTGCTCTTCTTCGGTGGGCACTTGCGTGCCCACCTCGTTAGTAGTAATACTACTAACCATGGACCTGACCGACACCCAGCAGGCGATCCTGCAGTTGATCGCCGAGCGTATCGAGACCGATGGCGCACCGCCGTCGCAGACGGAAATCGCACGCGCGTTTGGCTTCAAGGGCGTGCGCGCGGCCCAGTACCACCTGGAAGCGCTGGAGCAGGCGGGGGCGATCCGTCGCATCCCCGGACAGGCCCGCGGCATCCGGCTGGTCCAGGCACCGCCCCTGCAGGACGGCCTGCCGGCCTCGCTGTCGGTGCCCGCGCTGCCCGACCACGTACTGCGCCTGCCGGTGCTGGGGCGGGTCGCGGCCGGCCTGCCGATCGGGGCCGACATCGGCTCGGACCATTTCGTGGTGCTCGACCGGGTGTTCTTCTCGCCCGCGCCGGACTACCTGCTCAAGGTGCAGGGCGACTCGATGATCGACGAAGGCATCTTCGACGGCGACCTGATCGGCGTGCATCGCACCCGTGACGCACGTTCCGGGCAGATCGTGGTGGCCCGCATCGATGACGAGATCACCGTCAAGCTGCTGAAGATGGGCAAGGATCGCATCCGCCTGCTGCCGCGCAACCCCGACTACAAGCCGATCGAGGTGCTGCCCGACCAGGACTTCGCCATCGAAGGCCTGTATTGCGGGCTGCTGCGCCCCAACCGCTGATCCTTCTTACGACGTAATACCTGCACGGTCTTTTGTGGCGATTCTCTGGTTCCGCTGAGGTTGGTACGGATGTCCGATAATTTTTTTCCGAACGCCGGGCAGAATCTCAGCCTGTGCGATACGCCAGCCTTAAAGTGAACCCATGGCCAAGAAGACTTCCAAAGACAGCACCTCCACCGACACGACCTCTGCAAGGACCACTCCGATGGACGAAAACAAAAAGCGTGCCCTCACCGCCGCCCTGGGCCAGATCGAAAAGCAGTTCGGCAAGGGCGCGGTGATGCGCATGGGCGACCGCGTCGTCGAAGCGGTCGAGGTCATCCCCACCGGTTCGCTGATGCTGGACATCGCGCTGGGCATCGGCGGCCTGCCCAAGGGCCGCGTGGTGGAGATCTACGGTCCGGAATCCTCGGGCAAGACCACCCTGACCCTGCAGGCGATCGCCGAGTGCCAGAAGAAGGGCGGTACCGCGGCCTTCATCGACGCCGAGCACGCGCTGGACCCGATCTACGCCGCCAAGCTGGGCGTCAACGTCGACGATCTGCTGCTGTCCCAGCCGGACACCGGTGAGCAGGCGCTGGAAATCGCCGACATGCTGGTTCGTTCGGGTTCGGTGGACATCGTGGTGGTCGACTCGGTCGCCGCGCTGACCCCCAAGGCCGAAATCGAAGGCGAAATGGGCGACCAGCTGCCGGGCCTGCAGGCTCGCCTGATGAGCCAGGCGCTGCGCAAGCTGACTGGCAACATCAAGCGCTCCAACACCCTGGTGGTGTTCATCAACCAGCTGCGCATGAAGATCGGCGTGATGATGCCGGGCCAGAGCCCGGAAGTGACCACCGGCGGCAACGCACTGAAGTTCTACGCCTCGGTGCGCCTGGATATCCGCCGCATCGGCGCGATCAAGAAGGGCGACGAGATCATCGGCAACCAGACCAAGATCAAGGTCGTCAAGAACAAGCTGGCGCCGCCGTTCAAGCAGGTCATCACCGAGATCCTGTACGGCGAAGGCATCAGCCGCGAAGGCGAACTGATCGACATGGGCGTGGACGCCAAACTGGTCGAGAAGGCTGGCGCCTGGTACAGCTACGGTGAGGAACGCATCGGCCAGGGCAAGGACAACGCCCGTGGCTACCTGCGTGACAACCCGCAGGTGGCCCAGCGCCTGGAGGCGGAACTGCGCGAGAAGTTCCAGCCGGCCGAAGCCAACCGCGAAGCCGGTGACGACGTCGAAGACGACGCCGAGTAAGTTTCCTGCGGGGCAGGGCGGCGCCGTCAGTGACGCCAGCCCTGTCCCGCGGTTTCCGTATTCCCCCGACGGGGGGAGCGCCAGGGACGGCGCATCTGATGGAAGGTGGCCATGCAGGACTCCGACGCCCCGGCACCTCGCCGTAAACGCCGCGTCATCGAACAGACCCCGGTCCAGCGGGCGCTGGGCCTGCTGGTCCGGCGCGAGCACTCCCGCAAGGAGCTGACCCGCAAGCTGCAGGCCCGCGGCATCGAGACCGAGGCGGCGGTGGCGGCAGTGGCCACGCTCAGCGAGGCCGGCTGGCAGGATGACACCCGGTTCGCCGAGAACCTGGTGCGGATCCGCGCCAACACCGGTTATGGGCCGATCCATATCCGTGCCGAACTGGGCACCCACGGCCTGGACAGCGAGCAGATTGCCCTGGCGATGGACACCTTCGAGGGCGATTGGGCCGAAAATGCCCGCGATCTGGTCTGCCGCCGTTTTGGCGAGGCCGGCCCCCAGGAGCTGCCCCAACGCCGCAAAGCGGCCGATCTACTGGCCCGGCGGGGGTTCGACGGGGATACCATCCGCCGCGCCACCCGTTACGACCCTGACGACTGAGCGGCCCGGGCCTGATACCCTTTGTGGTTTCGGCGGTCCTGCAGCGACACCCGGCCATTGGGGCTGAGTGCCAAGGACCGGCCGGCCCGCACAAAGCCAGCCCCCATGAACGCATCCGTCAAATTCACCACCTCCCAGATCCGCAGCGATTTCCTTGAGTTCTTCAAGGGCAAGGGCCACACCATCGTGCCCTCGGCACCGCTGGTGCCGGGCAATGATCCGACCCTGCTGTTCACCAATTCCGGCATGGTGCAGTTCAAGGACGTGTTCCTTGGCGCGGAAAAGCGCAGCTACGTGCGCGCCGCCGACGTCCAGCGCTGCCTGCGTGCCGGTGGCAAGCACAACGACCTGGACCAGGTCGGGTACACCGCGCGCCACCACACGTTCTTCGAAATGCTGGGCAACTGGTCTTTCGGCGACTACTTCAAGAAGGACGCCATCGCCTGGGCCTGGGAGCTGCTGACCCAGGTCTGGAAGCTGCCGGCCGAGCGCCTGCTGGTCACCGTCTATCAGACCGACGATGAGGCCTATGCGCTGTGGCGCGACATGATCGGCATCCCGGAAGACCGCATCGTGCGCATCGGCGACAACAAGGGGGCGCCGTTCGCTTCGGACAACTTCTGGCAGATGGCCGAGACCGGCCCCTGCGGCCCGTGCACCGAGATCTTCTACGACCACGGCGACCACATCGCCGGCGGCCCCCCGGGCTCGCCGGACGAAGATGGTGACCGCTTCATCGAAATCTGGAACCTGGTGTTCATGCAGTTCGACCGCCAGACCGACGGCACCCTGGTGCCGCTGCCGGCACCGTGCGTGGACACCGGCATGGGCCTGGAGCGCCTGGCCGCGATCCTGCAGCACGTGCACACCAATTATGAGATCGACCTGTTCCAGGCGCTGATCCGCAAGGCCAGCGAACTGACCGGCATGGCCGACCTGGAGAACAAGTCGCTGCGCGTGATCGCCGATCACATCCGCGCCTGTTCCTTCCTGATCGTCGATGGCGTGCTGCCGTCCAACGAGGGCCGCGGTTACGTGCTGCGCCGGATCATCCGCCGGGCGCTGCGCCATGGCTGGATGCTGGGCGTGCGCCAGCCGTTCTTCAGCAAGCTGGTGCCGGTGCTGGTCGAGCAGATGGGCCAGGCCTATCCGGAACTGCCGGCCCAGGTCGACACCGTGGTGCGCGCGCTGCAGGCCGAGGAAGAGCGTTTCGCTGAAACGCTGGACGCGGGCATGAAGATCTTCGACGACATCGCCGCCAAGGTCAGCGACGGGGTGATCCCCGGCGCGGACGCGTTCCGCCTGTACGACACCTACGGTTTCCCGGTCGATCTCACCGCGGACATCGCCCGCGAGCGCGACATGACGGTGGACATGGACGGCTTCAACGCCGCCATGGACACCCAGCGCGAGACCGCGCGTGCCGCCGGCAAGTTTGGTGGCGGGGTGACCCTGTCGGCCGAACTGGTGGCTACGCTCAAGCCGACCGTGTTCCTCGGCTACGACCGCCTGCAGGCCGATGGTCTGACCGTGCTCGCCATGCTCAAGGACGGTCGCCCGGTGGACGCGGCCCAGGACGGTGACGAGGTGATCGTGATCACCGACCAGACCCCGTTCTACGCCGAGTCCGGCGGCCAGGTCGGCGACACCGGCGTGCTCTCCGCGGCGGGCGTGCAGGTGCGGGTCGGCGACACGCAGAAGTTCGCCGGTCAGTTCCATGGCCATGTCGGCACGCTGGCCCAGGGCAGCCTGAAGGTGGGCGACGTGCTGGCCGGCCAGGTCGATGGCCAGCGCCGTGGCGCGACCATCCTCAACCACTCGGCCACCCACCTGCTGCATGCGGCGCTGCGCGAAGTGCTGGGCACCCATGTGCAGCAGAAGGGTTCGCTGGTCGCGCCCGATCGCCTGCGCTTCGACTTCTCGCACTTCGCCCCGATCAGCGCCGAGGACCTGGCGGTCATCGAGCGCAAGGTCAATGAGCAGGTGCGCGCCAACAATGCTGCCGAAGTGCACAACATGGGCATGCAGGAAGCGCTGGAGTTCGGCGCGATGGCGCTGTTCGGCGAAAAGTACGGCGAACACGTGCGCGTGCTGAAGATGGGCGATTACTCCACCGAACTGTGTGGCGGTACGCACGTCGGTCGCACCGGTGACATCGGCCTGTTCAAGATCACCTCCGAAGGCGGCGTGTCCTCGGGCGTGCGCCGCATCGAAGCGGTGACCGGGCAGGGCGCACTGGATTACGTGGCCCACGAAGAGGCGCAGCTCGGTGAAGCGGCGGCCCTGCTCGGCGGCAACGCCGGCGATGTCGTGGAGAAGATCCGCCAGCTCGGCGAGCGCCAGAAGAAGCTCGAACGCGAACTGGACGCACTCAAGGCCAAGCAGGCGGCCGGCGCCACCGCCGATCTCGGTGCGGCTGCGGTGGAGGTCAACGGCATCAAGATCCTGGCCTCGCGCCTGGAAGGGTTCGATGCCAAGGCGCTGCGCGATGCAATGGATCGCCTGAAGCAGCAGCTGGGCGATGCGGTGATCGTGCTGGCCGGCACCCAGGACGGCAAGGCGGCGCTGGTGGCCGGCGTGAACGGCAGTGCAATGGGCAAGGTCAAGGCCGGGGAACTGTTGTCCCATATCGCCAGTCAGATCGGGGGCAAGGGCGGCGGCCGCCCGGATCTCGCCCAGGGTGGTGGCGAGGACGGGCCCGCCCTTGCTTCTGCGCTGGCTGCAGTCGTGGACTGGGTCACCCCCCGTATCTGAACACCCTGAAGCCTCCTGCTCCTTGAAGGGGCGGGAGGCCTGACGGTACTATGGCTAATCCTTTCCCTTTGTCGTGTGGCGTTCCTTGGCTGGGCGCCGAGCCGGTGGGGAAGATCCACCGGTTCCCTGGAGACTTGCAAAAATGTTGATCCTGACTCGCCGCGTAGGCGAAACCCTGATGATCGGTGACTCGGTCAGCGTGACCGTGCTCGGCGTCAAGGGCAACCAGGTGCGTATCGGTATCACCGCTCCGAAGGACGTGGCCGTGCACCGCGAAGAGATTTACCAGCGGATCCAGCGCGGCGATGAGCCCAATGCATCCGGAAGTGAAAATTCTTCCGATTAAGGCTTTACCTTCGGGCGCGGAAAAAGTTATGATTCGCGCCCCCGCTGAGATGAAACACGGCAGCGGCGGAACCAGAACACTGGAGCGGTGCCCGAGTGGCTGAAGGGGCTCCCCTGCTAAGGGAGTATAGGGCCAAAAACTCTATCGAGGGTTCGAATCCCTCCCGCTCCGCCAGATGTGAGAAAAGCCCCTGAGTGCAAGCTCAGGGGCTTTTTCTTTGGGCGTTCCGCCGGGGCCGGCTCAGTCCGGTACGAACGCGCGCTGCTCTGTTTTCAGCAGTGTCAGGCGTCGGCCATTCCACAGGTAGTAGTCCAGGATGTCCGGATAGCCATAGCCGTCATTGTGGGTGACGATCAGCAGGCGGCTGTCGCGACGGTGTGCGAAGCGGCCATTGTTGAACGAGTGGCCCGGGTGCACCTTGCCGCTGCGACGATCGATCAGCGCGAACTCGATGCAGCCGCTACCGCAGCCGAGGGTGTACAGGGTGAAGCGATCGGCGAAATCGGGTGCGCCGTCCGGGGCACCCTGCAGGTACTGCCGCATTTTCCAGTTGATGCCATGGCGGGGAATCCGCGGCGGGGCAGGGTGGTCGATGCGGCTCAACGGCACCGGATAGTCCTCCAGTCGAGGCGAGCCGGACAGACTGGCGGCGATGGCCAGCAGGCAGGGAGCGAAAAGGCAGAACATCACTGCGGTCTCCCGCGCCGTGGCGCGGCCTCATCCTTGTGGGGCTCAAGGATCGCATGCCGCGCAATCTGTCGCGATTGGCCTTCTGGCGTAGAATCCCGCTGCCGCCGGGTCGATCCCGCGCCCGGCACCCCCTTTCCCTCCAGCCGCCGCCAGAGGATTTCTTTCCTGCCTGGAGGCATTGCCGTGTCCGTCGCTCCGTTCCGAGTTGCTCCCACCCGTTACGACCGCCTGTGTGGGTCGTCGCTGTCGATCGCGCCACTGGCATTGGCCCTGGCGCTGTCCCTGTCCGCTGCGGCCGCCCGGGCCGAGCAGGCACCGGCGCCGCCCAAGGGCGAAGCCGCGCCGACCCTGCAGACCGTGCAGGTCACCGCCAACCAGCTCGGCACCGTCACCGAAGGCAGCGATTCGTATACGCCGGGCACCATCGCCACCGCCACCCGGCTGGTGCTGAGCCCGCGGCAGACGCCGCAGTCGATCAGCGTGATCACCCGGCAGGAGATGAACGATTTCGGCCTCAACGGCATCGACGATGTCATGAAGGTCACCCCGGGCATCAGCATCGTCACCTACGACAGCGAGCGCACCGAGTACTACGCGCGCGGCTTTGCGGTACAGAACTTCCAGTACGACGGCATCCCGATGGCGCGTGACTCGGCCTACTCGGCCGGCAACACGCTCAGCGACATGGCCATCTACGATCGCGTGGAAGTGCTCAAGGGCGCCACCGGCCTGCTGACCGGCATGGGCGATCCGGGCGCGACCATCAACCTGGTGCGCAAGAAGCCCACCCGGGAGCTGGCCGGCAGCGCCACGCTGGGCGCCGGTTCGTGGGACAGCTACCGCGCCGAGGTGGATGTGGGTGGCCCGCTCACCGAGAGTGGGCGCGTGCGCGGCCGCATCGTGGGCGCCTACCAGGACCGGCACTCCAACGTCGACCACTACCAGCGCAGCAACGACGTCTTCTACGGCATCCTGGAGGCGGACATCGGCGACAGCACGCTGCTCACCGTCGGCGCCGACTACCAGGACAGCGATCCGCAGGGCTCCAGCTGGGGCGGTATTCCGCTGCTGGACAGCACCGGCACCTTCAACGACATGCCGCGCTCGTTCAACAACGGTGCCCGCTGGAGTCGCTGGGGCCAGTACAGCCGCACCGCCTTCGCCACGCTGGAGCACAGCTTCGGCAACGACTGGGTGGCCAAGCTGCAGCTCAATCACCAGGTCAATGGCTACGACGCCCCGCTTGGCGCCGCCGCCGGCAGAAACCCCGATCCGGTGACCGGCGGGGGCGTGAGCATGTGGGTCGGCAAGTACGTCGGCGAGACCACCAGCAACGCAGCCGATCTGTATGTCAGTGGCAAGTTCCAGTGGTTCGGGCGCGAGCACGAACTGGTGGTCGGTGGCAGCGTGTCGCGCAAGCATTGGATCAACAACGGCTACTCGCCACAGCCGGGCTACGTCACCGATGTCGCCGACTACTACGGCTGGGCCGGCGACGTGCCCGAGCCGGACTGGCAGTGGGGCTATGGCGATGACCAGGTAACCCGCGAGAGTGGCGCCTATGTGGTGGGCCGCTTCGATCTGGCCGATCCGCTCAAGCTGATCGTGGGCAGCCGCATTGCCAACTACACCTCGCCGGATACCGACGAAAGCGGCGTGGTCGTGCCCTATGCGGGCCTGGTCTATGACCTCAATCGCAATTTCTCGGTGTTCGCCAGCTACAGCACCATCTTCAAGCCGCAGGGCAACCAGGACGAGCGGGGCAACGTGCTCGACCCGCTGGAAGGGCGCAGCTACGAGGCGGGCCTGAAGGCGGAGTTCCTCGACGGTCGCTTCAACGCCAGCGCAGCGGTGTTCCAGCTGGACCAGGACAACTACGCCGAACCCACCGGCGGGCTGACGCCCAGCGGCGGGATCGCCTATCGCGGGTTGATGGGCGTGCGCACCAAGGGGTATGAGCTGGATATGTCCGGCCAGCTGGCGCCGGGCTGGCAGGTGCAGGGCGGCTACGCGCACAAGATCGCGCGCCAGCAATCGACCAAGGTGTCCACGCTGGAGCCGGAAGACCAGTTCAGCCTGCACACCCGCTATCGCCTGACGGGGCCGCTGCAGGGCTGGAGCGTGGGCGGCGGCGCGCGCTGGCAGGGCACCACCTTCGGCACCATCACCAACCCGGCCAATGGCGAAAGCCAGGTCCATCGCACCGAGCCGTACTGGCTGCTGGATGCGATGGCGCGGTATGAGTTCAACGATCAGCTGTCGGCCACGCTCAACGTCAACAACCTGCTGGACAAGCACTACTACACGATCTTCAGCTGGTACAGCACCTACACCTGGGGCGAGCCGCGCAACGTACGGCTGACGGTCACGTACGCGTTCTGAGGCGGGTGGGTTCCCCTTGGCCCGTGACGGGTCGGGGGCGCTCCCGCATTCGTCCGCTCCGGGCGCGGCGACCTGGCCGCGCGCGATGCCATGCACGCAGGGTCACCGGTGATCGCCGGCTGCCGCCCTGCGCGGCGGGCCAAGACGCACGCTGCGCCCCGGGCAATCCGGGGCGCAGGGGTGTCGGCTTACAGCGGCAGGTCGAACACCAGCACTTCAGCATCGCTGGCGTTCTCCAGCGTCACCAGCGCCTCATCGCTGATCTGCAGCGCATCGCCGGTGTCCAGGGAGATGCCGTTGACCTGCAGCTGGCCACGGACCACCTGCACATAGGCGCCGCGCCGCGGCGCCAGCGGCAACTGCACGCGGTCGTTGCCGTCCAGCAGGGTTGCATAGAGGTTGGTGTCCTGGTGGATCAGCAGCGAACCTTCGCGGCCGTCCCGGGAAGCGATCAGGCGCAGTTGGCCGCGCTTGGTGTCCGGGGCGAAGTGGGTCTCCTGGTAGCTGGGCGTGATGTTTTCCTGGTCGGGGAACAGCCAGATCTGCAGGAAGTGCACGGGCTCGTCGGCCGAGTGGTTGAACTCGCTGTGGCTGACCCCGCTGCCGGCGCTCATGCGCTGGACGTCGCCCGGGCGCAGCACCGAGCCGGTGCCCATCGAGTCCTTGTGCTCCAGGGCGCCGGCAAGCACGTAGGAGATGATCTCCATGTTGCTGTGGCTGTGGGTACCAAAGCCCTGGCCGCCCTGGACGCGGTCTTCGTTGATCACCCGCAGCGGGCCGAAGCTGGTGTAGCGGGGATCGTAATACCCGGCGAAGGAGAAGGTGTGGTGGGAGTCCAGCCAGCCATGGTTGGCGTGGCCACGGGTGTTGCTCTTGCGGATCTGCAGCATGGGGAGGCTCCTTGTTCGATCGTTTCGATGGTGGTCCGGGTGGCGCTTGCGGCTGCCCTTTCCTGTTGGCGCCAGTATCCGCTTGCACCAGCGGCTTGAAAAACGGATAGTTTTGCAAGCCATCATCGAAAAATTCGAATGCTCAAGCTCAGCCTGGATGCCCTGCAGATCCTCGATGCCATCGACCGTCGCGGCTCCTTCGCCGCGGCTGGCAAGGCCCTGCACAAGGTGCCGTCGACCATTTCCTACACGGTGTCCAAGCTGGAGCAGGACCTCGGCGTGCAGTTGTTCGACCGGGTCGGGCCGCGCGCCGAACTGACCCCGGCCGGGCAGGCCCTGCTGGAGGAGGGGCGCCACCTGCTGCGTGCGGCGCGCGAACTGGAGATGCGGGTGCGGCGGGTCGCCTCGGGCTGGGAGGCGGAGCTGACCATTGCGGTCGATTCGATGTTCCAGCCGGCGCTGCTGGGCGAGGACGTGCGCGCCTTCAACGCGGTGGCCGAGCAGACCCGGGTACGCCTGCTCAGCGAATCGCTGTCGGGCACCTGGGAGGCGTTGCTGGACCGCCGCGCGGACCTGCTGGTGGGTGCGGCCGGCGAAGGTCCCAGTGGCGGTGGCTACGTGGTGGAGCCGATGGGCGTGGTGGCATTCGTGTTCGCGGTGTCGCCCGCGCACCCGTTGGCCACGGTGCAGGGGCCGTTGGCACGCGAGCAGTTGGCCGCGCACTGCGCCATCGCCGTGGCCGACTCGGCGCGACGCCTGCTGCCGCGCACCGTCGGGCTGCTGATGGGCCAGGAGACGGTGACCGTGCCGGACACGGTGAGCAAGTTCCGCCTGCAATGCGCCGGGCTGGGCTTCGGTTTCCTGCCCGAGCCGTACGTGCGGCACGCGGTCGCCCAGGGCCGGCTGGTGGTCAAGCAGGTCGAGGAGCCCAAGCCGGACGAGACTTTCTGGCTGGCCTGGCGACCGGGCGAGGAGGGCGCTGCACTGCGCTGGTGGCGCGCGCGGATGCAGGGACCGCAGGTGATGGCGCAGTGGTGGCCGCAGATGCAGGCATGGCTGGGCTGAGCACGGTCCAGGCTGAACCGTGCCTGCGCTGTCATCAGATGGTCATCCCGGTGCGATAGAGCGCCGCGGCCGGTGTCGCTACCCTGCCAGGCTCATTGCGATTCCTCCTTTCTGCCCATGAAGCGCTTGCTGCTGTTGCTGCTGGCCGGGGCCGGCCTGTGGCTGGCTGCCTGTTCCCCGCTGACCACCGTCTCCACCTCCACCTCGCTCAGCGACCGTCTGGTCGCCCCTGGCGGGGTGTCCACCTTGCTGGATACCGCGCGGATCGCCGCTGCGGTGGACAGCGTGCCCAATCGGCATGGTGTGGTGACCGGCCGCGCCGGCGTGCCGATCTTCTGGCGTGCCTTCGACCCGGGCCAGTACGGCGTGCGCTACCAGTACCTGGCGCAGGCGCACGACAATGGCCTGCCGCTGCGCACCGGCCTGGAGCTGGCGCTGCCAGCGCGGTTCCAGCCGCAGCCGCCACGCGGCACGGTGGTGCTGCTGCACGGCTGGATGATGAACGGCGATGCGATGCTGCCGTGGTCGCTGCAACTGGCCCAGGCCGGCTACCGCGTGGTCACCATCGACCTGCGCAACCACGGCCATTCCGGTGCCGGCCCCGCCGGCTACGGCACGTTCGAATCGGACGATGTGATCGATGTGATCGACGCGCTGCAGGCGCGCGGTGAAGTGGTGGGGCCGCTGTATCTGTTTGGCGTGTCCTACGGCGCGGCCACCGCGCTGTTCACCGCCGACAAGCTCGGTGACCGGGTCACCGGGGTGGTGGCGATGGAATCCTTCGCCAATGCCGGCGATGCGATCCGCAGCATGATCCCGCACCTGATGTCGCTGCAGCCCACGGCGTGGAAGGCACAGGCGATGGCCGCCTATGGACGCTGGCGGTATGGCGGGCAGGACCTGGACAAGGTCATCGCCGCGGCCAGCCAGCGCCTGGACCTGGACCTGGATCGGGTGGATGTGGCGCGCGCGCTGGCTGACACGCGCGCCTGCGTGCTGCTGGTGCACGGGCAGGACGACCAGCATGTGCGGGTGGACCAGGGGCGTCGGTTGGCCCTGGCCAGTCCGCGCGTGCACTACATCGAAATGCGCGGAGAGGACCACATCACGCTGCCGTTGCGGCTGGACCTGCTGGGTGGGGTCGTGGATGACTGGCTCGCGCAGGAGGGGCCGGCCGGCGCGCAGTGCGGCGCGCCACGGATGCCGCGTGAGGCCGATCGGCTGGCGATGGCGCGGGTGCAGGCGCAAGCGTCGCGCGGTTGACCGCGCGGCCGGCGGTACGCATCGCCGCTGGCGGGCTTGCGGCTGGCGCGCATGCGCAGGTGGCGAACGCAAAAAAAAACAGCAGCCGAGGGCTGCCGTTTTCGTCGATGCAATGGTGCGCCCGGAGAGATTCGAACTCCCGACCGCCTGGTTCGTAGCCAGGTACTCTATCCAACTGAGCTACGGGCGCATTTGCATTGTCTGGTTGTGCTTCCTGCCGCACGCGTCGCCGCGTTGGACAAGAGGACAGGGCGGGCCTGTCATGCGATGTAATGGTGCGCCCGGAGAGATTCGAACTCCCGACCGCCTGGTTCGTAGCCAGGTACTCTATCCAACTGAGCTACGGGCGCATTTACATCACGTTGTACTGCCGATGCCGGCGGCGGAGCCGGCAACCTGTTGATGGTGCGCCCGGAGAGATTCGAACTCCCGACCGCCTGGTTCGTAGCCAGGTACTCTATCCAACTGAGCTACGGGCGCGTCAACAGGAGCGGAATTATGCGGATGCAGGTCGCATTCGTCAACGCTTTTGTGAAGGTCTTCATTCAAATGAATGAAAAAGCAGCTCGGCCACGGCCTGCGGAGACGTCATCCAGGCGAAGTGATCGGCACGCGTGCCCAGCGCTGCGGCTGACATCAGCGTGAGCGATGCGCGCACCTGCGGCAGCTTGGCCAGCAGGCCCTGCATCGACCCCGGCGGAGCCAGCCAGTCCTGCGCCATCACCACCGCCGTGGCACGTCCCTGCAGGCCGCGCATGCCTGCCTCCAGGTCCTCGGTGATGCCCGCCCCGGCGTAATGGTTGTTGAGCCCGACCCGGGCCCAGTCGGCGATCAGGCCGCGTGCTTCGGTGCCGCCAAAACCGAGCCGGCGGCCGTGCAGCACGCCCTGGCGTTGCGCCAGCCAGGGCAGGAAGCGATAGATCAGTGGCAGCGTCCAGCCGCGCGGGGCGGGGAAGGTGCGCCAATACGGGGTGCCGCTGGCGACCAGCCAGAGCCGCCTGAAGTGCGGGCGTTGCTGTCCGGCAAAGCAGCAGGCCAACTGCCCGCCCAGGCTGTGGCCGCCGATGATGCATTCGGCATCGCCGCTGCGCGTCAGCGCCGCCAGGCTGGCCGGCAGGTCGGCCTGCAGGAGCTCGCGATAGCCCCAATCGTGCTGGCGCGACGGACGCAGGCGGCTGCTGCCGTTGCCGCGCCATTCGTGCAGGTAGACGGCCACGCCCCGCGCGGCCAGTGCGTCGGCCAAGGGCAGGTAGTGGCGCGCGGCCACGCCCAGTGCCGGCAACCACAGCAACCGCGCGCGTGGTTGCGCCGGCACCCGCGACAGCAGCTCGAAGCGGTGGCCGTCGGCGCTGACGATCGGCTCGGCCTGCGCGTGGATCATGCCGGCCGCGCGGCGCCGAAGTGGTCGATCACCAGCACCTCGCTGCGGCCGGGGTAATAGCCCCCCTGCAGGCCGCGCGCGACGTAATCGATGGCCGCTTCGCAGGCGTTGGGCAGCGACAGTCCCTGGCACAGCTGCGCGGCGATCGCCGAGGCCAGCGTGCAGCCGGTGCCGTGCGCATCCACCGGCAGGCGGGCATGGATGAATTCGTCGCGGGTGACGCCGTCGAAGTAGCGGTCGACCACGCGCGCGCCCTCCTGCAGGTGACCCCCCTTGAGCAGTACCGCGCCGACGCCGAGGTCGAGCAGCGCAGCGGCGGCATCTTCGGCGTCCTCGGCGCTGCGGATGGTGCGGCCAAGCAGGAGTTCGGCCTCCGGCGTGTTGGGGGTGAGCAGCGTGGCCAGCGGCAGCAGCCGCGTGCGCAGGGCGTGCAGTGCGCTGTCTTCGAGCAGCCTGGCACCGCTGGTGGCCACCATCACCGGATCGAGCACCACGTGGGTGGGGCGATGCTGTTCCAGCGCGGCGGCGACCTGTTCGATCACCTCGGCGTTGGCGAGCATGCCGAGCTTGACCGCGTGGATGTCGAAGTCGGCAAAGCAGGCCTCGATCTGCGCCTGCAGGAAGTCCAGCGGCGGCACGTGTACCGCGGTCACGCCGCGGGTGTTCTGCGCGGTCAACGCGGCGATCACCGACAGGCCATGCACGCGGTGGGCGGCAAAAGCCTTGAGGTCGGCCTGGATGCCGGCGCCGCCGCCGGAGTCGGAACCGGCGATGGTCAGGACGGAGACGGGAGTGGTTGGGGTCATGCGGCGATTGTGCAGTGTTTGCCGGGGCATTGCTTCAGCGTGGGCGCAGCAGGACCCATTGCCGGTAGAGCACGTGGCCCAGGCCGGTGCCACCGGTCAGCAGGGCCGGCGCGAGCAGGGCGTCGTAGCCCCAGCGCAGGAACAGCATGGCGCCGATCACCCCGCCGGCCAGGAAACCGCTGACGATCAACCCGCTCAGGGTCAGCCGCCGGATCGGCAGCGGCAGCCCGCGCAGCAGGTGGCCCAGGCCGATGCCCAGGTCGGTGAACATGCCGCTGAGGTGGGTGGTGCGCACCACCGCGCCACTGAAGGTGGTGGCCATGGCGTTCTGCAGCCCGCAGGCCATCGCCGCGGCCAGCGCGCCCCAGATCTGCTGCTGCTTGAACAGCGGGATGGCGGCCAGCAGCAACAGCGATTCCAGCGTGAGCACCACGCCGTAGCGCCGACCCAGCTGCAGGGTGCTGTCCTGGATGATGATGCCGCTGAGGGTGGCGCCCACGCAGAAGGCGATCAGCAGGCCCCACAGGTGCCCAACCACGCGCCAGTCACCTTGCGCCAGCGCCATGCCGAGTTGGCTGGTGGTGCCGGTCATGTGGCTGACGGCCTGGTGCTCGAAGCCCAGGAAGCCGACCACGTTGACCATGCCGGCCACGCACGACAATGCGATCGCGCCGATCCACACCCAGGTGGGCAGGCGGATGCTCATCGCGCGTGGACGGGCGTGGCCACGGCAGGATCAGCGGCCGTCGAGGGCGCCGTTGAAGCGGACGTCGGTGAACTGCGCCGTGGCCGGATCGAACACCGCGCCCCAGAACTGCGCACCGCCATCGCACACGCGGATGGCCTGGCGTGCCGGGTCGATGTCGGCATCGTCGGGCAGGTGGAAGGCGTTGAGGTAGATCAGCTTGCGCCCGTCCATTTCGATGCCGACGTACTGGCGGTCGAAATCGCTGGCCTTGGGCACCTGTGCATCCAGCGTCGGTAGTGCAGCCTCCAGCTGCTCGACCTGCTGGCGGCTGGGGGCCCAGTAGCCGGTGACACGCCCGGCCTCGCGGCCGGGACTGTCACGCGAGCAGGTATCGAGCACCTGGGCGGCCACCACCGGGCGGGTCACCACCCAGGACTGGCCGGTCTTGACCGCGGTCGGGACGCTGGCGCCCGGTCGCGTGTTGGCAGGCGTGCAGGCAGCCGCCAGCGCAGCGAGCGCCAGCGGCAGGAGGGCACGGAACAGGGGACGGTTCACAACACCTCCGAGGCGTAATCGGCCAGGCGCGAGCGCTCGCCACGGCGCAGCGTGACATGGGCGCTGTGCGGCCAGTTCTTGAAGCGATCCACCGCGTAGGTCAGGCCCGAGGTGGTCTCGGTCAGGTACGGTGTATCGATCTGTTCGACGTTGCCCAGGCAGACGATCTTGGTGCCGGGGCCGGCACGGGTGATCAGGGTCTTCATCTGCTTGGGGGTGAGGTTCTGCGCTTCGTCCAGGATCAGGTAACGCGACAGGAAGGTGCGCCCGCGCATGAAGTTCAGCGAGCGGATCTTGATCCGGCTGGCGATCAGGTCATTGGTGGCCGCACGGCCCCAGGCGCCGCCCTCCTGGGTGTGGGTGAGCACTTCCAGGTTGTCGGTGAGCGCGCCCATCCACGGGGTCATCTTTTCTTCTTCGGTGCCGGGCAGGAAGCCGATGTCCTCGCCGACGCTGACCGTGGCGCGGGTCATGATGATCTCGCGATAGCGCTGCTGGTCCATGGTCTGGGCCAGGCCGGCGGCCAGCGCCAGCAGGGTCTTGCCGGTACCGGCGGTGCCGAGCAGGGTGACGAAGTCGATCTCCGGGTCCATCAGTGCGTTGAGCGCGAAGTTCTGCTCGCGGTTGCGCGCGCTGATCCCCCACACCGCGTGGCTGCCATGGCGGAAGTCGTTGACCAGCGACAGGGTGACCTTGTCGCCGTCGACCTTGGCCACGCGCAGTTCCACTTCGTCTTCGCCGGGCAGGTAGGCGTACTGGTTGGGATGCCAGTTCTCGTCTTCGCTGGCGATGATTTCGTAACTGGTGCGGCCCTTGTCGCTCCAGCTGCGCAGGTTGTCGGTGTGCTTCTTCCAGAAGTCCTCCGGCAGCTCGGTGGCGCCGGTGTAGAGCAGGCTGAAATCGTCCAGCGCGCGGTCGTTTTCGTAATCTTCGGAGACGATCCCGGCAATCGCCGCCTTGATCCGCAGGTTGATGTCCTTGGAGACGAACACCACCGGGATCTCGGGGATCTGCTCCTTCAGGGCCAGGATCGCACCGAGGATGGCGTTGTCCGGGATGACCGCGCCAAAACTCTTGCCGGCGTCGAAGTGGCTGGTCTGGAAACGCAGCAGGCCCACGCTCTGCTTGCCGCGCAGCTGCAGGCCATTGGGCCGTTGCAGCGGAATGCCGTCGGCCAGGTTGTCCAGGCCCGAGGCCTGCACCAGCTCGTTGAGGAAACGGCTGACCTGGCGCGCGTTGCGGCTGGCCTCGGTGGTGCCCTTCTTGCCGTTGTCCAGCTCTTCGATCACCTGCATCGGCAGGTAGACATCATGCTCCTCGAACTTGAACAGCGCGGTCGGATCGTGCATGAGCACGTTGGTATCCAGAACGTAGATGCGCTTGCCTCGGGTCATCGTCATTTCCTGGTGGCAGAACAGGGACAAGCCATCACGACCTGCGGGGCAGGGTGATGGCCATTGGGGGGTGCAGGTTGGTCACTGGGTTTTCGCGGCCTTCAGGGCTTCAAGGACGGTATCTGCGTGGCCGGCCACCTTGACCTTGCGCCACGCCTGCACGATACGACTGTCCGGCGAAATGAGGAAGGTGCTGCGCTCGATGCCACGCACCTGCTTGCCGTACATGTTCTTGAGCTTGATCACGTCGAAGGCGGTGCACAGCGCTTCGTCGCCATCGCTGACCAGCGGGAAGGCGAAGCCCTGTTTGGCGCAGAAGTTGTCGTGGGATCTGACCGAGTCGCGGGACACGCCGAACACGCGCGCATCGAGGCGGGTGAATTCGGGCAGCAGGGCGTTGAAGTCGATGCCTTCGGTGGTGCAGCCGGGGGTGCTGTCCTTGGGGTAGAAGTACAGCACCAGCCACTGGCCGGCGAGCGTGCCGAGGGTGGTGGTATCGCCGCCGGACAGGGCCAGCGGGAGATCGAGGGTGGATCGGTCCAGGGTGTCGCCGATGTTCATGAGGTCCTTTTTCCGGAGCCTGGGGCAAAGCTGTTACAGAGGTGCGTCACTGCACTTGCATGAAACATCGCGCGCCCGTGACGAACGCGCGAAACATCAGAACTTCATCGGGTCCATGATCGCGTCCAGGTTCAGGTGGTCGCAGAATTCAAGGAAATCATCGCGCAGCGCGGCGATGTGCATGTTGGCCGGCACCCCGATGGTGACCTGCGCGGAGAACATTTCCGCGCCGGTCTGCATGGCGCGGTAGCGGGTGCTCTGCAGGTTCTCGATGGTGATGCCCTGGCGGTCGAAGAAATCGGCCAGCTGGAACAGGATGCCCGGCTTGTCGGCGGCGATCACTTCCACGATGTAGGGCAACAGGTTGGACTGGGCCTGCTTGGCACCGGTGCGGTACCACACCAGCTTCAGGCCCTCCTCGCGCTCAAGGCGGGTCAGCATGGCTTCCAGCTTGGCCACCGAATCCCACGAGCCGGTGGCCAGGGCGGTCACCGAGACGTCGCGGCCGACGGTGGCCAGGCGGGCATCGACCAGGTTGCAGCCGCTGTCGGCGATACGCCGGGTGACGGGCAGCAGGGGGGACTCCGGATGCGTCGTGTAGGCGTTGATCAGGAGATGGTTTTCGGTCGGCGCAGGCCGCGGCGTGGTGTCGGTCAAGGTGGTTCCGGGTGATACAAGGTAAGTCTGAACGGCCGACGACGGCACGTTCGCCGGAGTCCAGCATACTTGCCCGTGCTTTCGACCCGCAAGTAACATGCAAAGTACATCCGGCCGGCGTTTGCCAAGGCCGGGTCCCCCTTTTCTTCCGAGCAACGTTTCCTTGTCCCTTTCCGGTCTCATCACCGCGCTGGCCACGCCTTTCCAGGCCGATGGCGCATTGGATCCCGACGGTTGGCAGCGCCTGCTGCACCTGCAACTGGAGGGTGGTGTTCACGGGGTGGTGGTGGCCGGTTCGACCGGCGAAGCCGCGACCCTGTCCGACGACGAGTACGACCAGCTGCTGCGCAGCGCGGTCAAGGCCGTGGCCGGGCGCATCCCGGTGCTGGCCGGGACCGGCCTGTCGGGCACGGCCAAAACCATCGAGCAGACCCGGCGCGCGGCCGCCAACGGCGCCACCCACGCGCTGGTGGTGACCCCGCCGTACGTGCGCCCCACCCAGGCGGGCCTGATCGCGCACTACCGCGCGGTGGCCGACCAGGGCGGCCTGCCGGTGATCCTGTACAACGTGCCTGGCCGGACCGGCTGCGACATGTTGCCCGAGACCGTGGCCGAACTGGCCGCGCACCCGAACATCGTCGGGATCAAGGAAGCGGTGGGCGACGTGGGCCGGGTGCAGGCGCTGCTGGCGCTGCGCTCGGACAGTTTCGCCGTGCTCAGTGGCGATGACGGCACCGCCGCGCGCGCGATCCTGTCCGGCGTCGATGGCCTGATCTCGGTCGGCTCCAATGCGCTGCCCGGTGCCTACCGACGCATGTGCGCGCTGGCCGCGGCCGGCGAGCGCGAGGCGACCGAGGCCTGGGATGCCCGCCTGGAGCCGTTCCATGAATTCTGCGGCGTGGAGTCCAACCCGATCCCGGTCAAGGACCTGCTGCGCCGGATCGGCATCGGCCACGGGCTCCGCCTGCCGCTGCTGTCCCTGTCTGCGGCCCACCATGCCGCCGCCGAACACCTGGCCACCGACATCGGTGCGCTGGAAGCACTATCCAACCACTGATCGACAGTGGTCACCCAGGAGATCCACATGCGTCAATCCGTTTCCGCCATCCGCGTGCTGTCCTTCGCGATCCTGGCTACCGCCACCCTCGTGGGCACCACCGGCTGCTTCAAGCGCGGCGCCAAGGGCGACTACGCGCTGGCCCCGGAAATGCGTCCGCTGGAAGTGCCGCCGGACCTGAACGTCCCCGGTGGCACCGCTGCCGGCCAGGTCCCGGCGCTGGCCTCGCAGGCCCGCCCGGCTGCACCGGTCGCCGCCCAGAACCAGGCCCCGGCCAATGCCGCCGGTTTCACCGTGCCGGGCAGCAAGGATGAAGTGTTTGGCAAGGTCGGCACCGCGCTGGAAGGCGTGGCCGGCGTGAAGATCGCCAGCAAGGCCCAGCTGCTGGGTTCCTATGACGTGGCCTTTGAAGGCAGCGACTTCCTGGTCCGCGTGGTCGGCGTGGAAGCCGGCGCCTACGTCTCGGCCGTCGACCCGCGTGGCCTGCCGGCCAGCGGTGCGGCCCCGACCAAGCTGCTGGCCGAGCTGAAGGCCAAGCTGGCGCCCTGAGCGGCGCGCGGCAAGGTCCGGCCATTGGCCGGGCCGCCACCGATGGCGTGCCGGCCTGGTGCCTGGTGGAGGTCCAGGACAGGATGGCCAGCCAGCGCCCGGCACTACCGGGCGCTGCAACGACACGAAAAAAGGGCGCCGATGGCGCCCTTTTTCGTTGCCGCATGCACGCGCGCTCAGCGCTCGAGCAGCGGCAGCTTGTCCGGCTTGCCGTCCCAGTCGCCGGCGTCGGCGGGCGGGTCCTTGCGCACGGTCAGTACCGGCCAGGCCTTGGCCAGTTCGGCGTTGAGCCCGACGAACACTTCCTGCCCGGCGGGCACGTCGTCTTCGGGGAAGATCGCGTTGACCGGGCATTCCGGTTCGCACAGGGTGCAGTCGATGCACTCGTCCGGGTCGATCACCAGGAAGTTGGGGCCTTCATGGAAGCAATCCACGGGACACACTTCCACGCAATCGGTGTGTTTGCACTTGATGCAGTTTTCGGTGACGACAAAAGGCATGGCTGGATCTGGATCCGACAGTAAGCCGGACAATTCTAGAACAGGTTGGCCATCGGCGCGGGATTGGATCTCACCTGGCGTTGCAACGGCAGCGCCGGATCGGGCCGATCACCAGCGGAACGGGGTGTCGGCCAGGCCGGCAATGCCCGTTTCCAGGGCGAACACGCTGCCGGCGTGCGGGCTGGCGGCCAGTGCTTCCGGGCTGTGGTCCAGGCGCGAACTGGTCACCATCAGCGTGCTCAGCCCGGGGCCGCCGAGGGCCACGCACGTGGGATGGATCACCGGCATCGGCACCACCTGCTGGACCCGGCCGTCGCGGCCATGGCGCACCACCCGCGCGGCGCGCCACTGCGCGTTCCACAGGCTGCCCTCGGCATCGATGACCGCGCCATCCGGCTCCCACGTGGGGTCCTGGAGCCGGGCGAACAGGCGCGGGCGGCGGCAGCGCGCCTGCGCGGCGTCGTAGTCGCAGCACCAGATCTCCGGACGCACCGAGTCGCAGTAGTACAGGGTGCTGCCCTCCGGGCTGAAACAGATGGCATTGGGGATCACCACGCCGGGCAGGTCCAGGCTGCGCAGGCCGTGGCGCGCGCTGTACTGGTAAAAGCGGCCCAGCGGTTCCCGGCCGGGATCCTCGTTCATGGTGCCGAACACCAGGTTGCCGGCGCGGTCGGTGCGCCCATCATTGCTGCGCGTGGTGGGGTGTTCGGGCTGCACCTCGGCCAGCCATTGCAGGGCCAGGGTGCCGTCGGGCGCATCGATATCGACCCGCTGCAGCGAGCCGGCCAGTGCGATCAGCAACTGCCCGTCATCGCCCTCGGCCAGGCAGCCGGGGCGGTCGGGCAGGTCCCAGGAGCGGCTGGCGTGGTCGTCGGCCCGGTACTGCCACAGGCGTCGCCCGCTGATGTCCACCCAGAACAGGCAATTGCGACGCGGCGACCAGAGCGCGCCTTCGCCGTGGGTGCAGCGGGCATCGACCAGCAGGGTGGGCGTGACGGGCGGGGTCGGGGACATGGCGTGGTGCGGGCGGGGCAGGGCCGGGCATTCTGGCATGGTGCTGCGGCCGGCACCTGTGCGACGCTGCGGCCATCCCTTGGTCGCGCGACTGGGCGACCATCTCCTTTCCCCGGCAAGGTGCGTCCATGTCCACAACGCTTCCCCGATCCGCCACCCGCGGCGAGAACACCGGCTTCATCGTCCTGATCAGTTGCGTGGCCACCCTCGGCGGCTTTCTGTTCGGCTTCGACAGCGGGGTGATCAACGGGACCGTGGACGGGCTCAAACAGACCTTCCAGTCCAGCCAGGCCGGGATCGGGTTCGAGGTCGCCTCGATGCTGCTGGGCTGTGCGTTCGGTGCATTCTTCGCCGGGCGGCTTGGCGATCGGCTGGGGCGTCGCGGGGTATTGATCATCGCCGCGGTGATGTTCCTGCTGTCCGCGCTCGGCGCCGGTGCGGCGCAGAGTTCGGCGCTGTTCGTGCTGGCCCGGGTGATCGGGGGCTTCGCGGTGGGCGCGGCCAGCGTGATGTCGCCGGCCTACATCGCCGAGGTCGCCTCGGCGCGCTACCGCGGCCGGCTGGCCACGATGCAGCAGATGGCGATCATCAGCGGGTTGTTCTGCGCCTTCCTGAGCAACTACCTGCTGGCGCGCGCGGCAGGTGCCTCCACCGAGCCGCTGTGGCTGGGGCAGGCGGCGTGGCGCTGGATGTTCTGGATGCAGGCGCTGCCGTCGGGGTTGTTCCTGGTGCTGCTGCTGCGCATCCCGGAAAGCCCGCGCTACCTGGTGGTCAAGGGCCGGCACGCGCAGGCGCTGGCGGTGTTGACCCGCCTGTATGGGCCGGGCGAGGCGCAGGCCAAACTGGCTGAGATCGAGGGCTCGCTGGCCGGCGACCAGCATCGCCCGCAGCTGTCCGACCTGGTCGACAAGGCCAGCGGCCGGCTGCGTCGCATCGTCTGGATCGGCATCGGCCTGGCCGTGTTCCAGCAACTGGTCGGCATCAACGTGGTCTTCTATTACGGTGCGGTGCTGTGGCAGGCGGTGGGGTTCTCCGAAAACGACGCGCTGCTGATCAACGTGCTGTCCGGCGCACTGAGCATCGGCGCCTGCCTGTTGACCATCGTGCTGATCGACCGGATCGGTCGCCGGCCCCTGCTGTGGATCGGCTCGCTGGGCATGGCCGTCTCGCTGGCCCTGGTCACGCTGGCCTTCGCCAGCGGCACCCTTGACGGCGGGCGGCTGCAGCTGTCCGAGGGCATGGGGCGGCTGGCGCTGGTGGCTGCCAACGTCTACGTGGTGTTCTTCAACATGTCCTGGGGCCCGGTGATGTGGGTCATGCTGGGGGAAATGTTCCCCAACCAGATCCGTGGATCGGGCCTGGCCGTGGCCGGGGCGGCGCAATGGAGCGCCAATTTCGCCATTACCGTCAGCTTCCCGGTGCTGTTGACCGGGATCGGCCTGGCCGGGGCCTACGGGCTCTATACGGTGGCCGCGCTGGTCTCGGTCTTCTTCGTGCTGCGCTACGTGGGCGAGACCAAGGGCAAGGAGCTGGAGCAGATGGAGGGCTGAGCGCACCGGGCCGGGGCACCAACGCAAAAACCCCGCCGGGGCGGGGTTTTTGGCTTTCTGCACCGCGACTGGTGCTCCCTAGGGGACTCGAACCCCTGTTTTAGCCTTGAGAGGGCCACGTCCTAACCTCTAGACGAAGGGAGCAGGCTTTGTTGCGAACTGCGCAGCGCGCTAGTATATGGACCTAGATGCCATTGGGCAATCCCGAAAACTCAACCGGAAGCGCCAACATCAATTCTTCTGCTACATCACCGTTCAGCCTGCGCGTGATTCCGCGTGACCAGCACACCATCTCCCGCAAGGACATCAGCCCCAACGCCCTGCGCGTGTTGTACCGGCTGCGTGATTCCGGGTTCGCCGGCTACCTGGTGGGAGGCGCCGTGCGCGACCTGCTGGTCGGCGGCAACCCCAAGGACTTCGACGTGGCCACCGATGCCACGCCCGAGCAGGTCAAGGCGCTGTTCCGCAACTGCCGCCTGATCGGCCGCCGGTTCCGCCTGGCCCATGTCGTGTTTGGTCGCGAGATCATCGAAGTGGCCACCTTCCGCGCCAACATCGACGATGGCAGCGGTGACCGCGAGATGGAAAACGGCATGCTGGTCCGCGACAACGTCTACGGCACCATCGAAGACGATGCGGTCCGCCGCGACTTCACCTGCAACGCGCTGTACTACGCGATCGAGGACTTCTCGGTGCGCGATTACACCGGCGGCTTCGAGGACGTGCAGGCGCGCCTGATGAAACTCATCGGCGACCCCGAGCAGCGGTACCAGGAAGACCCGGTGCGCATGCTGCGTGCGGTGCGCCTGGCCGCCAAGCTCGGCTTCCAGATCGACGATGCCAGCGCCGAGCCGCTGCCGCGGCTGGCCGGCCTGCTCGGCGAAGCCGCCCCGGCGCGCCTGTTCGAGGAGGTGCTCAAGCTGTTCCTGTCCGGGCACGGCGTGGCCAGCTTCGAAGGGCTGGAGCGTTACGGCCTGCTCCAGGTGATGTTCCCCGAGAGTGCCGCGGCGCTGCGTAGCAACCGCAGCGGTGCGCTGCGCCGGATGGTCATCGAAGGCCTGCACAACACCGACCTGCGCGTGGCCAATGACGAGCCGGTGTCGCCGTCGTTCCTGTTCGCGCTGCTGCTGTGGCCGGCGTTCTGCCGCGCCCTGGCCAGCCTGCAGAAGCAGGGCGTGGCACTGGAGGAGGCACAGCGCCGTGCCGCCGACCGCGTCACCCTGCACCAGTTGACCACCATCGCGCTGCCGCGCCGCTTCTCGCTGCCGATGCAGGAGATCTGGCTGCTGCAGGGCCGCTTCAGCTCGCGCCAGCGCAAGCGGGTGATCCGTACCCTGACCCACCCGCGCTTCCGCGCCGCCTACGACTTCCTGGTGTTGCGCCAGGTCGCCTCCAGCGAGCACAGCGCCGACGTGGAGTTCTGGCGCGAGGCGCAGCTGCAGTCCGGTCCGGAGCTGGATTCGGCCCTGGATGCGGCCCAGGCCGACGGCGAGGGCGAAGACGGCGCGCCGCGCAAGCGACGCCGTCGTCGTCGGCGGCCGGGCGGGGCTGGCGCGGGCGAGTAAGCGGTGATCCAGGCCTGCATCGGATTGGGCGCCAACCTGGGGGACGCCGCGCAGACCGTGCGCGATGCGTTCCAGGCGCTGGCGGCGCTGCCGGACAGCGCGCTGCGCGCACGGTCGCAGCTGTACACCACGCCGGCCTGGGGCAACCTGGACCAGCCGGCGTTCGTCAACGCCGCCGCGCTGCTGGAAACCGCACTGTCCGGCCCGGCACTGCTGGAGGCGCTGCTGGCGATCGAGCGCCGCTTCGGCCGCGTGCGCGATCCCGGCGTGCACTGGGGGCCGCGCACCCTGGACCTGGACCTGCTGCTGTATGGCGAGCAGGTGATCGACCTGCCACAGTTGCAGGTGCCCCATCCCTACCTGCACGAGCGCGCGTTCGCCTTGTTGCCGCTGGCCGAGATCGCGCCGGATGCGATGATTCCGGGGCAGGGACGCGTGCGGGACGCTGTGGTGCGGGTCGAGGCCTGCGGGATCGCGCCAATAGGGGGATAATGCGGGGCTTATCGCCACCGGTTATCAGCTCATGAGTACCCACGCAGACAGCAAGCCCTGGACCGTCCCGGCGTTGGCCGAGGCCAAGCGCAACGGGCAGAAGCTGGTGATGTTGACCGCCTACGACGCCGGTTTCGCGCGTGCGTTCGATGCCAGCGGGGTGGACCTGATCCTGATCGGCGATTCGCTGGGCATGGTGGTGCAGGGGCATGATTCCACCCTGCCGGTGACCACCGACGACATGGTCTACCACACCCGTGCGGTGGCCCGCGTGCTGCAACGCGCGCTGCTGGTGGCCGACCTGCCGTTCGGCGCCGATGCCACTCCCGAGCGCGCGCTGGAGGCCTCGTTGCGCCTGCTCCAGGCCGGCGCGGAGATGGTCAAGATCGAAGGTGCCGGTTTCAAGCTGGACATCATCCGGTACCTGGTCGAGCGCGAGATCCCGGTGTGCTCGCACCTGGGGCTGACGCCGCAGTCGGTGCTGCGCCTGGGCGGTTACCGCGTGCAGGGCCGCGGCGACGCCGCCCAGCAGCTGCGTGACGATGCCAAGGCCGCGGTCGCCGCCGGCGCCACGCTGATCGTGCTCGAATGCGTGCCGACCCCGGTCGCCACCCAGGTCACCGCCGACGTGGACGTGCCCACCATCGGCATCGGTGCCGGCCCCGGCTGCGATGGCCAGGTGCTGGTGCTGCATGACTTCCTCGGCCTGGACAGCGGCCACCGCCGACCCAAGTTCGTCAAGGATTTCCTTGCCGAAGGCGGTTCGGTGGCCGGTGCCGTCCGTGCCTATGCCGCCGCCGTGCGCGACGGTTCCTTCCCCGACGCAGAACACGCCTACGCCTCATGATCGATACCGTCACCGAACTGTCCCGCCTGCGCGAAATCGTCAACGGCTGGAAGCGCGAGGGCCTGCGCGTTGCGCTGGTCCCCACCATGGGCAACCTGCATGCGGGCCACTACTCGCTGGTCACGCTGGCGCGGCAGTACGCCGATCGCGTGGTGTCCAGTGTCTTCGTCAACCCGACCCAGTTCGGCCCCAACGAGGACTTCACCCGCTACCCGCGCACCCCCGAGGCCGACACCACCGGGCTGGAGCAGGCCGGTTGCGATGTGCTCTGGCTGCCCACGGTGGAGTCGATGTACCCGTTCGGCGTGGCCCTGGCCGCCAGCGTCAACGTGCCCGGCATCAGCAGCCTGCTTGAAGGCGCGCACCGCCCCGGGCATTTCGATGGCGTGTGCACGGTGGTCTCGCGTCTGTTCAACCAGGTGCAGCCGGACGTGGCCGCCTTCGGCAAGAAGGATTACCAGCAGCTGGCCGTGATCCGCCAGATGGTCGAAGACCTGGCCTTCCCGATCCAGATCGTGGGCGGGGAGATCGTGCGCGAAACCGACGGCCTGGCGATGAGCTCGCGCAACCAGTACCTCAATGCCGAGCAGCGCCCGGTGTCCACCACCATCCACCAGGTGCTGCTGGGCATGCGCGAAGGCTTCATTGCCGGCAAGACCCGCAGCCTGATCGAGGCCGAGGCCACCGCCGCGCTGCAGGCAGCCGGTTTCCAGGTGGACTATGCGGTGCTGCGCCTGCCGGACCTGTCCGAGCCGGCCGACGCCAACGATGGAACGCGCGTGGCCTTGATCGCCGCGCGGATCGGCAACACCCGCCTGATCGACAACCTGGAGTTCTGAGCGGCCACCGCGGAACGCCGATGAACGAACGCCCCATCCCCCCGGCCGCGCTCGCCGACGACCACGCCGTGGAGATGCTGCGGGTGTGGGTGGCCGCGCGGGGACTGCATTGCTCGATGAAGGTCGGCCTGCCCGAGCACACCTTGGGCATCGCCGAGGCGCGGGCCTGGGGCATGATCCTGGCCGACACCGCCCGCCACCTGGCCGAGGCGATCGCTGCCCAGCCCGGCAGCGCCGACGGCGCGCACCAGTTGCAGGAGATCGTCGGCCATTTCCTCACCGAGGTGGGCCGCCCCGGCGGCCCGGCCTCCGGCCCCGCGGGCGGCG
>DJBL01000134.1:0-20815 GCA_002435595.1 Stenotrophomonas maltophilia
GCCGCGGCGGGGGCAGGCGGCAGGGCTGGGGGCAGGGCAGGAGTGTCGATGGCGTCGGGCAAGGCAGGGCGCTCGGCAAGGGGATGCGTGCCGGGCGGCGTGCTGCTGGCAGTGCGCCCGTCGCGCAGACGGTAGCAGGTTGCCGTGCGCTATTGCGCGGCCTGGATCAGGGCGTCCACATCCAGCAGGTGCCCGGCCCGTTCGGCCTTGGTGCGCAGGTACTGCTCGTTCTCGACCGTGATGTCGCCGGTGACCGGCACGCAGTCCACCACTTCAATGCCGGCATTGCGCAGGCGCTGGGCCTTGGTCGGGTTGTTGCTGAGCAGCTGCACGCGTTGTACGCCCAGGCCCTGCAGCATCGCCACCGCGCTGCCGTAGCGGCGCTCGTCGGCGCCGAAGCCCAGCTGCGCATCGGCGTCGATGGTGTCCAGGCCGTCGTGCTGGTAGCCGTAGGCGCGCATCTTGGCGGCGATGCCGGTACCGCGGCCTTCCTGGTCCAGGTACAGCAGCACGCCGCCGCCCAGTTCCTTGAGCTTGCGCAGGCCGCGCCGCAGCTGGTCGCCGCAGTCGCACTTGAGCGAGCCGAACAGATCGCCGGTGAGGCAGGAGGAGTGCACCCGCACCGGCACCACGCCGGACAGGTCCGGGCGGCCGACGATGATCGCCACCTGGTCGCGCTGGGCCACGCCGCCGCGGAACACCGCGAACTCGGTCATGCCCACCTCGCGCAGCGGCACCGGCGAGCGCGCCACCAGCTCATAGGCGTGGGCGGCCTGCTCGGCGCCCTGCTGCAGGTCGCACAGCGAAACCTGTGCGCAGCCGTCGAAGCGGCTATCGGCCGCGTCCAGCAGCACCCCGACCATGGCCGGCAGCAGCAGGCCAAGCCGGGCCACTTCCACCGCGCCGTGATCCAGCGCCTGGCCGGCGCTCCAGCCCGGCGGCATCGCCTCCGGTTCGCGCAGGTAGCTCAGCGAGGGCAGGGCATCGAAATCCACCCCGGCCAGCGGCACCCGCGCGCCGTGTTCGGCGGCCACGCCCAGCACCCGCGCGCGGGTGGCGGTGAGGAACAGGTAGTGGCGCCCAGCGGCGGCCTCGGCAAAGGCGCTGAAGCTGCTGCGGGTGCTGCTGTCCAGGGCGATGAACGCCAGGCGCTGGCCGTGGCTGTCATCGATCACCACCGGGCGGCCGGCACGCAGCTCGGCGACCGCGCGTTCGCAGCGGATCGCGGCCGGATCGCCGAACAGGGAAGAAGCAGCATCAGACATGGCAGGGGCCGTGGGGGACATCGTGGGTTCCACAGTGGGGACGGAGGACACCGATTCCAATCGCACCAACGCGCGACACAGCGTCGCATTCAGTGCGGATGTTCCTCGGTGGCGTAGGGGTCCACTTCACCGCTTTCCGGCGGGCGCAGCGTGTAGCGCTTGTAGGTCCACTGGTACTGGCTGGGGTCGCGCCGGGCGATCCGCTCCAGCCCGGCATTGAGCGCGGTGGCGGCCACGCGGGGGTCCGGGTCGGCCACCGCCGGCGGGGCCGGCTCGATGTGCAGGGCGAACTGCATGTCCGGGCCGATCCGTTCGCACCAGCCGTACAGCACCGTAGCGCCGGTGCGCTCGGCCAGGCGGTTGACCAGGGTCATGGTCAGCGCCTCGATGCCGAAGAACGGCGCGAACACCCCGTCGCCGGCCTTGGGCTGCTGGTCGGGCAGGATGCCGGTGGCGCCCCCGTCCTTGAGCACCTTGAACAGCTGGCGCACCGCCGGACCCTCGGCACGCACCTGGCGGACGTTGTCGCCGCCCCGCACCAGTTGCAGGAATTCATCGCCCACCGCTTCCTCGGGCGCCTTGTAGACGATCGCGATCGGTCCGCGCGAGGCCAGCCACTGGTTGAGCAGTTCCCAGTTGCCGTGATGCGGGGCGGCCACGATCACGCCCTTGCCGGCGGCCAGTGCCGCGTCGTACAAGGCCTCGCCGTGGCGCTCCACCAGGCAGGCCAGGTTGTCCTGGCGCGGACGGGTCCACAGGCGCAGGGTTTCCACCGCCTGCATCGCGGTGGAGCGCAGCACCTGCCGGTGCAGCACGCTGCGCTGGACCGGATCCAGCTCGGGGAAGGCCAGCTCCAGGTTGCGTCGGGTGACCCGGCTCTCACGGGCATTGAGACGGATCCACAGCCCGGCCAGCGCGGTGCCGAAGCCGCGCAGCCAGGACCAGGGCAGGCGGGTGAACAGGGCGGCGGCGCGATAGGCCAGGCGGGCTTTGGTATGCGGTTTCATCACTGTGAAGTCTAGCCGCTGGCAGCGGTCCCCGTCGGTGCCCGCGCGCGTTAAGGTAGGCCGCCCCCCGCCCCGGAAGCCCGCCCATGCTCGTTCTGATCCAGCGCGTCACCCAGGCCAGCGTCACCGTCGAGGAGACGGTGGTCGGCCGGATCGGCCCGGGATTGCTGGCCCTGGTGGGCATGGAGCCGGGCGACAGCGACGCCCGGATCGCGCGCATGGCCGATCGGCTGCTCGGCTACCGTGTATTTGCCGATGAGGGCGGAAAAATGAACAAGTCGCTGGCCGACACCGGCGGTGGCCTGTTGCTGGTGAGCCAGTTCACCCTGGCCGCCGACACCGCCAGCGGCATGCGACCGGGCTTCAGTACCGCCGCAGCGCCGCCGGAGGCTGAACGCGGATTCAACCGGCTGGTAGAGATCTGCAGGCAAAAGCACGCTTCGGGGGTGGAAACCGGGCAGTTTGGTGCCCATATGGTTGTCAGCCTGGTCAATGACGGTCCTGTGACCTTCCTGCTCAGACCCTGACCCCCGGGACCACCGCCCGGGCGGCGGGGCGCCAGGCTGGTATAATGCTAGGTCCTATTCCTCTCCCTGCCGGTGGCGCGAGCACTACATGGCCAACGAACGTCCTGCCCAGCAAAACGACATCAAGCTTCTGATCAGCAAGGGCCTGGAACAGGGCTACCTGACCTACGCCGAAGTCAATGACCATCTGCCCGACGACATCGTCGACCCGGAGCAGATCGAAGACATCATCGGCATGATCAACGGCATGGGCATTGATGTCCATGAAGTTGCACCCGATGCAGAAACCCTCCTGCTCAACGACGGCAACACCGGCAACCGCGAAGTGGATGACACCGCGGCCGAAGAAGCTGCCGCCGCACTGAGCGCGCTGGACACCGAAGGTGGTCGCACCACCGACCCGGTGCGCATGTACATGCGCGAAATGGGCACCGTCGAGCTGCTGACCCGCGAAGGCGAAATCGCCATCGCCAAGCGCATCGAAGAAGGCCTGGGCCAGGTCCAGGCCGCACTCGGCACCTTCCCGGTGTCGGTCGAGTCGCTGCTGGCCGATTATGACGCCCACAAGGAAGGCAAGAAGCGCCTGGCCGAAGTGATCGTCGGCTTCAACGACCTGGTCGAAGAAGTGCCGGCCCCGGTTGTGGCCGAAGACACCAGCGACGACGCCGACGAAGACGCCGACGAAGACGATGATGGCGACGACGTGGAAGAAGAGGCCGGCCCGACCGGTCCGGACCCGGAAGAAGTCGCACGCCGCATGCAGGCCCTGGGCGAGGCCTATGCCGCGTTCAAGAAGGCCGCTGCCAAGGGCGACCGCAAGCCGCTGGCCAAGCTGCGCGACGACATGGCCGCCGTGTTCGTCACCCTGAAGCTGCCGCTGCCGCTGACCGACGTATTGGTCAAGCAGCTGCGCGACGTGATGGCCGACATCAAGTCCCACGAGCGCCGCGTGCTGAACCTGGCCACCGTGACCGCGCGCATGCCGCGCAAGGACTTCATCCGCTCCTGGGAAGGCAACCAGACCAATCTGGAGTGGGTGGAAGACGCACTGAAGCGCAAGCAGAAGTGGTCCTCGGCCCTGCGTGACGTGAAGGACCAGATCATCGCCGAACAGCAGGCCACGATCGACATCGAAAAGACCACCTGGCTGGAACTGGACGAGCTGAAGGAAATCAGCCGCGCCATGGCCTACGGTGAGGCGCGCGCGCGCAAGGCCAAGAAGGAAATGGTCGAGGCCAACCTGCGCCTGGTGATCTCCATCGCCAAGAAGTACACCAACCGCGGCCTGCAGTTCCTCGACCTGATCCAGGAAGGCAACATCGGCCTGATGAAGGCCGTGGACAAGTTCGAGTACCGCCGTGGTTACAAGTTCTCCACGTACGCCACCTGGTGGATCCGCCAGGCCATCACCCGTTCGATCGCCGATCAGGCGCGCACCATCCGTATCCCGGTGCACATGATCGAAACGATCAACAAGTTGAACCGCATTTCCCGCCAGATGCTCCAGCAGTACGGCCGCGAGGCCACGCCGGAGGAGCTGGCCAAGGAAATGGACATGCCGGAAGACAAGATCCGCAAGGTGATGAAGATCGCCAAGGAGCCGATCTCGATGGAAACCCCGATCGGCGACGACGAGGATTCCCATCTGGGCGACTTCATCGAGGACACCAACGTGGAGTCCCCGATCGAGAACACCACCAACATCAACTTGTCTGAAACCGTGCGCGACGTGCTGGCCGGCCTCACCCCGAGGGAAGCCAAGGTGCTGCGCATGCGCTTCGGCATCGACATGAACACCGACCACACCCTCGAGGAAGTGGGCAAGCAGTTCGACGTCACCCGCGAGCGCATCCGCCAGATCGAAGCCAAGGCGCTGCGCAAGCTGCGTCACCCGAGCCGGTCCGAGCAGCTGCGCAGCTTCCTGGACATCGATTGATCCCAGGCGGCCGGTAAGGCGTTCAAAAAGCCCCGCTTCGGCGGGGCTTTTTTGTGGCCGACCGCAGGGCGGTGTCGTCACCCTGCTGCGCGCCGGGTCGACCGTCCCAATCGTAGAGCCAGCCCGTGGCTGGCTGCTCCCCGGCCCCATAGAGCCGATTATTTACGTAAATAAATACGTAACATAATTATTGAGGAAAAAAGCCGGCGCATCCACAACATCCATTATGAATCAACAGCTTGAAATCCTCCTGCATTGCCAACGGCCATCCTTTGGCGTATAGATTCGTAACTTAACTCCCTCGGTCCTCCCCATGGCGCGCCCTCGCACCCTCGAGCCCCAGGATCTGCTCAACAGCCTGCCCGCCGGCGAAGCCGTGCCAGCAGGCGCCTTGGCCGCGCGTCTGCGGATCACCCGGCCTACGCTCGCGCGCCTGGTCGCCGAGGCGGGCGACCGCGTCGTACGTCTCGGCCATACCCGGGCCACCGCCTACGCCGTGCGCCAGCCCACCGCAGCCGGCAGCGAGTGGCCGCTGTTCCGGCTGCGCGCCGATGCCACCCTGGAAGAGCTCGGGATCGTGGTGGCGCTCACCGGCGATACCTTCCACGTGCAACCCGATACCGCGCGCCCCAACCTCACCCGGTCACCAGACACTGGCGTGGAAGGCCACTTCCCCGGCCTGCCGTGGTACCTGGACGACCTGCGCCCGCAGGGCTTCCTTGGCCGCACGTTCGCACACCGTCGTGGCCGTGAGTTGGGTGTTCCCGACGACCTCAACCGCTGGCAGCCCGGCGACACCCTGATGGCCCTGGTGCGAGCCGGGGGCACCGAAACCGGCGACCTGCTGCTCGGGGGCGATGCGGTGGATACGGCGCTGCGCGCGCTGGATGCGCCACCGGATCGGGTGCGGGCCGACGAGCGCGCCGTCCACTACCCGGCGCGTGCCGCCGCTGCGCTGGAGGGCGAAGACGTGGGTTCCTCTCCCGGGGGCGAACAGCCCAAGTTCACCGCCACCGTCGAGCATGCCAACGGCCGCTACGCTGCGCTGGTGAAGTTCGCCCAACCGGCCGCGGGAGACGCTGCAGAGCGCTGGGCCGATCTGCTGGCATGCGAGCACCTGGCCTTGGCGTGCCTGCGCGAGGCGGGGGTGTCTGCTGCTGGGTCGCAGTTGATCCAGACCGACAACCACACCTTCCTCGAAGTAGAGCGCTTCGACCGCACGCCGGACGTGCTGGGACGACGCGGCTTCGTTTCGCTGCTGGCACTGTCCTCGGCCTTCGTCGGCGAGGCGACCACGACCTGGGCCGTGGCCGCAGAGGCGCTGCTGGCGCAACGCTGGGTGGATCGCGACACCGCCACGGCCATGGCGCGCCTGCACGCGTTCGGCCGGCTGATCGGCAACAGCGACATGCATCAGGGCAATCTCGGCTTCCATCTGGTCGATCGCGGGCCGCTGCCACTGGCACCGGTATACGACATGTTGCCGATGTCGCTGGCCCCCTCACGCACCGGCGTGCTGCGTACGGCACGCCCGCTGGCGCAGGTGGCGCCGGAGCGCAGTGGCGATCTTGCACACCTGCAATGGGCGGCGCCGCTGGCGCTGGATTTCTGGCAGCGGGTTGCCGGTTCGCGGCTGGTGCGCTCGGCGGCGCTTCGGGCGCTTGCGGCCGAGAACGCCGGCAGGGTGCTGGCAATGGGCCAGCGATTCGGCTGAAAGCGGCCGCTGCGACGATTTCGGTGACGTTCGCAGTGGAAAGCAGCCGTTGGCGTCCACTACACTGTGCGGCCGCAAGGGCCTATAGCTCAACGGTTAGAGCAGAGGACTCATAATCCTTTGGTTCCAGGTTCGAATCCTGGTGGGCCCACCATAGAAAACAGGCGCTTAGCCGTCGGCCCGAGTGCCTTTTTTATGCGTTTGGGGAAATTGTTGGAAGAATTCAGCGCTTACGCGGTGGTTTCACGAGCGGCAGATCGTGGTCGTAGCGCCCGTTGGTGACCGGCGACTTTTGGCCTGTCACATCCTGGTTGTCGCCCCGGTTGCCGGTGGTGCCGGTGGTGCCCCGATGCTCGAGTCCGTGCAGAGAAAGGCGCTCGTTCTTCTCGATCACTCCCTCGTGCAGCGCCTACAACAACGGCTCCCATGCCGGCTTCATCCTGTACCTGTCCGACGTGAACGACGGCGACGTGGACGCAATGCGCCAGGCGTTGAAGGACTCCGAGGGCGTGGGCAACTTCCGCAACCTGTTTCTTCATTCGCCAGGCGGCCAGAAGGGCGGTATCAAGCTGATCCCGATCAGCGAGGTGGCGGCAAAGAACGAATTCAGCGGTATCAAGAACGTGACCCTCTACGACATGTTGACTGCCCTGCGGGTTCAGCCCCAGCTGCTCGGGATCGTCGCGCAGAACTCCGGCGGCTTTGGCGATATTGGCAAGGCCGCTCAGGTCTGGGCGGCTATGGAGCTGGCCCCCGCGCAGGCGCGTATGACAGCCATCAACGAATGGCTCGGCATGGAGGTGATCCGCTTCAATCCGTTCACGGTGGGGACGACCAGTGCATGAAGAACCTGCGTTGTGGCGACTGCGCCAAGCTGCGGTGCAAGGCCGGCGGCAGCTATGAAATTCAGATCAAGCCCCCGCTGCGGGGTGCTGAACCACATGAAGGCCGAGAGCCTCCCCTCGGATCGCCGCGAGCGACACCAAGAGGGCTCTACCCATGAAGAACGAACTGATCCACAGCGATGCGCTGGCCGTCCTGCCGACCCTGCGGGCCGCGAGCTTCGACGCCCTCATCACTGATCCGCCGTATGCCAGTGGCGGCGTATGCTTGATGACGTGCTTGAATTTCGGCCGGACTACATCGAGCATCAGCTTGCACATGCGGTAAGGGATCCTTTGCGTCGCGCTTAAAACCGCGCGACGCATCTGCCTGAACGTACAAAGATGATGCAGGCATGGTCTGACTACCTGGAAGGACTGAGGCTGAGGCATGGTGAGGTGGCGCCGGATCATAGGGAAGCGGCGTGGCAATCGTCCCCAACCTGCTCAGTTCAAGGCATCTCCGAACGGGAGAGCAGCTTCGGCAACTATCTTGCGCACAATCGAGCTCGCGTGAAGGTTAGTGGGGCAGGCGGGATTTCGCTGAGTTAAGATCGAGTCGGAGCCAAGCGGGTCCAGAAACTAAGTGCGGTAGGCTGGCGGTCATTGGTGTATCGCTGGCCCGCGCGCTGTACCGCCTTGCAATTAACCTGGCCGACACTGCTTCGATGTGCGGTGTAGGCCTAGCTCGACCTCTCTGGAGAATTTCATGAATGCTGACGATGTGCTTGACATGCTCGGTCAAGAGCCTGATGTATCTGAGGCTCATGTTCTCTGTCGCGAACTCAAGCTCTTTCTAGACGTTGGTGATGACTTATTCCCACCCAGCATTAGGGTGAAGATCTACAAGGCGGTGTTGTCAGGGTCTGAGGTCTACGAGTTTCAAGTAAGTCATCACGTCCATACGCCAGTGCAGGCAGCCCCCTACTACCCTTCAGGTACAATCCAGCGGACAGAGAAGGAGGCGATTCTACGTGCCATCTCAACGACGACGAGCTTCATCAAATCCGCTATCGCTGCTGGTCACGCGCGATCAGATCGATGGCTGATACCGAATACAGACTTTTAGACCAAGTAGACAAGGTTCTCAATTCGCCGCGATTCAATACGGCGCCTGATTGCTACGCTGGATCTGCATCTATATGTTGTCTTCTAGGGGGAGATATGTCGCAGTACGCGTTCTGTCAGATCATTTTGAACATAAATAACCTGATGGCGGCCAAGAACATCGTTGATTTGAAGGGATATACCCTCGCCGAGTGGGATCGCGAGGGTTTTGTTGGTTGGGATAAGGGGCTTGGCACTTACTTTTTGCAGCTGGACATCGGGGACCCGATCGCCTGGTGGATTATTGATCGGGGCGCAATTCCGACGTTCCAGGCGCTTTGTAGTGTGATCAATAAGCTCTTCAATCAGCCTGAGGGCATTTTCCAATTCAATGACATCATTGCCAAGGACTAGGGCTTATTCCAGCGTGCTTGGGTCAGCTGCTTGGTCCGGAAGGTCTCCAAAGAGGCGCTTCAGAAGAGCCTGTCTAAGAAGACGTCGGCGAAGAAGATGCCGGCCAAGAAAGCGGTGAAGATGGTCGCGCGCAAAGTGGCCAGGAAGCCGAAGGCGGACTGACGGCAAAGTGTCCAGCTGACGTCAACCGTTCGCTTGACGCTCATACGACCCTGTCGAGGTAGGAACCTGCGACTAGGGCCATAATCAGCAATGATCATCAGAGGCGTTCAGAATGGAAGCCCCCGGCGCGTGGTCGATCCTTACCTCAGTGGGCTCAGGCGTTGTAGCTTGGCTTGACTTTGTCAAATCAGTCCTGAGCTCCCTGGCTTGGCCAGTTACAGTGGTCTCAGCATTACTGCTCTTCCGCCGAGATATAATTGCGCTACTTTCCAAGCTGGCCGCTATCAAGGCTGGAAGTTTCGAAGCTTCTTTCGCGCAACAAGTTCATCGTATGGATCCACTTCCAGCCTCTCCAAGGGAGGAGGATGGAGCGACCTCGCTCCCCCAACCAGCAGAGCCGTCGCCTTCTGATATGCAAGGCGGTGAAGGTCAAGAGCCTGTAGAAGGAAAGAGCGCCTCTTCTATAAATGAGGGCGAGATGAAAGTTAAATTGGACGTTCCGTCTTCATCTGATGACGATGCGCTGCCCAACGATGCCGCGTTCTCTCGAACGATCAGAGACTTTGCTGCTTCTGTCCTGATTAGTCGTTCTGCTAAAAAGGACTTTAAAGAAGCTAGGATGATCTCGCCTAACTCCGCGAGCGGCGCCGTTCTGCTGGCTTGGAGAGCGGTGGAGGGGGTTGTCACTCAGTTAGCTCTTTCCGACGCTTCCGGTGTGCCCGCTACGCGCCCGGACCGACGGCGATGGAAGTCGCCCCGATTGGTCGTGGAGCGATTGTTCCGAGAAGAAGTGATAGACAATGAAACCTTCGAGAGATTTCTTGAGCTGCAGAGCCTTCGAAACGCAGTCGCACATGCCAGCAATTTCTCAGCTAATACTGGCGATGTTCTCGAGTACATCGATCGCGCAGAGGAACTGGCTACCACTTTAAGTGCGGTACTCAATCAAATCGAGCACACCATGAGGCCGGTTCCCAACGTTCCGATCTCCTTCTGATGAAGTGGGATTGAAAGCCTGCCGAGCTGGAATACTGTTGTGCGCACGACGTGTTTCGCAGTCATTCGCGCTTCGCGCATCTTCGATTGGCAAGCAGACCCTGCCACGCATCCCCGCTCACGGATACCTGCATGAAGCCAAGAGTCGCCTTGGGAATCACGACGTATAAGGACCTCCGCAGCGCCAAGGTTGGCGCGCTGGTTTACGAGGCCCTTGCCGAGGCATCGCCAAAGTTGGCGCCCACCCGCGCAGGCCTGTGGCAACAGCGCCATGTCGTTGGCAACCGCGATGAGTTTGCCGCGCACTGGCACACCGAGCTGGTCCATGAAGTGCGTGAGCATCGCGGTCGAACCGCGCCGGTTCTGGAGCGCGGCACATCCCACGCTGGAGCGCGATGGCGCACGACGGGTGCACTCAACGGTGGGGGAGCGGTGTCCTACCGTCCGGACGCGGACAACACCCGGCCTGACGTACTCCACATTGACCATGCATTCTCACCGCGGGTGGACTGGTACGAACTTCTGCGGCGGCTGGTGGAGATCACGTCGCCTGCGTACGCCATGGTGCATGTCTTCAACGTCCCGGGATCCAGCTGCGATGCCAGCGTGGACCCGGCCGTGTTCTGCGGCGCGCTGACAGGTGAGGATCGTTTCATCAGCTGGAAGACCGCTGCCGGCACCTGGCGCAAGCCGGACAAATGGGAGCGGGCCGAGCGGCGACGCTATCGGTTTCTCCCGGACCTGCCATGGGCCAGTTATCTGGGCCCCGAGTTCAGTGGCAGCGTGGACCGGGCGCGGCTGCGAGAAGCCGCGTTCGATAGTTGCGACGTGGAAGAGGGTGTACTTTTCCGCACTTCCTCGCAGTTGCAGGATGTGCTCGCTCCCGACGCCGAGTTTTCCGCGCGGCAGTCGCGGTTGAAGCGTGCATTCGCCGACGGCACCTTCCACACGGCCTAGCGTGGGCAGGCACGCCTGTGGCAGGTGATGGTCGCGCGTGCTCCGACGGTGGCAGGAAGGTTCAGACCGACTCCCCGGTCGCAGGCGGTTTCTGCTCCCGCCATGCCAGCATCGCATCCAGCGCCGGACACAGTGCCTGGCCGGTGAGCACATCTGCGCGCTGGAGATCGGGTAGCGCGGGGCGCCGGGCGCAGCGGAGGATGACGCGGCGGCGCGGTCTGGATAGACTCCGCCGCTCTCGTCGTACCTCAAGGAAGATCCGCGTGAAGTCTCTGCTTGCTTTTACCGTGGCTGCAGCCCTGCTGCTGGGCGCGTCCGTCGCGCATGCCGCCGACACGCCCGATGACGAAGAGGCCGACTTCCCGGCGTTGAGCCCGGTGGTCAATGCGCTGATCAATGCCGACGACGCGCAGGAGCTGGTCAAGCGCGCCGATGCGATGGAAGACAGCAACGAGCTGCAGGCCCTGGCGCTGTACCTGGCCGCCAGCCGCGAAGATCCGCACCAGCTGCGCGCGCCCTACCAGGTAGCGGCATTGCTGGCGCGGCGCGGCAGTGATGAAACGCTGGCGCTGCGCTACCTGCAGGAGGCCGACGAACGCGGCCTGTGGTTTGGCCCGATGCTGGCCGAGGATGCCGACTTCGCCGAACTGCGGCATACCGCGGTCTACCAGAACGTGCTGGCCAACGCCCAGCAGCGTTACCGTACCGAAGCCGCGGGGCGGGTCGGCGCGATTTCGGTGCTCAATCCATCGCCGGGCGTGGTCAAGGCCGGCACGTGCCTGCCGGTGGTGGTGTGGCTGCATGGCTACGGCATCAACGGCTACCTGGACGACAGCGACCAGCCGCTGGCCGACGCCGGGGCGGTGTTGCTGGGCATCAACGGCACCGAGATGATCGACAGTGTCGACAGCTTCCGCTGGATCGGGCCGGGTTTCGAGGGCACCCACCAGGCGGTGCAGGCCGGGCTCAAGGCGCTGGCGGCCCGGCAGTGCATCGACCGCAAGCGGGTCTATCTGATGGGGTTCTCGCAGGGCTCCCAGCACGCTGGTGCGCTGCTTGCCCAGCACCCGCAGGACTACGCCGGCGCGATGCTGGTGTCACCGGGTGGCAACCAGGCCACGCCGACGCAGAGCAAGGCACGCGGCAAGCGCGTGCTGGTGATCAACGGCACCGGGGAGGGGCCGCGCAACCTGCGGATGAGCGAGGATTTCCGCAGGTTGTTCGGTACCGGCAACGAGGTCCGCTCGCGCACCCATGACGGTGGCCACAGCTATCCCGAAGACTGGCGCACCTCGTTCCCGCAGGCGCTGCGCTGGATGATGGGCGGCGACGGCTGAGCCGGCCGCGTCCGCTCAGGTGGGCGCGAAGCCGCGGGTGGCCTTCTTCTCGTTCTTTTCCGCCTTCTTTTCCTTGGCGGTCTTGGCCGGTTTCTTCTTCTGTTCTTTCTTGCTGTCCATACCCTTGGCCATTGCGGTGTTCTCCGTGGTGATTGCGCGCAGCATGGCACATCCCCGGCCGCCCGGCGGGGCTGGGAGGATGGCCGGCGATTCTTCACTCCGGCGTCTCACCTGAACACGGACGCTGCATCTCGTCGCGCCACCACTTCGCCCGGGACGGGCCACACATCGCAGAGGTTGCACATGGGTTGGATGGACCGGATCAAGGCATCGCTGGGCGCCCGCAAGGACGCCACACCGCAGGCGCTGGACCCTGCGGACATCCTGTACTCGATGCCGACTGTCGCCGGCGACGCGCTCGCCTTCGTTCCGCCCGATCCATCGGCGGCCGAGGACGTGCCTGCGTTCCACGAGGACGACTGGTGCCAGCTGGAGTTCTGGCCGGGCGCGGCGTTGGCGGCGGTGCAGCGTGAGCTCACCGCGTACAAGGCTTTCGAGGAGGCGCACCGGCTGCCGCAGGGCTGGTCGGCGCTGCACGTGCGGCACCTGGTCCGACCGGTGCTGGTGCCGGGGCCGGGCGCGGTGCAGCGGCTGGCCGATCCGTTTGCCACGCTGCCGGGCCCTGCGCCGATCCTGACCACCGCATCGCAGGCGCTGGGGCAGGTGGTGGACGGCTTTACGATACGCCCGTCCTCGGACGTGCTGCTGCATGGCCTGGCCAACGCGTCCGGGGTGATCGCCCTGGGCGCCATGCTGGACGGCGACGACCTGCAGCTGTCCACGGTGTTTGCCGAGCTGCACGCCGCGTTCGGGCTGATGCTGGTGGATTGGCGGCAGCAGTTCGTGCTGGTGGCGGTCGAGCCCGGCGGTGACTTCAGCATCTGGCGGCCCTGAGCGGGGCTCGCCCTGCGGCGGTCGGCGGGCTGGTCGCGCAGCGGCGGCCCGCACGCATGGGGCGCTAGCGCAGCTGCGGCTTGTGGCGTTGCGGCGCCGCCGGCATCACCTCGGCCGGGCCAGCCGCGGCGGCGGGCAGGGCATCTTCGCGCGGGGGAATCAAACCGCGTTGCAGGCGCCGGGCGAAGTCGGAGAAGCGTGCTCCGGAAATGGCCTGGCGGTTGCCGCAGTGGGCGCAGGTGAGGACGGCCGCGCCGTGGGCCACGTTCACCAGCGCGGGTGCCGTGGAGGCATTGAGCAGGGTGTGGCAGAGCAGGCATTCGGCGCGCACGAAGCGCAGCCTGCGCAATGTGTGGGGGTCCTCACTGTCGGCATCGCCGGCGACTTCCAGCAGGTAGAACAATCCTGTGTTGGGCATTGCACGCTCCCTGGCGACTGCACGCCGAGCGTAGTCCCGCAGTCGATCAAGGGGCGGTGAATTAATGCGCCGGTGGTGTGAGGAACGCGCGTGCATCGCGTCGCGGGTTGGCGCCAGCGACGTTCAGCGATGTCGTTGCCCGGCGCGCCGGCCTGGCAGGCGCGCAACCGCCGGGACGGTTTGGCGTCCGGGCCTGCCCCGCAACGTCAACCGCGCATCGCGCGGGCCAGCACCTCGAACACGCGTTTGTCCTGGGCCTGCGCGGCGTTGAAGCGCAGGAAACCGGCGGCTGCCAGTGACGGGCTGAACGCATTGCCCGGCGCCAGCACGACGCCCTCGCCCAGGCAGCGGCGCGCGATGGTTGCCGCATCCATTCCGTCCGGCAGTTGGCACCACAGCAGCATCCCGGCCTGCGGTACGACCCACGGCCGGATGCCCAGCGGCGCCAATCGGGCCAGCGTGCTGTCGCGCGCGCTCGCCAACCGCGTCCGCACCGCTTCCACGTGCCGTCGGTAGCCGCTGTCGGTCAGTGCGGTGAGCAGGATGTCCGCCGCCAGGCGGCCCCCGCCAAAGCTGGTGGCGATCTTCAGGTCGGCCAGCCCCTCGACCCATTCGCGGCGAGCGACGACGAAGCCGCAGCGCACCGAGGCGGACAGGGTCTTGGAGAAGCTGCCGACCTGGATCACCCGCGACAGGCCGTCGAATGCGGCCAGGCGGGGCGCCGGGGTGTGCTCGAAATCGGCGAAGAGGTCGTCTTCGATGATCACCAGGTCCGAGTGCTCGGCCGCGCTCAGCAGCCGGTGCGCGGTGACCGGGGACAGGGTGGCGCCGGTCGGGTTGTGGATGCCCGAATTGGTGATGTACAGCCGCGGCGAATGCGCCTGCAGCGCGGCGCTGAAGGCCTCCACGTCGGGACCGGTGGGCGTGTACGGGATGCCCACCACGTTGACCCGATGCGCCTTCAGCAGTGCCAGGAAGTTGAAGTAGCAGGGATCATCGACCAGCACGGTATCCCCGGGCGACAGCAGGAAGCGGCAGATCAGGTCCACGGCGTGCGAGCCTGATTCGGTGAGCATGATCTGTTCGGGGGCCGCCTCGATGGCGTACCCGGCCATGCGCCGCGCCAGCAGCTGGCGCAGCGCAGGCAGGCCCAGCGGCGTCGCGTAATCGGCCAGTGCGGCGGCACCGGCGCGTGCGGCACTGCGCAGGCCGCGGCGGATCCCTTCGACGTACATCCAGTCCTCGGGCAGCCAGCCGCAGCCAGGCTTGAGCACCCCTGCGTCATGTTCCAGCGATTGCCGCGCCAGCCACAGTGGATCGACCTGGCGGTCGCGCGGTGGATCCATGCCCGCCAGGGCCAGGGGTGCGACCGGACCACTCACGTGGAAGCCCGCACCCGGGCGCGGGCTGATGAGTCCTTCAGCGGTCAGCCGTGCATAGGCCTCCACCACCGTGGACACCGACACCTGCAGGGTGGCGGCCTGGGCACGTACCGAGGGCAGGCGCGTGCCGGGGACGTAGGCGCGCGCGGTGATGCGCGAGCGCACGGCGGCCATGACCATCTCGATCCGGGTGACGCGGTGGGGCGGGGGCATGGGCAATCCGTAGTGCGCAGCGGGGCATAACAGTTCGGTCGAAGTGTACTGGATTGTGTATGGGGCGCCGCGGTCCTGCGTGGTCCACTGGCGGCCAATTCAAGGGAAGCAGGCATGGACGACGCATCGCGGGGCTGGGTCAACGGATTCATCGGCGTACTGATCTTTGCCGGGTCATTGCCGGCCACGCGCGTGGCGGTGGCCGACCTGGACCCCACCTTCCTGACGGCCGCGCGCGCCAGCATCGCCGCGGTGCTGGCGCTGGGGATGCTGGTGGGTCTGCGCCAGCGGCTGCCGTCGCGGGCCCACCTGGTGTCACTGCTGGTGGTGGCGCTGGGGGTGGTGGTCGGGTTCCCGCTGCTGACCGCGCTGGCGCTGCAGCACGTGTCCTCGGCGCACTCGATCGTGTTCCTGGGCCTGCTGCCGCTGAGCACGGCCGTGTTCGGCGTGCTGCGGGGTGGCGAGCGGCTGCGGCCGGCGTTCTGGGTCTTCTCCCTGCTGGGCAGCGCGGTGGTGGCCGGCTATGCGCTGCTGGGTGCAGGCCGCGGGTCGCTGCAGGGCGACCTGCTCATGCTCGCCGCGGTGCTGGTCTGCGGGTTGGGTTATGCCGAGGGCGCGCGGCTCACGCGCACGCTCGGCGGGTGGCAGGTGATCAGTTGGGCGCTGCTGGTGTCGTTGCCGCTGATGCTGCCGCTGCTGTGCCTGCGGTGGCCGGCCGGGCTGGCCAACGTGGGCGCGTCGGCGTGGCTGGGGCTGGCCTATGTCTCGGTGTTCAGCATGCTGGTCGGCTTCATGTTCTGGTACCGCGGATTGGCCCAGGGCGGTATCGCCGCGGTCGGTCAACTGCAGTTGCTGCAACCCTTCTTCGGGCTGGCCCTGGCCGCCGCGCTGCTGCACGAGACGGTGAGCATGACCATGCTGGCGGTCACCGTGTGCGCGGTCGGCTGCGTTGCCGGGGCCCGGCACTTCGCGCGCTGAGGCAGCGCAGGCTCAGATCCCGTACCCGCCCACCGGCGCGGTTTCAAAGCGCTCGCCGAAGCCGGTGATGTGGGGCCGCGCCTGGGCGATGGCGGCCTGCACGGCCGGCAATGCCAGCGAACCGCGATGCGCTTCCTGGCTGTCCCAGACTTCGGTGATCCAGAGGGCGTCGGCGTGGGTGGGGTCGGTGGCCACCACGTAACTGCGGCAACCGGGCATGTCGCGCGTACCGTCCAGCAGGATCGCGAGCACGGCGTCGCGCTGGCCCGGGGCGATCAACATCTTTCCGATCAGACCGTACATGCAGGTCCCTGTGGTGGGAGGAATGAGCCGGCATCGTGCGCGTGCCGCGCCGACCCGGTCAACCGCTGCGTTGAGCAGGACCGGGGGCTGCGCTATCCTGCGCGCCGCCTCCGCCCCCGCCTGGACTGTGATGACCCCGCCCTGATGCCGCGTTGACCACGCACCCGTGCCACTGCCGGGTCCAGGGAGTGTCCTGCCTTCATCACACAACGCACCGTGCGCATCGCCGGTGCGCGGAGTTTGTCCATGTCTGTTTCCTATCCGCTGCGCCAGCAATGGCTCGGCAATATCCGCGGTGACCTGCTGTCCGGCACGGTGGTCGCGCTGGCCCTGATTCCCGAGGCGATCGCCTTCTCGATCATCGCCGGGGTGGACCCGAAGGTGGGGCTGTACGCCTCGTTCTGCATCGCAGTGGTAACCGCGATCGCCGGCGGCCGCCCGGGCATGATCTCGGCGGCGACCGGGGCGATGGCGCTGGTCATGGTCGACCTGGTCAAGGACCACGGCCTGCAGTACCTGCTGGCCGCCACGATCCTGGCCGGGCTGCTGCAGGTGCTCGCCGGCGCCCTGAAGCTGGGCGTGCTGATGCGCTTCGTGTCGCGTTCGGTGATCACCGGGTTCGTCAACGCGCTGGCGATCCTGATCTTCCTGGCGCAGATGCCGGAGTTGATCGGACGTTCCTGGCAGGTGTGGGCGGTGTGCGCGGCCGGGCTGGCCATCATCTACCTGCTGCCGCGGCTGACCCGCGCGGTGCCTTCGCCGCTGGTGGCGATCGTGGTGCTCACCGCGCTGTCGATCGGCCTGCACTGGGAGGTGCGCACCGTGGGCGACATGGGCGCGCTGCCGGACAGCCTGCCGGTGTTCCTGTTCCCCGACGTGCCGCTCACCTGGGACACCCTGCGCCTGCTGCTGCCGGTCTCGGCGACGCTGGCGGTGGTGGGCCTGCTGGAGTCGATGATGACCGCGCAGATCGTGGAAGACATGACCGACACCCCCAGCCAACGCAACCGCGAATGCGCCGGCCAGGGCCTGGCCAACATCACCGCCGGGCTGTTTGGTGGCATGGGCGGCTGCGCGATGATCGGCCAGTCGGTGATCAACGTGTCCTCCGGCGGGCGCGGGCGGCTGTCCTGCCTGGTGGCCGGGGTGCTGCTGCTGTTGCTGGTGGTGTATGGCGCCGAGTGGGTGCGGCAGATCCCGATGGCGGCGCTGGTGGCGGTGATGGTCATGGTCAGCATCGGCACCTTCCACTGGCGCTCCTTCCAGGAGCTGCGCCAGCACCCGAAGAGCTCCTCGATGGTGATGATCGCCACGGTGGTGGTCACCGTGGCCACCCACGACCTGGCCAAGGGCGTGCTGACCGGGGTGCTGCTCTCGGCGCTGTTCTTCGCGCGCAAGGTGGGGCGGATGCTGCAGGTGGACGATACGGTGCTGGCCGACGGTACCCGCCAGTACACGGTCAGTGGCCAGGTGTTCTTCGCCTCGGCCGGACAGTTCGCCGCCAGTATCGACCTGCAGCAGGTACCGGGGCAGGTGGTGATCGACCTGACCGGCGCGCACTTCTGGGACCTCAGCGCGGTGGCGGCGCTGGAGCGGGTGGTGGACAAGCTGCGCGCCCACGGGGCCGCGGTGGAGGTGCGCGGGCTCAATGCGGCCAGCCAGACCCTGATCGAGCGGGTGGGGCGTTCGACCGGGCAAGCGGCCGCGCGCCCCGGCGAACACTGAACGGGGTCAGGAAACGGTCCTCAACATCGGCGCGCCAGCGCCGTTATCCAGCTCAATGGCCCGATGTCTGCGATCGGGGCAAGGGCTGGCCGTGAGTTGCACCGCGCCACCCGGACCGCAATGGACTGCGCGAAGCCGTAGTGGCGCCCCTGGGCGACCGCTGATCCGACCTTTTTCCCGGAACCGCCCCCATGCCTGCGTCCCGCCCGACTTCCTCCCCGCGTCCCGGAAGCATCGCCAACCGGCTGATGCTGGGGACCGCACTGATCGCCATGCTCTGCTTCGGCATCACCGCCGCCATCAGCTACCGTGAAGCCAGCCAGGCGCTGATGGATTCCTCGCGCCAGACCATGCAGAGCGAGGCCAATGCCGAATCGCGCCGGGTCGGTGCCGACCTGGCCGCCGCCTTCTCCACCAGCCAGGCCCTGGCCGACAGCCTGGTGGTGCAGCACGCCACCGGCACGCTGACCCGCGCCACCGCCGCCCAGGTGCTGCAGCAGCAGCTGCGCTCGCACCCGGAATGGGTGGGCCTGGGCACACTGTGGGAACCGCAGGCGTTCGACGGCAAGGACAGCGAGTACGTGGACGCCGAGGCGCACGATGCCACCGGCCGCTTCATGAGCTACTGGTCCTGGCAGGACGGCACGCCGGTGCAGGACGCGCTGAAGGGCTACGACGTCCCCGGTGATGGCGACTGGTACCTGCGCCCGCGTGCGCTCAAGCGCCAGGCCGTGGCCGAACCGTACAACTACGAGATCGCCGGCAAGCAGGTGCTGATGACCACCCTGTCCACGCCGGTACTGGACAAGGACACCTTCCTTGGCGCGGTCACCGTCGACTTCGGCCTGGCCGCGCTGCAGGAACGCCTGGCCGCGCTGCGCCCGATGGGCGAAGGCCATGTCGAGCTGATCTCGCCCGGCGGCATCGTGCTGGCGGCCGCGGACGCCAAGGAGATCGGCAAGCGTCGCGATGATGCGACCACCCGACAGATCCTGGCGGCCGTGGCGGCGGACAAGCCGTTCGAGAATTTCGAGGTGGATGACGCCGGCAACGTGAAGGCGTACGTGCCGCTGCGCATCGGCACCAGCCAGGAGCGTTTCGCCTTGGGCGTGGTGGTGCCGTACGCGCTGATCACCGCGCAGGCGCGTTCGCTGCTGTGGATCATCCTGGCCGTGGGCCTGGGCGCGGCGCTGGTGCTCAGCGCCAGCGTCTACGTGCTGCTGCGCCGCCAGGCGATCCGGCCGCTGGCCGAAGCGGTGCGGTTGTCGGCCGATGTCGCCGAAGGCCGCCTGGATACCGCGCTGCCGCCGACGCGCAACGACGAAGTGGGGCGCCTGCTCGAATCGATGCAGCGCATGCGCAGCCAGGTGCGCGCGGTGATGGCCGCCCAGGGCGAAATGGCGCAGCGGCATGAAGCCGGTGAGCTCAGCTACCGCATGGACGCGCAGTCCTTCCCCGGCGAGTACGGGCAGATGGTGGCCGACACCAACCAGCTGGTCGGCGCGAACATCGCCGTGACCCATCGCCTGGTCGAGGTGATGCAGCGTTACGCGGTCGGCGACCTGTCCCAGGACATGGACCGCCTGCCCGGCGAGCAGGCGCGCTTCACCGAGGCGATGGACACCACCAAGGCCAACCTGCGCGCGATCAACACCCAGATCCGCGACCTGGCCGGTGCGGCCGCGCTCGGCGACTTCAGCCAGCGCGGCGACGTGGTGCGCTTCGACCACGATTTCCGCGGCATGGTCGAAAACCTCAACACCATGATGCAGGTCAGCGATGACAACCTGCAGCAGATCTCCGCGCTGCTGCGCGCGATCGCCGCCGGCGACCTCACCGCGCGCATGCACGGTGAGTTCCATGGCGTGTTCGCGCAGATGCGCGACGACGCCGATACCACCGTGACCCAGCTGACCGATATCGTCGGCCGCATCCAGCAGGCCACTGCCAGCATCAACCTGGCCGCCGGGGAGATCGCCTCGGGCAACAGCGACCTGTCCCGACGCACCGAGCAGCAGGCGGCCAGCCTGGAAGAAACCGCCGCCTCGATGGAAGAGCTGACCTCCACCGTCCGCCAGAACGCCGACCACGCCGTGCAGGCCAACACGCTGGCCGCCAACGCCGCGCAGGTGGCCTCGCAGGGCGGGGAAGTGGTCGGCCGTGTGGTGACCACCATGGCCGGGATCGAAGCCTCGTCCAAGCGCATTGCCGAGATCATCTCGGTGATCGACGGCATCGCCTTCCAGACCAACATCCTGGCCTTGAACGCAGCCGTGGAAGCGGCGCGCGCGGGCGAGCAGGGCCGGGGCTTTGCCGTGGTGGCCTCGGAAGTGCGCGCGCTGGCCCAGCGCTCGGCCGGTGCGGCCAAGGAGATCAAGACCCTGATCGACGACTCGGTCGGCCAGGTCACCGAAGGCTCGGCCCTGGTGCAGACCGCGGGCCGGACCATGGAAGACATCGTCAGCGGCGTGCGCCGGGTCAACGACATCATGGCCGAGATCTCGGCGGCCTCCAAGGAGCAGTCGGCCGGCATCGAGCAGGTCAACCAGACCATCACCCAGATGGACGAAACCACGCAGCAGAACGCGGCACTGGTGGA
>DJBL01000134.1:21031-21207 GCA_002435595.1 Stenotrophomonas maltophilia
GCAGAACGCGGCACTGGTGGAAGAAGCCACCGCGGCCGCACGCGCGATGGAAGAGCAGGCCCAGCACCTGGGAACGGCCGTGGCGATCTTCCGTACCGACACCGGCACGGCGCCGGCCATCGCGCTGCACGCGCGGGCGGTGGTGCCGGCCCCACGCGCTGTGGCCGCCGCGCGCA